>JAJRVX010000535.1:0-3056 GCA_024277095.1 Chloroflexota bacterium
TAGCGTGCAAGGTCACCCGCTGACTCATTGACTCATTCACTCGTTGCCTTTTGACAGAGGATGGACATGCAGAAGAACGCGGCAGAGACACGTCAAACATGGGATATCCCGCTGCTGATGTTGCTCCAGTGGAACTGGGAGAAGGCGGCTTATGTCGTCCTGATCGTGGTGGCCCTGGTGGCCCGCTTCTACGGGCTGGGCTGGCGATCCATGAGCCACGATGAGAGCCTGCACGCGCTGTACTCATGGCATTTGTACGACGGACGGGGCTACGAACACAACCCGATGATGCATGGCCCGTTCCTGTTCCACATCAACGCCCTGTTCTACTTCCTGTTTGGCGTGAACGATGCCACAGCGCGCATGTCCACGGCGCTGGCGGGGACCCTGCTGGTGGCGCTGGCCTGGTATCTGCGGCCCTGGCTGGGGCGCATAGGAGCGCTGGCGGCTGCGGTCATGATGACCATCTCCCCCGCGCTGCTGTACTACTCCCGCTACGTCCGCCATGACATCCTGATCGCCCTGTGGGAGATGGTGTTACTCATCGCCGTCTTCCGCTATCTGCAGAGCCGGCAGACGCGCTGGCTCTATCTCACCGCGGCGGCCCTCTCCTTCACCTACGCCATCAAGGAGGTGGCCTTCATCTACGTGATCATCCTGGCCGGCTTCCTGGTGGTCTCTCTGCTATGGCACTTCCTACGGGAGGAGTGGGCGCGTCCGGGCTACCGGAGCCTCTTCGTGCTGCTGTTCGCGGGCGGCGGCGGCGGGACTGTCGGCGGGTTGTACGGAGCGATCAAGGCAGAGCCCGGCCAGATCTCGCCGCTCATCGGCGCCTTTGCCGTCGGCGTCGTGCTGCTCGCCGGAGCGATCTACGTCCTGCTCGTCGGGCTGGGGAAGCGGACGCGCGCCTATCCGGAAATGGACGTCCTGGTGTGGGTCGTCACGCTCTCCCTGCCCCTCTTCAGCCCCTTCCTGATCAAGCTATTGGGGTGGAACCCGACCGATTACTCCTCCACCGGCATCGCGCGCTCGGGCAGCGTCCTGCTGGTCATGTTCCTGGTCAGCATCGCCATCGGATGGGGATGGTCACGCCAACGCTGGCTGGGGGGAGCCGCCCTGTTCTACGCCATCTTCGTGCTGTTGTTCACCACGTTCTTCACCAACGGCAAGGGGTTCGCCACGGGGATCATCGGAAGCCTGGGGTACTGGCTGGCCCAGCAGGAGGTGCAACGGGGAGGACAGCCCTGGTACTACTACTTCCTCATCGTCCCCCTTTACGAGTTTCTGCCGATGCTGCTCAGCATCGGCGGGACGATCGCCTTCCTGGTGCGGCGACGGCGCCGCGCGGGCCCGGATCAGGAGAGCCGCCCCGTCGGTGAGGCTCGCCGCCGGCGGGAGAAGCCCGCCGATGAACCCCAACGATCGGTGCCGCTGATCCCCTACCTGATCTGGTGGGTAGCCCTGACCTGGGCCGCGTACACCTGGGCGGGCGAGAAGATGCCCTGGCTGGCGGTGCACTTCGCCTTCCCCATGGCGTTGCTGGGGGGCTGGTTCGTGGGCTGGCTGTGGAAGAGGGCGGACTGGCCGGCCCTACGCTCGCGCGGCGGAATCGGCCTGGCCATCGCCCTGCCCGTGCTGATCTTCGCGCTGGGCCCCCTGAGCGACTTCCTGCGTCGGGTGATGACCGGACAGGCCTTCGAGGACAAGACGATCGAGGGGCTGAGCGCGACCACGCAGGGGATCGCCGCGCTGGTGGTCGCGGTGGTCGTGGTGTACCTGGCATGGGGATACGTGGAGCGCCTGGGAGGTCGACAGAGCCTGCTGGTGGCGGGCGGCGTGCTCCTCATCGGGATGACGCTGTGGACCGTGCGGGTGACCTGGATGCTCAACTACATCAACTACGATCTGGTCAACGAGATGCTGGTCTACGCGCACGGCACGCCGGACGTCAAGTTCGTGATGAACGAGATCGAGATGATCTCCCGACGGACGGTGGGGGACAAGCAGATCGTCGTGGCCTATGACGATGATTCCACCTGGCCGCTGGAGTGGTACCTGCGAGAGTACCCCAACAAGCGCTTCTACGGGGCCAACCCGACCCGGGACGCGCTGGACGCGCCCGTGGTGATCGTGGGAAGCAAGAACGAGGACAAGGCGAAGCCGTTCCTGGGGAGAAAGTACCTGCGTTACAAGTATCGCCTGGTGTGGTGGCCCCGTGAGGACTACAAAGGGCTGACCGGGGAGCGGATCCTGGGGGCGCTGCGGGATCCGGAGCGCCGACAAAAGCTGCGGGACATCGTGCTGTATCGGAAGTGGGATACGCCGCTCAACGCGTGGCCCTATGTCCACTACTTCTACCTCTACGTGCGGCGCGACATCGCCTCCCAGATCTGGAATTTCGGCGCCGGCCCGGTGGAGACCGCCGCCGTGATCGATCCCTATGAGAAGGGGTTCCGGGAGGTGGCCGCCATCCGACAGATCGGTTCCACGGGGGTGCCCGGCAACGCGGCGGGGCAGTTCAAGACGCCGCGCGGGGTCGCCATCGCGCCGGACGGCCGCATCGTGGTGGCCGACAGCGGGAACCATCGCATCCAGGTGTTCGATCCCCAGGGGAACTACCTGACCGGATGGGGATCGGAGTGCCGTCTATATGAGGAAGGACAGCCGGGCTGTGTGGACCCGGACGGCGACGGGCCGCTCCAGCTGGGCGATGGGCAATTCCAGGAGCCATGGGGCGTGGCAGTGGACCGGGATGGCAACGTCTACGTGGCCGACACCTGGAACCATCGCATCCAGAAGTTCACCCTGGAGGGGAAGTTCCTGACCAAGTGGGGCTTCTTCGCCAGCACGGACGGACAGCTTGGCCAGCCGGTGGCGATGTGGGGGCCGCGCGCCATCGCCATCGACTCCAATGGGGATGTGTATGTGACCGACACGGGCAACAAGCGGGTGCAGAAGTTCGACCCGCAGGGGAATTTCCTGGCCCAGTACGGCGGCGGCGGTGTGATCGAGGGATACTTCGACGAGCCGGTGGGGCTGGCGGTGGATGCCCAGGA
>JAJRVX010000536.1:0-10718 GCA_024277095.1 Chloroflexota bacterium
CTCGGGCGATAACTCCTCGGCCTGGGACGAGGGCGGAATATCGCTTCTTACGATGTATTTTATCTCAAGGAGAGGACCTATCTACAATGCGAGCTTGGTGTCTCCGGGGCGACCTCGGTCTCCCTCCTAATGATACCAGGGCGACATCACTACGATCACAGGATCGGCGTGGGGTTCAACGTCAGCCCATGCTCCCGGGCAAACGCTTCCAGGTCGGCCAGCGCTCGCGCCACGTAGGCCCGATAACGCTCTCGCTTCTTCCGGATGCGCCTCGCCAGCGGGGGCAGGATGCTGAAGTTGGCCTTCATGGGCTGAAAGTCCTTGGGCTCAGCGTGGGTGATGTAATGGCAGAGGGCGCCCAGCATCGACGTGGGGGGGAAGACCAGCGGGGGCTGCCCCTGTATCAGCCGGGCGGCGTTGATCCCCGCCACCAGCCCGGTGCCGATGTTGCCCACGTATCCCTCGACGCCGGTGATTTGCCCGGCGAAGAGGAGGTCATCCCGCTGGCGGAATTGCAGGGTCGGGCGGAGCAGCGTGGGGGAGTTGATGAAGGTATTCCGGTGCATCATCCCGTACCGGACGAACTCCGCGCGTTCCAGCCCGGGGATCATGCGGAAAACCCGGCGTTGCTCGCTCCACTTCAGGTTCGTCTGGAAGCCGACCATGTTATAAAGCGTGCCGGCCAGGTTGTCCTGGCGTAGCTGGACCACCGCATATGGGCGGCGGCCGGTGCGCGGGTCGATGAGTCCTACGGGGCGCATGGGGCCGAACGCCAGCGCCTGTCGTCCCCGGCGGGCGATGATCTCCACCGGCAGACAGCCCTCGAAGAAGCGAGGATCCTCCCACATGCGCCGCTCGAACTCTCGCAGCTCGATGGTCTCCGCCTCCAGCAATGCATCCACGAAGCGGTTGTATTCCTCTTCGTTCAGCGGGCAGTTGATGTAATCGCCCTCCTCCTGTTCACCACGACCGTAGCGCGAGGCGCGAAAAGCGATCTCCATGTTGATCGATTCGGCCGTGATGGTGGGGGCGATGGCGTCGAAGAAGTACAGGTACTCCTGCCCGGTGATCCGGGCGATGTCCTCCGCCAGCGCGTCCGAGGTGAGGGGGCCGCTGGCCACGATCACGGGTCGGTCGGCGGGAATGGCGGTGACCTCCTCCCGGATGACGCGAATGTTGGGGTGCTCCTCGATACGTCGGGTGACCAGATCGGCGAACGCCTCCCGGTCGACGGCCAGCGCTCCCCCGGCCGGGAGCGCGGTCTCGAACGCGGAGGCCAGGACCATGGAGCCCAGTCGTAGCAGCTCGGTCTTGAGCAGGCCCGCGGCCCGGTCGGGCAGCTTGGATCCCAGCGAGTTGGAGCAGACCAGCTCGGCCAGTTTATCGGTGACATGGGCTGGCGTCTGGCGCACGGGGCGCATCTCGTACAGCTCGACCTGAATGCCGCGCTGCGCGGCCTGCCAGGCGGCCTCACATCCGGCCAGCCCTCCGCCGATCACCATGAGCGTGTTCGGTTTCGGTTGCGTCACCTCGTGATCTCCCTTCGCAGCGACAGCTCCCATGCTGTCGCTGATCTGCTGTTGTGCGGCCGGGCGTGGGAGCTCGGCCTGCTGTGTGGCCGGATATGGCGGTCCGGCCGCCGACGTCCCGTCGTAGCGGCGCCGGCTCCCACGCCGGCGCCAGTCGCTGGGTAAGCGGCCGGGCGTGGGAGCTCGGCCTGCTGTGTGTGGCCGGGTATGGCGGTCCGGCCTGCCGGCATCCCCTCGTAACGGCTCCGGCTCCCACGCCGGCGCCGGGCGGCGTTCGCTATTGCAGCTTGCCGCGGGCCAGGATGGGCCAGATGGCCTCCACCTGATCGCCGCGCACCCCATAGATCACGTCGAACAGATTGCTGACGGGGCAGGCGTGATTGGGGATCACCGTGACCCGCTCGCCTACCTCCGGCTTGCGGCGGCATCGGCTGATATCCACGTAGCCGTGCTCCTCGTTCATCCGGTAGATGGCCGCGTCGGGATACTCCTCGATACGACCCATGGGCAGGCCACCATCGCTGGAGAAGGTCTTGCTGCCGCCGTCGATGATGGCCCGGTCCGGAGTGGGGCGGCTGACCACTGTGCAGATCACCTTTTGGGCGCACTGCTCCGGTGTGCACCAGCCGTGCTTCACCGTGTTCCAGTCGTTATACACGTAGGTGCCCACGCGAATCTCCGTCAGCTCCGGGATCTCGTGCGAGTGATAGGCCGCCCCGGTGCCGCCCCCGCTCACCGTCTCCGCCGGCAGCCCCGCCGCGGCCAGGGCGTCTAAAAAGGCGCGCAGGCGAGGGGCGGATTCCGGCGTGCTGGGATAGGTCATCACGCCGCGATAGCGTAGCTCCGGCGCGTCCTCGATCGCCCGCGCCAGCTCTATCGCCTCCTCGGGCGTGTGCACGCCTGCTCGTCCGATCTCCCCCTCCAGTTCGATGATCACGTCCAGCGGGCGGCCGGCCTCGGCGGCGGCCTGGGCCAGCCCGCGCACCGTCGTCATGGAGTCGGCAGCCACGATCAGATGGCATTGGTGCATGAGGCGTGCCAGCCGCTCCAGCTTGGTGCGCCCCACGATGTTGTAAGGGATCAGGATGTCGTCGAAGCCGGCCGCGGCGAACACCTCCGCCTCGCCCAGCTTCTGGCAGGCGATGCCCTGCGCCCCGGCTCGCGCCTGCATGTGGGCGATGGCGGGCGTCTTGTGCGTTTTGATATGTGGGCGCAGGCGGATCCCATGCTCATCACAGTAGGCCTGGAGCCTCCGGATGTTGTCCTCCATGATATCCAGGTCCACGATCAGGGCGGGGGTGTCCAGGTCATCGCGGCGCATGGGGACCTCCTAATCCGGGAGCGCTACGATCGCATCGATCTCCACCAGGATGCCGGAGAGATCGGATTGCACCGTGGTGCGTGCCGGATAGGGCTCTGGGAAATATTGCTGGTAGACCTGGTTGTAGATCGGGAAGTGGGCCATGTCCTTCAGGTACGCGTGGACCTTGACGACGTCGGCCATGGTGGCGCCGGCCGCCTCGACGATGGCCTTCACGTTCTCCAGGCATTGGGTGACCTGGGCCTCGATCCCCTCTGGGATCTCGCCGGTGGCGGGGTTCGCCGGCCCCTGGCCGGCCACGTACAGGGTCCGTCCGCCGGTGATGACGCCCTGGGAATAGGGACCGGCGGGACGCGGTGCCTTCTCCGTGCGAACGATCTCCTTCATGATTCCCTCCTCTGGGTGGGTGCTTCTCCGGCCTGGCTAACGGGCGCCGAGCGCAGGATGGCCAGCAGGTCCTGCGGGATCCGGCGCACCGTGCCGGTGTGATCGATGCAGATGTGACGGGTCTCCCCGGTGACCAACAGCTGGTCGTCCGTGCAACGGCGTATCTCATAGGCGAAGGTGAGGCCGCGGCTGCGCAGCTCGGCCAGGCGGGTGCGTACGGTCACCCGCTCGTCGTAGCGAGCGGGCACGTGAAAGCGGGCGTGCACCTCGGCCACGGTAAACCAATAGCCGCGTCGCTCCACTTCGGAGTAAGGGAAGCCGCAGGCTCGCATAAACGCGCTGCGCCCCTCCTCGAACCAGACGATGTAGGCCGCGTGATGGACGATGCCCATGGCGTCCGTTTCGGCGTATCGCACGTGGAAGGATATATCGACAGCGGGCGATGTCATCGGGTGCTTCTCCTCAGGATAGGTTCGCCTGAGGATAGCACAGCTGCTGCTGACGGTCAACGGATGGGTGCGCTGCCATTCCTGTGGCCTATCCCAATTGGGCCTCCAGGAAGGCCGGGCGGCCGCGCAGGAAGTCCTGGATCGGCATGGCCCGCTTTCCCGCCGGCTGGACCTCCTCCAGCACCAGCAGCCCTTGTCCCGTGCCTACGGCCGCTCCTCCCTCCCACGGGATGACCTTTCCGGGCTCCGCCGGGCCTTCCGCGACGTGCGCCCGAAGGATCTTCAGCGGCTGTCCCTGCCATGAGGTGTAAGCGCCCGGCCATGGCTGGTACGCCCGCACCATCCGCTCGATCTCGATGGCGGGACGTGTCCAGTCGATCCGGCCGTGCTCCTTCCGAATCGGGCGGCAGACCGTCGCCCCCTCCTCGGGCTGGGGCTGTGGATGGATCTCCCCTGCCAGCCACATGGGGAGCGTGGCCGCGAGCAGCTCGGCGCCCTGGCGGGCCAGCCGCTGCCCCAGCGTGATCGCCGTGTCATCCGGCCGGATCTCCAGGGTGGCCTGTGCCAGAATGGGGCCCGTGTCCATCCCCTCGTCCATGAGCATGATGGTGGTGCCGGTGATCGTGTCCCCGGCCAGGATGGCGGCGACGATGGGCGCCGCCCCTCGGTGACGGGGCAGCAGGGACGCGTGGACGTTGACGCAGCCCTTGGGGGGCAATGTCAGCACCTCGGGGGGCAGGATCTTCCCGTAGGCGGCCACCACGATGACATCTGGACGCAGGGCTGCCAGCTCCGCCACCGTCTCCGGCTTCCGCACGCTGGTCGGCTGCAATACCTTCAGGCTGTGGTCCAGCGCGTATTGTTTCACCGGGGAGGGGACCACCTTACGTCCTCGCCCGGCCGGGCGATCCGGCTGCGTCACCACAGCGACCACATCGTAGCCGCCCTCCACCAGGGCGGCCAGGCTGGGTACGGAGAACTCGGGCGTCCCCATAAAGATCACGCGGGTCTGAGACGGCTCGTTCATCTGCGCCTCCTCTCGAAGCCGTGCCCGTGGATTGTAGCATATCCAGCCCGCGTTCCCAAGGAAGGTGCCAGCCGGGTAGTGTATCTTTTTCGGTGGAGATACAGCAGAAAGCTTTGAGGGGCGCAGCCTCTCAAAAGAGACCTCCCGGTTCTCGCCCCTCACCTGCCTCGCCCGGCCTTGCCCACCCGAACCGGGCCGGGAAAGGGCAGGTGCAAAGCGGCATTCCTGTCCCATTGGATACCCGATCGTCAGCCATCGGTCGGATGCCGGTCAAGTATTCGCCTCCCAATCGTGGCATGATGGACGTGACGGGGCGCGAAACCCGAGGCGGCCCTTAGACGTAATATTCAATGACTGGCCAACCTCGGCGGCCGGAGCGGATATGGAGTGATGCTGCCTGGCGGTTGACAGCCTGGCCATATCGCTCGTATCGCGAGGAGTGGAAGAGGTTCATCAGTTTCTGGAGGGAAGGGAACGATGATGGAAGAGGAACGCAACGAGAACCTGCCTGAGGCAGAGGAGCCCCAAGTTGAGGGGGAAGAGACATCTCCGGATGCCCGGCCGACGGAGGAAGCCACGGAGTCCGTGGAGGAGGCCTCGCAGGCGGAGCCGTCTGCGACAGAGGAGGCCGCTCAGGCTGAGCCGGCGGAGGAGGAGCCCGCGCAGCCCGAGAAGCCCTCGCCGGCGCCCGGTCCGACCGTGCCGGAGGGAGGAGGCGACGTGGAGGTTTCGGACGATGATCGTTTGATGGCCGCGCTGGCGTGGTTGGGGCTGGCCATCCTTCAAATCCCCCTGGTCTCACTGGTCCTGTTGATCGCGGAGGAGAACAAGCGACGACCGTTCCAGCGCTTCCACGCCATCAACTCCACGATCTTCTGGGTGGTCGGGTTCGTCTACGAGATCATCGCCATGATCGTCTACCTGATATTGACCTTTGTCACCCTGGGCTGTCTGGGGTTTTTCCTGTGGATCATCTTCTTCTTCCCGCATCTGGTGGCGTTCTACTACGCTTACCAGGCCTATCAGGGAAAGCAAGCCGAGATCCCTTACATCACGGAGTTCGCACGCAATCAGGGATGGCTGTGATCAACAGGTTGGCGGTGACGCTTCAGCAGGGCGGCTTTCCGTAGCCACCGATGGCGAGGAGGGCGGATCCCCGTATCCACCCTCCCCTGGCTCTCGCCTCGATGGATCCCCGGGCTTCTAAAGCCCGGGGATCTTGGCTTCCAGGGGCTTGCGACGCGTTGCCTGTTCTCTCCGGCTGGGCTATAATGCAGCCGCTTTCTCGCACGGAGCGCATGACATCGACATTGCAGGGGGAATCGGTGCCGCCACGAGCCAAACATTGGGTCATCGCCCCAGACCCCTCGCCTGAGATCGCCGCTCGCTTATCCCATCTCCATCCGCTGCTGGTGCGCGTCCTCGCCCGACGCGGGATCACCTCGGCCGAGGAGGCGGAGGCTTTCCTCGAAGGCTCTGGGATCTCCAACAATCCCTATCGGCTGGCGGGCGTGAGCGAGGCGGTCACCCGGCTACGTTATGCCCTGCGCCGTGGGGAGCGCATCGCCGTCTACGGCGATTTCGACGCGGACGGGGTCACGTCCACCGCGCTGATGACGGTCACGCTGCAGTCCCTGGGTGGGGATGTGCGCCCCTATATCCCTCATCGGGTGGACGAGGGATACGGGCTGAACTTCGACGCGTTGGGGCGGCTGCGGGAGGAGGGGTGTCGGGTCGTGGTGACGGTCGATTGCGGAATCCGGTCAGTGGAGGAGGTCGCGTATGGCCAGCGCCTGGGCATGGACATGATCATCACTGACCACCACTCGATCGGGCCCGAGCTGCCGCCCGCCCGCGCGGTGATCAACCCGAAACGGGCGGATAGCCGCTATCCGTTCGACTCGCTGGCGGGCGTGGGAGTTGCCTATCATCTGGCTCGAGGCTTGCTGCGGGCCGCGGCACACGACCGGGATATCCCCGATGGCGGTCTGCGGGAGCAGGATCTCCTGGATCTGGTCGCCCTGGGCACCGTGGCCGATATCGTTCCGCTGTTGGGCGAGAACCGTGACCTGGTGCGCCATGGCCTGGAGCGCCTGAACGAGCCCACGCGTCGGGGCGTGCTGGCGCTGATGGATCAGGCCGGAGTGCGGCCGGGTCGGGTCACGGCCACGACGATCGGATACATCTTGGGGCCTCGCATCAACGCGGCCGGCCGCCTGTCCTCCGGTATGCTGGCGTTTGATCTGTTGACCACGGACGATCCCGCCCGGGCGCTCGCGTTGGCGGCGGAGCTGAATCGGCTCAACCAGCGGCGACAGGACCTCACCCGGCGCTACACGGAGGACGCGCTGATGCAGCTGGAGGAGGAGGCTTACCTGCATCTGGTGGCCGCGCCCCACTATGAGCACGGCGTCGTCGGGCTGGTGGCGTCGCAGATCGTGGAAGCTACCTATCGCCCGGCCATCGTCGTCCGCCAGGAAGAAGAAGTCAGCCGGGGATCTGCCCGCTCGATCCCGGAGTTCAACATCACGCGGGCGTTGGATCGCTGTCGGGATCTATTGGTGCGGCATGGCGGCCACGCGGCCGCGGCCGGGTTCACCGTGCGCAATGAGCATCTGTCCGAGCTCAAGGATCGGCTCCAGGCCATCGCCCGGGAGGAGCTGTCTGATGAGGACCTGGTGCCCAGGCTGTACGTTGACGCGGTGGTGGAGCTGAGCGATTTGAACCGGGATATGTATGGGCTGTTGAGGCGGGTCGAGCCGTGCGGCCATGGGAACGAGCAGCCGGTGTTGATGGCCTGTGGCGTGACCGTGCGTTCCTGTCGGGCGGTGGGGGCCGATCAGCGGCATCTGCGATTGACGGTGAGCGACGGCCGCGTGGTATTCGACGCGATCGCTTTTCAGCAGGGCGAGTGGGTGGATCGAATGCCCGCTCGCGTCGATCTGGCCTTCACTTTTGAGGTGAACGAATGGAACGGCAGACAGCAGTTCCAGTTGAACGTCCTGGACTGGCGCCCGGCCGGGGAGGAGGAGGGATGAGGCGACTGTCGGCTCCGCTGAAGATTGGGTTGGGTGCGGCCGCCGTGGGGTTGTTGTTGGCCGTGATCGGGATCCTGCGAGGACAGGTGCCCCTGAATCCCGTCTCCATTCTGCTGGCCCTGTTGATCTCCGGCGGGGCATGGGGGATCGTGGCCTGGGCGGTGGCCACGGCTGCCGTGGATGTGGAGTCTGATGTGGCGGCCGCCGAGGCGGAATCTCACAAGGAGGAATCGTCGTAGAAGATCATGGTCGCACGATCGTTGCGTGATATACGAGCGTTTCTGCTGGACATGGATGGCGTGGTGTACGCCGGGACGGAGCTGTTGCCTGGCTCCCGGGAGTTCATCGCTCAGTTACAGGCGGAGGGCACGCCGTTTCTCTTTCTGACCAACAATTCCAGCCGCACGCCCGGCCAGTATGTGGAGAAGCTGGCCGGTCTGGGTATTCGTGTCGACGAGGATCGGGTGTTCACGTCGGCGTTGGCCACGGCGGCCTGGCTGCGACAGGAGGCGCCGGAGGGGGCGGCCGTGCTGGTCATCGGCGAGCGCGGCATCCGGGAGGCGCTGGCCGATCAGGGATTCCGGCTGGTGGATCGTCACGACCAGGCGGATTATGTGGTGGCGGGATTCGATTCAACGTTCACGTATGAGAAGGCGAAGGAGGCCGCCTTTGCGATCCGTCGCGGGGCTCCCTTCATCGCCACGAACACGGACGCCAGTTTGCCTACGGAGGAGGGACAGGCGCCCGGGGCGGGCTCGATCATCGCCATGTTGGAGGTGGCCACCGGGGTGAAGGCGAGGGTGATCGGCAAGCCGGAGCCGGGGATCTTCGAGTTGGCGTTGGCCCGATTGGGCACCCGGCCGGGGGAGACGGCCATGGTCGGGGATCGATACGAGACGGATATCGTGGGTGGGCATCGGGCCGGGCTGCCCACGATCGGCGTGTTGTGCGGGGTGACCACGGCGGAGCAGTTCGCCACGGCGGATCCGCCGCCGGATTGGGTGTTTTCGGACCTGGCTGAGCTGTTGGAGGCATGGCGTCGGCGGCTCGAAGACACATAGGGTTGCGGATTTTATGCTCCGAGGCTTAAATAACAGTTGACACATGGGGGTCGCTGTGCTATAATGCTGCCCGCTGAGGCACGTTACAAGCGAGGAACTTATACGGCTGGACAGCGGGCTGGTCGCCGTCGCTGGGGCGCAAAAGCGCCTCAGAGGAACTTCCCGACTCCCACCCGGTTCGGCCGGGAAGGCCGCCCCACGAAACAGTAAGTGGGGGCGCCTGGTGAGTAATCGCCAGGTGACCACAACCGCAACAGAAAGCAGACCCGCCTGGCTCTTGCCGGGTAAGGGGTGAAACGGTGGGGTAAGAGCCCACCAGCGGTGGCAGTAATGTCACCGGCTGGGCGAGTGTGCGGCCGGGAGCAAGGCGAGTGGGCCGGGCTTGCGGAAGCAGGTTCGGTCTCGCCGCAGCGGCGACGGCGAGGTAGGGTAACACCCTACAAGCTAGGAGCCGCCACCGGGTTGTGGGCCCGGTGAGACAGATGACGGCTAATACAGAATCGGGGGTATGGCCAGTCCAAAAGGCTGTCCGGCCGTATCCAGGTTGCCGACGTGGCGGAATTGGCAGACGCTGCAGACTTAGGATCTGCTGCCCGCAAGGGCGTGGAGGTTCGAGTCCTCTCGTCGGCACCACGTCGTGACGGGCACCTGGTCGTTCGGGCCCGTGGCCAAGTGGGAAGGCGCCTGCTTTGCAAGCAGGAGATCGTCGGTTCGAATCCGACCGGGTCCACCGAGCGGATAGAGATAGGGGCAGGCGATAGGGATGGAGGGTTCTCCTCTATCTCTATCTCATGTCCCGATCCAACAAGCGGGTGTAGTTCAGTGGTAGAACGTCTCCTTGCCAAGGAGAAGGTCGTGGGTTCGAATCCCATCGCCCGCTCCTTTTCTGTTTGCCGAGGTAGCTCAGTTGGTAGAGCACGCGACTGAAAATTGCGGTGTCCCCAGTTCGATTCTGGGCCTCGGCACTCAGGAGTACCCGTGTAGTCGGGGATCGTCTAATGGCAGGACGGGGGACTTTGGATCCCTTGGTCGAGGTTCGAGTCCTCGTCCCCGAGCTGAACCCCGAAAGGCGACTAGCAGATCCTGATTCTGTTAGTCGCTTTTCTGATTCCCCGGCGGCTTCGTCCCCAGCGCCAGGAATATGCTGATGCTGGCGTGTTCGTCGCCGCAGGCCGAGTCCGCACAGCACTCCTCGCCCACGCAGTCGATTCGGATGTGCGTCAGCCCTGCCGCCTCAAACCAGTGCCTCACGTCGTCCCGCTTGAACCCCATCCAGCGATCGTGTTGCTCCGTCCTCAGGAACTCGAAATCGTGTTCGTCCAGGTCGGTGATGACCAGCTTCCCACCCGGCCTCAGCACCCTGACCATCTCTCGGATCGCCTCCGGTGGCGCGTCCACGTGATGAAGACACATGTTCGCGAAGACGTAATCCACCGTCCCATCCGGAATCGGCAGACGAGCCGCCTCGCCGACCCGACAATCCACCGGCCCGAATTTCCTCCAGATCTCCCTGAGCATCGCCTTGGACCGATCGACGGCGATGACCTTTGCCCCTCGTTGCAACAACCCCTCCGTGATGAACCCCGTTCCGGCTCCTATGTCCACGGCGATCTCTCCTGCCTGCACGTTTGCGGCGAGCAGGGCCGCCTCCCGGACTGTATCGGGGAAGAACTGCCGCCGCATCTCGTCCCACCGCCCGGCCACCTGCTCGAAGTATCCTTCGCTGCTCATCGCCCTCTCCTCCTGCATCTCGGGTAATCCATCTAAGCTCGACTTTGTACGAAGTTTGATAAATAAGCGTGGGCAAGGTAAGCTTTGACCAAACTCTACTCCAGAGGAGGTCAAAGATGCTTACCCTGCCCGAAGCAATTATGCCATTGTTGGAGCCGTTCTGTCCACTGTTCCA
>JAJRVX010000537.1:0-3179 GCA_024277095.1 Chloroflexota bacterium
CATCCAGTAGCCCAGCCGGATGGACTGCTCCGTCTGCACGGCGGCGTAGGTCAGGACCCGCTCCTTGCACAGCTTCACAAAGCGGTCGATGCCGAACGCCTCGATGTCCCGCTTCGACTGGAAGCCCAGCTCCCGCTCCACGTTCACTTCCACCCACAGGCCCTGGCAGTCGAAGCCGTTCTGCCAGCGCTCGTCGTAACCCTGCATCGCCTTGAACCGCTGGTAGAGGTCCTTGTAGGTCCGCCCCCAGGCGTGGTGCACGCCCATGGGGTTATTGGCCGTGATGGGGCCATCGATGAACGACCAGCGGGGTTTGCCGGCGTTCTTGCGGCGGAGCAGCTCAAATGCCTGGGTCTCGTCCCAGAAGCGCAGGATCTCACGCTCCAGCCTGGGGAAATCCGGTTGTGTCACAACGGGCTTGAAACGCTCGTTTTTCTCTCCCAATGTTCACCTCCTGCCCAATGGCGGATATCCCATCAAAACGTGTTCCGTGTAGATAGCACCACATTGAACCGTGAGGAGCATGTAAGAGCGTGTCTGAGGGTCTCCCTCAACCACCAGCTCCACAGGGGGTGGCGTGGAGGGGAGATCCCCTCCACGGAAACCTCTTTTTTCCTGCCTGCACCTGCCTTTCTCGGCCCTTTCCGAAGGACCCAGGCCGAGGCCAGGCAGGTTGAAGGCAGAAGAAGGGCTTTTTCCGGAGGGGCGGAGCCCCTCCGGGCCTCCCCACGGCAGAAGCAATGGCATTTCTCAGACACATTCTAAGGTGGTTCTCCGTGTAAGCCCCCACTATCTTCCTCTGGCGAGGGGGCAGGTGTGGAAACCTGTCCTCCCGGTTGGGTCTGTGAAGATGCCTTGTTGGGCTTCCCACCTTACCTTGTCTGCCTTCCTCTGGTGAGGGGGCAGGTATGGAAACCTGCCCTCCCGGTTAGGCTTCGGCTTTCTTCGGCGAGGGGGCAGAAGGGTTTCATGTAATCGCCGAAAGCCATCCGATCCTCCTGGTGTGGAAGCCGGCCCTCCCGGTTGGGTCTGTGAAGATGCCCTGTGGGATCTCACACCTGCACCGCCTTCCAGCGCCCGCTCCGAAACCGCAGGAAGTTGAGCGCGCCGCGCAGGCTGAGGTCGATGGCCATGACCGTCCAGGCGCCCTGGAGCCCCCAGCCCAGGACGAGGACGACCAGCGCCCCCAGCGGGACGCGGATCAGCCAGAGCGCTGCGCCGGTGATCAGCATGGGCGCTCGTGTGTCCCCGGCCCCTCGCAGCGCCCCGGCGAAGATCATCATCGCGGCCAGCATGGGTTGCACGAACCCGATCAGGCGCAGCGGCCCCGTGGCCAGGGCGATCACCTCGGCGTCGTCGGTGAAGACGCTCACCAGCGGCCGGGCGAAGAGGATGAAGACGACGCCCATCAGCCCCATGATGGCCGCTCCCAGGGCGTATGAGACGTAGCCGTAGCGTTCGGCCAGGCGATCGTCCTGCGCGCCCAGCCCCTGTCCCACCAGCGTCGTGGCGGCCACGGCGAAGCCGAACCCGGGCATGAACGAGAGTGACTCCGTGTTCAGGGCCACGGAGTGAGCGGCGTAGGCGGTGGTCCCCAGCGCGGCCACGATGCGGACGAAGGAGATCTGCCCCAGGCGCAGGAGCAATTGCTCGGCGCCGGAGGGCAGGCCGACGTGCAGGATTCGCCCGATCGTCAATAGGTTGGGAGCCCACGGCAGGCGCTGAAGCCGGAGCCCGGATCGCCCATGGAGCAGCACTCGAAGGACCAGCGCCCCTCCCAGACCCCGCCCCACCGTCGCTCCCAGGGCGGCCCCGACTACGCCGAGTTGCGGGAGCCCGAAGGTCCCGTTAATCAACACCCACGCCACGATGATATTGACCCCGTTCACCAGCATCATGATGCGCAAGGGGGTGCGCGTGTCTCCCGCTCCCCGCAGGCAGGCGTTGCCTACGAACATCAGCGTCGAAAGCAGGAAGGTGACCGAGACGATGCGCAGGTAGTCCGTGCCCAGTTTCAGCGCGTCGCCTCGGGCACCCATCAGATATAATGCCTGGTGAGCGAGCCCCACTCCCAGCAGGGTCGTAACGACGCCGATGACGCCGCCGAGCAACATGGACTGGCCCAGCACGCGATTGGCGGTGCGGAAATCGTGTGCCCCCACCGCCCGGGCGATGAGCGCCGTGCTCCCCGTCGTGACGGCGGCGACCAGCGCGATGGTCATCATGATGAGCTGGGTGGATAGCCCCACGCCCGTCAGCGCGGCGGCGCTCAGATGGCCGACCAGGAACGTGTTCACGATGCCGACGGCCATGTTCAGCATCTGCTCGCCTACGGCGGGCAGGGCCAGGATCAACACCTCTCGGGCGATAGAGGTGCCTGGCGGACGGGAGCGAGCTCGATGCCCCAGATCACGCAGCCGATGCGGCAGCGAGGGCAACGCCGGGCGACTCATGACAACTCGATCACCAGCCGCTTGTTAATGCGCCCCTTGCTCTTGTAATCGACGATCTGGATTCGGCCGACCTCCCGGGTGTTGGCGACGTGCGTGCCTCCGTCCGCTTGCAGGTCCAGGCCGACGATCTCCACCGTGCGTACCTCGGTGATGTGCTCAGGCAGCAGGTTGATCTTGGTGCGGATGAGATCGGGGATCTGGAACGCTTCCTCCCTTGGCAGGATGCGGATACGAACGTCCCGGGCGGCGTCCACCTCCTTGTTGATCTTCTCCTCGATCTCGTGCACCAGGTCGGCGTGCATGTGCTCGAACTCAAAGTCCATGCGGGCCCGGCCGGGCTGCATGTTGCCGCCGGTCACGGCGGCGCCGTAATCCCGCCAGATGACGCCGCACAGGATGTGCAACGCCGTGTGCGTGCGCATGAGCGCGTAGCGTCGCTCCCAGTCCAGCCGGCCGATCACCTCCGCTCCCACGGCCGGCAGTTCCCCTCCCTGCGAGAGGTCCAGGGTGTGCCAGACCGCGTTCCCGGCCCGCTTCACGCGGGTGACCGGGATCGCCTGCCCCGCGATCTCCAGCCAGCCTGTGTCGTGGGGCTGACCGCCGCCGCCCGGGTAGAAGGCCGTCCGGTCCAGGGCGACGGCTCCCGCTTCCTCGTCCACCTCCGTCACCCGGGCGGGGAATTCTCGCAGATAGCTGTCCGTCAGATAGAGTAGCTCCGTCATGTCC
>JAJRVX010000538.1:0-4863 GCA_024277095.1 Chloroflexota bacterium
GAGCAGGCTGAGGCTATCCTTTCCGCCGGATACGGCCACCGCGATCCGGTCGCCGTCTCGGATCATCCCGTAGTCCCGGATGGCCCGGTTGACGCGCTTCAGCAGGAAGAAGGCCAGCCGGTCGGCATCGTGTGGGGTGCGATCGGCCATGCGATCAGATTCCTCCCGTTCCTCCCTCGTGACGGTTATTCCCGGTTCGCCCATCGCTCCATCAGGGTCAGGAGACCCCAGAGCAGCAGGATCACCCCGGCGCCCACGGCCAGGCAGCTTAGCCCCAGAATGAGTGCCCCCCCGCCGTAGATCAGCCCGATGAGCCCCCCGCCCGCGAGCAGCAACAGGGCGATGACCCAGGTCAGCAGATCCCGATCCAGGCGGCGGCGCAGGGCGCGATAATCGGTCGGTGGGCGTGGGGGCTCGGCCATGCTCATGCTCCCATGCTGCTAGCGGGACCAGCTCAGCAGCCTCTCGCCCACGCTTTGATGCTGGATGGTGATCCCCGGCAGCCCGCCGGGGAACAACGGCTGCTGTTCGCTGCCGTCGGGGCGCATGACCCACACCTCCCATTGACCGTTGCGGTCCGTCAGGAAGGCGATCCACTGGCCGTCGGGCGACCAGGCGGGCGAGACGTTGTTGGCCGGGCGTTCGGCCAGCGGATCCGGCGTGGTCAGCGCCCGGATGCCGGTCCCATCCTCGTTCATCGCGAAGATATCGGCGTGGTCGGGGTGCTTGTACTCGAAGACGATGAGGCCGCCGGTGGGCGACCAGGCCGGGTTCTCGTGGCCCAGGTCCTTGCTCAACGCCTGCGACGGCCCGGAGAGCGTGGTGATCTCCAGCCCCCGATCGCCGCGGTAGACGATGCGACGGCCGTCCGGCGCCCAGCTCGGGTTGCGGCTGTAGAGCAGCGAGGGCACATCGCGATACTCACCGGTCCAGGTGTCCACATGCCCCAGACGCCAGTTGGGGGATGGCGGCAGGTTGAAGGTCCACTGCCCAAACTTCAGCTCCAGGTACCCCTCTCGGCCTCCCTTCTGGAAGGAGAAGACCAGGTAGCGCCCGTCCGGAGACCAGTCGGGTGTGCGCGGCAGATGCGTGCCCCATTGCCGCCACTCGTTGTCGTTGGTCAGGTCGCGGACGTAGATCCCTTCCGGCTCGGGGCCGCCTGGCCAGCGGGTGTAGGCGATGCGCTTGCCATCCGGGGAGAGGTCCGGGTCCAGGACGCCGGAGGTGATATGGCGCAGGCCGCTGCCGTCCGCATGGACCAGGTACAGGTCGCCGCCGCTTCGGGTCAGGATGGCCAGCTTGCCGGTGAACTTGCCGCGGCGCGGCCGGGTGGCCGCCGGTTGTGCGGTGGTCGTCGCCACCGGCGCCTCCATGGGATCGCCGCTGACCTCGGCGTACTCGGCGAAGATCCAGCCGCGCGCCTCGGTGGCCTCATCGTAGATGATCTGCAGCCAGGTGCCATCCTCGTTCCGTCCGGTGATCTGCACCTGATCACCGTCGCGTAGCTTGCTGATGATGGCGTAGTTGGTGCCGGGGCCGGCGCGCACGTTCAGCACGTCGGCCGTGATCCGGGCGGTCAGGCCGGTGGGCGGCAGCGTCGCCACGGGCTGTTCGGCCTCAGGGGTGCCGACGCCCGGCGTCTCCGATGGCGTGGGCGTGATCAGCACGGCGGCCGCCTCGCCCATCACGGGCAGCAGCATGATGTCGTTGTAGATTCGCAGCTGGTCCACCGGGATCCAGGCGCGCCCCTCGCTGTCGGGCGGGTAGATCACCAGCACCCAGGTGGGCGGATCGGACCGCCCCACCATCTCCAGCACCTGTCCCCCGCGTACCTGAGCCACCGTCTCCGCGTCCGGCCGGGGGGCGGCCTTCAGTTCTGTGCGCAGGGGAGCGACGAACGCCTTGAAGCGGATCAGTCGTGGGGTGGGGGTGGCCGTCGGCCTACGCGTCGGCCGTGGCGTGGGCGTGACCGCCCGGGTGGGCGTCTCCGCTTTCGCGGAGGCCGGTGTGGGCGTCACCAGGGCCGGCGTAGGGGTGAGCTCCTCCTGGATGGCGGCCTCTGCTGGAGTGGGGGGCGCCGTAGGGATAGGCGTGCTCGTAGGCTCCGTCGTTGGAGCGATCCAGGGCAGCGGCAGTGCGCCGCGCGTGACGTACAGGCCGGCCAGTACGCCGGCGATCACGATCACGATGGCGGAAGCGATCAAAATGGCGCGTTTCATGGTACGCCTCCCTTGGCGTCGAGCTACTCATATCGCAGCGCTTCGATCGGGTTCAGCCGGGCGGCGCGGGTGGCCGGGTAGATGCCGAAGAACAGCCCCACCACGGCGGAGAATCCGGTGGCGAGCAGCACGGACTGCGGCGTGACCGTGGTGTGTAAGTCCTTGGCCAGTTGTGAGATCGCCAGGGCTCCTGCGGCTCCCAGCAGGATGCCCACGAAGCCGCCGATCATGGACAGGACGATGGCCTCGATCAGGAATTGCAGGAGGATGTCACGCCGCTTGGCGCCCACCGCTTTGCGCAGCCCGATCTCCCGGGTCCGCTCGGTGACGCTGACCAGCATGATGTTCATGATGCCGATGCCCCCGACCAGCAGGGAGATGGCGGCGATGGCGCCCAGGAACAGCGTGAGCATCCCGGTGATCTCGCCGAAGACGGAGATGATGTCCGCCTGGTTGATGACGGTGAAATCGTCGTCGTCCTGATAGGCGATGTTATGGCGTCGGCGAAGCAGGTCGGTGATCTCCTGCTGCGCGGCCTCCATGCGGTCCTCCGAGACCGCCTGCACGTAGATCACGGAGACTTGATACTCGCCGGATACGGTGCGGCTGGGGAACAGGCGCGTTTGCGCCGTGGTGATCGGGACGAAGATGGTGTTATCCTCGTCGCCGAAGCCCGATCCGCCCCGTTTCTCCATCACGCCGACGACGCGGAAGAGGATGTTGTTGATCCGGATGGTCTGTCCGATGGGGTATTCGTCGTCCTCGAATAGCCGATCCACCACGGTGGTGCCCAGCACGGCCACCCGGGCGTGGGAGGCCACGTCCTCGTGGGTGATGAAGCTCCCCTCCGCCGGGTGCCAGTCGCGCACCTGCTCGAATTCGGGCGTCACGCCCCTGACCTGTGGGTAGGCGTCGTGCTTGCCGCGCGTCACGTTGGTGTAGCGGCTGAGCTCGGGCGCGACCGCGATGGCGTCTGGGACGTTGAACGGATCGGCGATCGCCTCCGCATCCCCCATGGTGAGCGGCCGCACGGTCTGCCGCCTGGGGTGGGGGCCGCCCTCCTCCAGGCGCCCGGGTACCACGAACAGCAGATTGGATCCAATGCTCTGGAACTGGCTGATGACGTAATTCTCCACGCCCTTGCCCACGGAGAGCAGCGTGATCACCGCGCCGACCCCGATGATGATGCCCAGCATGGTCAGCGCGGAGCGTAGCTTGTTGGCGGATAGCGCACGCAGCGCGATGCGCATGGACTCTTTCAGCTTCATGGTTGCCTCTCGACCTCGCGCTCCGTGATGGGAGGCATCGGCATGCCGTGTGCGCCCTCGCCAGCGCGGATCGGGTGGAGGACGGGCTCATCGGAGATCACCAGCCCATCTTGCAGCCGCACGATCCGCCGGGTGTGCGCGGCGATATCCGGCTCATGGGTGACCACCACGACGGTGATCCCCTTCTCCTCGTTCAGGCGCTGGAAGATCCCCATGATCTCCTCGCCCGACCTGGAATCCAGGTTGCCGGTGGGCTCGTCGGCCAGGATGATGGCGGGCTCGTTGACCAGGGCCCGGGCGATGGCCACGCGCTGCTGTTGCCCGCCCGAGAGCTCATTGGGATGGTGATGCAGCCGATCGCCCAATCCGACGGCCTCCAGGGCGGCCCGGGCCCGCTCCCGGCGGTCGCGGGCGCCCGCGTAGATCAACGGCAGCTCCACGTTGTCCAGCGCCGTTGTGCGGGGAAGCAGGTTGAACGACTGGAACACGAACCCGATGCGCCGATTGCGTATCTCCGCCAGCCGGTCGTCATCCATCTGAGAGACGTCCTCGCCCTCCAGCCAGTATCGGCCGCTGGTGGGCTGATCCAGGCAGCCCAGGATGTTCATCAGCGTCGATTTGCCGGAGCCCGATGGGCCCATGATGGCCATGAACTCGCCGCGCCGAACCTCCAGGGAGATCCCCCGCAGGGCGTGCACCTCGATGTCGCCCATGCGGTACACCTTCGTGATCCCCTCCAGCCGGATGACGACATCCGTCGATGGCTGCGTCGCCACCTCTCGGCCGTCCGATGGATATGTCCTCTCGTCCATGGTTTCGCTCATCCCTATTCGCGTCAACTGAACAGCATGGGCGAGGCCCCCGCCTGTCGCTCTTTCCCCCCAGGGGCGGTCGCATCCTGGAAGGGGAGGTGCGGAGGGGCTTTCCCTCCGCAGGAAAACTCTTTTTCTCGCCTTTTCCCTGCCTGGTTGGGGCTTTGGCCGGTGGCCCCCGGCCCCACGAGGCAGGTGAGGGGCTGAAAGTAAATTTCTTCGGAGGGGCTGCTGCCCCTCCGGGCCACCCCAAAGATGCGGAGCCACGCCTCCGTATCGCTTAACTTGATACCAATGTCCATGGTTTTGTTCATCCCCTTGCCGGATCGGCCTCGCGTCAGGATCCGCCGCCGAACATCGATCGGCGTAGCTGCTCCCGGCTGCTGACGGTGCGGATGGCCAGCACATCGCCCTCTTTCAGACCGCGCAATATCTGGCTGTACTGCTCGTTCCGAACCCCCACCGTGACCTCTGTTCGGGTGGGGATCCCGTCGATGACCTTCTCCACGTACATCTTGTTGTTCTCTCGGTCGATGCGGATCACCCGGTTGGGCACGATCAGCA
>JAJRVX010000034.1:0-3667 GCA_024277095.1 Chloroflexota bacterium
CTGGGCCCCATGCCTCGCATGATCGTCAGGCGCGCCAGCCTGAGCCTGATCGTTCAGGACACCATGATGGCCATGGAGGAGATCCGTCGATTGGTCGAGGAGGTGGGTGGATACGTCTCCGAGTCCAACGCCTACCGCGTCGGCGAGCAGATGCAGGCCAGCGTGACCGTGCGCGTGCCGGTATCCGATCTGGACCGCGTGCTGGAGCAGATCAAGGACATGGCCGTGCGGGTGGAGCATGAGCAGACATCCACCGAGGACGTGACGGCGGAGTATACCGACATCGAGAGCCGATTGCGCAACCTGGAGGCCACGGAGCAGGAGCTTCTGGCTTTGCTGCGGGAGGTTCGGGAGCGGCCCAACGCCACCGCGGAGGATATCCTGAGCGTCCATCGCCGCCTGACGGAGGTGCGAGAGGAGATCGAGCGGCTGAAGGGACGTCAGCAATATCTGGACAATCTGGTGGCGCTGGCCACCATCACCATCGAGCTGATCCCGGACGCGCTCTCCCAGCCGGTGATCGAGCCCGGCTGGCGCCCTTTGCAGACCTTCCGTAGCGCGTTCCGTGCGCTGGTTCGCGCGCTGGAGCGCCTGGTCGATCTGATCATCTGGATCGTCGTGTTCATTGTGCCCATCTTGGTCCTGATCGCCATCCCGTTCGTGTTGTTGCTCTTGCTGATCCATTGGCTTCGGCGACGTCGCCAGCGATAGCGTTTGGTTCCATAGCGAAGCCCCGCCGGCCGGCGGGGCTTTTTCCTTGGCCGTTTCGAGGATGTGCGTGGTGGAGAATGACGGTGCTGAGAGCCCCAGCCGGGCCCGGACGGGTGGGAGTAGAGGGGAAGGATGTTCCCGGAAGGGCTCTGATTTACCCGGGCTGCTCGCGTTGCAGTCGATTATACATCTCGAACCAGGCGGCCATCTCCGCGTGCCGTTGCGCGCGTTCTCGGGCCGCCTGTCGCGCCCGGAACGCCTCCACCCGGCGCAGGATCTCCGCCTGCACCTCTCGGGGGTTGGGAACGAAGACGAAGTCGAACATGCCCATCTCGGCGGCCGTCTCGATGGTGACGTTCCCGTATCCCAGGATGTAGGCGATCGGGTTGGGGATGTCCGACGTGACGTTTTGGATCATGCCCAGGCCGGCCTCCCGCCGATCCTCGGCGAAGAAGAGAGGCTTCCTCTCGATGTCGATGATGCGATCGCTGGTCACGATGTACTGGTCGTTGCGCCAGTCCTCGTATTCCCACAATAGCCACATCGCCGCCAGCATCTCCAGCAGGATCACCCCAAACCACAGCCCTGCCGTTGACTGGCCGATGGGCAGCATCCCCCCGAAGCGATACAGAAGCCAGCCCACCACGGACACGACGATCAGCGCGATCAGCGGACGGGAGATCCTCATGAGCAGGTTCACCGGATGCTTACGCCATATGACCTGGTCCCCCACCTCCTCGCGTACGGCGAAGACGCGGAGCCGCGGGCGCCACCGGCGCCACCAGGGCTTTTTCTGAGGCCGCTCCTCAGGCGGTGGCGATTCCTGCGGTATGGCCGAGGAGGGCGTCACCGGCGGGATCCCCAGATCCAGTCGCTCCTCCAGCTCACGTCGGATGCGCTTCCAACCCGCTGCCCTGGCCCCGGCGAGGGCCCGCGCCCTGCGCTCCTGGATCAGCTCCCGTATCGCCTCCGGGTTGGGCACATAGCGGAATTCGATCCGGCCCTCTGTGGCCGCGGTCTGGATGATGAGGTGCCCGTATCCCAACAGGTTCGCCCACAGGTATCGGATCACGCTGATGTCCTGGATCTTCTCCAGCGGGGCGCCGATGCGACGCTCCGAGACCAGGATCACGCGCTCCTGGTGGATGATCCGCCGTGTGGTGACGATCAGCCAGTCGTTGTTCCAGTCGATGACGTGCCAGATGATGTAGCCCAGCAGAACGATCGTCCCCAGGAGGACGGCCAGCTTGAATGCGGGCTCCGCGTGTAGCCCGAAGGCGACGCCCAGGAGGATCAGCAGGCCGACGAAGATCAACGAGGCGAAAGCGATCCGCTTGACGAGGGACCACCAGTGACGCCTGGTGCGGAACAGTATGGTCTCCTCCCCCTCCTCTCGCATCTTCGCTCTGTGTCGGATCTTCTCCCTCGTCTCCTCACGGAGGACCAGCTTCCGCTCCGCGTCCGGGTGTCCCTCCAGGAAGCGTCTGAAGTCGTCGTGGTGGAGGACCAGCCAATCGGTCGGCGTGAGCGACTCCACGGTGGCATCGCGGGTGTCCTTCAGGATCAGCGAGGTCTCGCCGAAGGCGTTGCCCTCGACCAGGTAGTTGCGCAGCTGCTCTCGCCCGTCCTCATCCGCCACGCGCAGGACCGCCTCCCCGCGATCGAGGATGTAGAATGCGTCGCCGGGATCGCCCTGCTGCGTCACCGTTCTGTAGGCCGGATAGTGGTCCCAGCACACATATCCAGCCAGAGCCTCCAGCTCCGCGAGGGACAGCCGAGAGAACAGCCTCACCTCGCGCAGGCGCCGGATGATATCTGGCGGCCGATTCAGGATCTCCTGCACGCCCGGGAAGGCGGACCGCAGCCAGTCGAAGTCCGCATGAGTCAGGCCGTAGAGGGTGGCCCTTGTGACGGCCCGAGCCGTCTGAGCGTAGCGCACCCCCAGCGCCCTGTGGCTGCCAAAGTAGTGCCCGGCCGTGAGCACCATGTGTCCGGCCGCCCTCCCATGGATCGCGACCTGCCCCTGGTCGATCAGGTAGAGGGCCAGCTGTGGGGGGCGTCGGTCTGTAGAGGAGGGGCCGACCCTGGTCGTGCTTCGGGGAGGGGAAAGGATCATCTCGCCGGGCTCCGCGTCCAGGCGCTCGAACAGGTCCACGACCCAGCGCAATTGTTCATCTGTCAGGCTGCCCAGGAGCGGCATGGCGCGCAGCCGGCGCACGATGTCCGGTCTCAGTAGCCGCCCGACGATCTCCGGGTATTTCGCCTGCAGGCGGGCGAAATCGGAGGCTGGCAGGCGTAGCAATGTGCTGGGGCGCACCGTCTCCGCCGTGGAGAGCCGCACATCCCCCTTCAGGAGGCTGCGGAAGCCGAAGGCCTGGCCGGCCCTCACCGTGCGGCGGAAGATCTCCCTGCCCCCCGGGTCCATCCTCCAGACGACTACCTCACCGTCCAGGAGGAAGAACGCCGCAAGGGCGGGATCTCCCTGTGTGAACAGGCGTCGCCCGCTGGCTTCCTTGACCACCTCCCCGGCCTCGGCGATCTCCCGCAGCATCTCGTCCGGGAGACCCTGAAAGAGGCGGAAGCCCTTCAGGCGTTCCAGGGTCTGTTCTGCGTCCATACGTGGCACCGCCGTTTGGGTCCAAAGCGGCTCATTTATCCATTTAATTGTACCACAATTGGGTGCGGGAGAGAAGCGTTGTTTGGGCGTTGACAGAGCTTTTTCAAAGTCGGTGATGGAGGCCGGGATGTAGAAACGTCCCCACGCGTTGCCCGACGTGGGTCATCCCCCTGGGCGTCAACTGACAGAGATCGTGCCTCGCGTCGGTCCACGACCGGTCGTCTGGTCTCGCGAAATCCGCCTTCGACGGCCCTCATCCCCCAGACCCCCTTCTCCCGGACCCGGGAGAAGGGGGCTCAACGGTGGGTGGTGGCGGCGGCGCAGCGGAGCTGCGCCGCC
>JAJRVX010000539.1:0-12105 GCA_024277095.1 Chloroflexota bacterium
AACATGAACTACTTCATCATCCAGGGGCTGCGGCGATACGGCTATGCTGAGCTGGCCGAGACGCTGCGGCAACGGACTCTGGCCGAGATCGCCCGCTGGTACGAGGCGACCGGCTGCATCTACGAATACTACGACTGCCGGGGCGAGAAGCTGCCGACCACATTGCTGCGCAAGGGGGCCGTGGGCGCGGCCGGCGGGGCCGGGTTCGGCGTGATCCAGGATTACGGCTGGAGCGCCGCGCTCTTTATCGACCTGGTCATGAGCGTCGCTCTGGACTGAGATTCCCCCTGCAAGAACCGCCCCCCCTCATCCCCCTCTGACCTCGTCCGACCTCGGTCCCGATCCCTGCGAGAGGGATCGGGAAAGCAGGGTTTCTTCGAAGGGAATCTCCCCTCCCAGGAATCCTCGTGCGTTGTTGGTGAGTCCTCGCGTCCATACGATGTTGCAGGCTCCAACGAGAGTCTCACCCTCATCACAACCCTCAGGAGGCACTCTCGCATGCTGGCCCGCGTGAGCAGTTGCGCCGTCGTCGGCCTGGAAGGCGCGCTGGTAGAGGTGGAGGTCGATATCTCGCCCGGGCTGCCGGGGCTGACCATCGTCGGCCTGCCGGATGCGGCCATCAAGGAGTCCAGCGAGCGGGTACGTGCGGCCATCCGCAACAGCGGCTTCCAATGGCCCAATCGGCGCATCACGGTCAACCTGGCGCCCGCCGATCTGCGCAAGGAGGGCCCCGCGTACGATCTGCCCATCGCCGTGGGCATCCTGATCGCGACCGAGCAGGCATGGCCGGACGCGACGGACGACGCCCTGGTGGTGGGCGAGCTCTCCCTGGACGGCTCCGTGCGTCATGTGAACGGCATCCTACCCATGGCCGCCCTGGCGCGAGAGCGGGGCCTGAGCCGGATGTTCGTGCCCATGCAGGACGCGCCGGAGGCCGCTCTGATCGAGGAGGTTGAGGTGATCCCGGTGGAGAGCCTGCCCACCCTGGCGGCCCATCTCCAGGGGCTGCAACGCATCGAGCCCTACGAGGCCCGAGTCGAGTGGGATGCCGACGACCTGCCCCCCCACGCGGCGGACATGGCCGACATCAAGGGACAGGAGCACGTGAAGCGGGCGCTGGAGGTGGCGGCCGCCGGCGGGCACAACGTGCTTATGAGCGGCCCGCCCGGATCAGGAAAGACCCTGCTGGCTCGATCGATGCCCTCCATCCTGCCGCGCATGACGATCGATGAGGCGCTGGAGGTGACGAAAATCTACAGTGTGGCCGGGCTGCTGCCGCCCGATCAGCCCATGATCCGACATCGCCCGTTTCGGGCGCCACATCATACTATCAGCCACGCCGGGCTGGTCGGCGGCGGCCACTGGCCGCGGCCGGGCGAGATCAGCCTGGCCCATCGCGGCGTCCTCTTCCTGGACGAACTGCCCGAATTCGGTCAGCGCGTGCTGGAGGTGCTGCGCCAGCCGCTGGAGGACCGGGTGGTGACCATCGCACGCTCCACGGGGACCCTCAGCTTCCCGGCCAGCTTCGTCCTGGTCGCGGCCATGAACCCATGCCCCTGCGGATACTACGGCGACCCGGTGCGGGAGTGCACCTGCTCTATGGCGATGATCAGCCGCTATCAGAAGCGCATCTCGGGGCCGCTGCTGGATCGCATCGACATCCACATCGAGGTGCCGCGGGTGGAGTTCGAGAAGCTCTCCGACGATCGGCGCGGGGAACGGTCGGCGATCATCCGGGAGCGGGTGGAGACGGCGCGGGAGCGGCAGCGGCGTCGGTTCGCGGGCACCACGTTGCAATGCAACGCGGACATGGGGCCGGCGGAGATCCGGGAGTACTGCCGGATCGACGAGTCAGGGCGCAGCCTGCTGGGCGCGGCCATGCGACAGCTACACATGAGCGCCCGCGCGTACCATCGCATCCTCAAGCTGGCGCGCACCATCGCCGATCTGGAGGGCAGCGAGCGCATCGAGACGGCCCACATCGCCGAGGCGATCCAGTATCGGCCGCGCCGGCAGACGTAACCGCGCGGGCCTCAAACCTCCGCGTTCTCCGGATCCCGGATGAAGAGGGCCGTCAAGACGATGGAGATCACCGTGGCCGCCAGGGCGAAGAGCCAGGGATAGGTAGGATGCCACGTATAGAGGTACCCTCCCGCCAGGGAGGCGACCATCAACGGCACGGTGATGAGATATCCCGTCGCCGGCCCGCCGGTGCCTCCCCCCGCCACCCCGATCATGATGCCGCCCTGTCCGACCGCGGCCATCACCTGCCCCCGGATATCCCGAGGGACGAGATCCGCCATCAGCGCCGTGCACGCCGGTATGGCGATGGCGAAGGCGACCGCTATGGCCGCCCGCACCGCCAACACGGCCATGAAGCCCTCGACGAGGATGAAGGCCGGGATCGAGACCAGCGAGACCAGCAACGCCGTCAGCAAGGACGCGGATCGCCCCCAACGGTCGACCAACACGCCGGCCGGCATGAAGATAACGAGCTTCAGCAACATCTCGATGAGCAGGATCAGCCCCCATTGGGATGAGGAAAGCCCAATGTGCTCCAGCGCATACACCACCCAGTAGGGGCTCGCCACCCCATTGGTCATGAAGCTCAATATGATGACCCCCGTAAGCGCCTTCAACGGGCGAGGGAACCGCCTGAGCAGAGCGGGGATCCCCCGATAGGCATCCTTGAGCACCTTCGGCAGGTTCGATAGCCTCAGCGAATCGCCATCGCTGGGACGCGTCTCCTTGAGGAAGCGCGCCTGCACGGAGATGTTCACCGCGTACAGGGTGAACATCACGGCGTAGAGGATCCGCATCCCCATATTCGCCCCGTACCCCTCGATGACCACGCCCGCGATGTAGGGGGCGAAGATGGCCAGAAGGCTGGAGATGGTGTTCATCGCCGCGATGCCCCGCCCCCGATCCCCCGGTGCCAGGGAATCCGCGATCAGGGCCGACCGGGCGGGGAAGAGGAACACGGCGAAGCCCTGCAACAGCGCGGCCACGGCGACCACTTGCCAGCTCGGGGCGAGCATGTAGAGCAGGACGATCGAGGCGGAATAGCAGCTCCCCAACACGATCAGCTTGACCCGATTCGCTCGGTCGGCGATGTATCCGGCGATGGGGAACATGATGAGGCCAGCGAGCGGCCGCAATGAGCTCACGAGACCGATGCGCGTGGCGTCCCCGCCCAGGGCGAGCACGTAAAGGGAGACATAGGGGAAGACCATGCCGCGGGAGAAGTTCCCCAGCAGGTCGACCAACGAGAAGATCAGGATGTTACCGGACAGGAACTTGGACCTCTCACGGATGGAGGGGGATTTCGACATGAACCGGACCTTTTGAGCATGCAGAGCAGAGAGCTGAACAGGCGATTACGACGCCGACCTCGCCGCGGGCGGTATTCCGTTGCATGGGCATTATACAAGGGCGCGACGAGTTCTTCAAGGCATCGCCGGAGCGGGTCGGGTGTATCCAATATGTGTGGAAATTTCGCGAGGCCCATCGCAAGCCCACAGGGGAGGTGCGGAGGGACCTCCCTCCGTCAAGACATCCCGCTTTGCACCTGCCCTTTCCCGGCCTGATTCGGGTGGGCGAGGCCGGGCGAGGCAGGTGAGGGGCGGTAGCCGGGTTTCCTTTGAGGAGCTGCGCCCCTCAAAGCCCCCCGCTGTATTTCCACCGAAAAGCATACACGATCCCGGAGCGTACAAGGCCACGGCCAAAGTTCGTGAACTGAAGCGCTCGATGGTACAATAGGTCAGCACCATCGGAGGCCATGAAGCTCATGGACATCGTGGAACTCAAGCGACAAGCCGGAGAGCGCGCCGTAGACTTCGTGGAATCGGGCATGGTCGTCGGCCTTGGCCACGGCACCACGGCCATCTTCGCCGTGCGTCGCCTCGCCCGACTGCTCCACGAGGGCCGGCTGCACGGCATCCGCGGCGTGCCCTGCTCGCAAAAGGTCGAGGCCGAGGCCCGGCGGCTGGGCATCCCGCTCACTACCCTGGACGAGTGCCCCACCATCGACCTCACCATCGACGGCGCGGATGAGGTCGATCCCGAGCTGAACCTGATCAAGGGCGGCGGCGGCGCCCTGCTTCGCGAGAAGATCATCGCCCAGAGCAGCCGCCGCGAGATCATCGTGGTCGACGAGACCAAGCTCTCCCCGATGCTGGGCACCCGACATCCGGTGCCGGTGGAGGTCGTCCCCTTCGGCTGGCGCTCGCAGGTCGCCTATATCGAATCCCTGGGCGCACACGCGGTGATACGCCGGACCCCTAAGGGGGATCTGTTCAAAACGGACCAGGGAAACCTGATCCTGGATTGCGAATTCGGCCCCATCCCTCAACCGGCCCAGTTAGCCGCACGGCTGAAGGAGCGCGCCGGCATCGTGGAGCACGGGCTTTTCCTGGGCCTGGCGACGGATGTGATCGTGGCCGGCCGCGAGGGCGTTCGCCATCTCTACAAGGGGATGGGTGACGCGGAGGCATCCGTCCAGGAGCTCGGCGAAAGCCCCCTCCTGTAAGGCACGATTTCCGATCCCCGCCTCGGGGCCGGCGGTCGATCACCGGCCCCCATCCTGACCTTTCCCGGAGAGGACCCCTATGCGTTTCCGCAGGTATGATCCCGGCAGGGACCGAGAGGCCACTCATCGCATCTGGTACGAGACGGGCTGGCTGAAGAAGGGCAAAGAGGAGATCATGGACCTCTTCGTGGAGTGCGGGCGCGCCCTGGTCGCGGAGCTTCACGAAACGCCTGAATGCCTGGTCATGACCGCCCCGGGCACCATGCGATACCTGGACGACGAGCTTCCCATGTCCTGCGTCACAGGCGTCACCACCAGCCGGGTCGCCCGCAGGCGAGGGCTGGCGAGACGGCTGGCCGCGCGAGCGATCGCCATCGATGCCGCCGAGGGGGCGCTGGTCGCCAGCCTGGGGATGTTCGAGCAGGGCTACTACAACCGGTTGGGTTTCGGCACCGGGGGATATGAGCACTGGGTCTCCTTCGACCCCGCCCGGCTGAACATCGACGTGCGGCCCCGCGTGCCGCGCCGCATCACCGCCGACGACTGGGCCCTGGTGCACGCCAGCCGGCTCGCCCGGCGCCGTGGCCACGGCGCCTGCAATCTGACACCCCCCGAGATCACCCGGGCGGAGATGCGCTGGGCGGATAACGGCTTCGGCCTGGGCTACTGCGATGGCCCCAACGGAGAGCTGACCCACCACCTCTGGTGTCAGACCAAGAACGTGGAACAGGGACCGTACGAGATCGTCTGGATGTCCTACCAGACCGCCGACCAATTCCTGGAGCTGATGGCCCTCCTGAAAAGCCTCGGCGACCAGGTGCGGTTGGTCAAGATGCGGGAGCCGCAGGGCATCCAGCTTCAGGATCTGATCGAGCAGCCGTTCAAGCAGCACCAGGTGAGCGAAGGGTCGAAGTTCGCGAGCGGGATACGGGCCATCGCCTACTGGCAGATGCGCATATGCGATCTATCGGGATGCCTGGAGCGCACCCACCTCCCCATGGGACCGGTTCGGTTCAACCTCAGGCTGACCGACCCGATCGAGCGGATGCTGGATGACGACGCCCCCTGGCATGGGGTCTCCGGCGAGTACATCGTCACGCTGGGGCCCACGTCCGGGGCGGAGCGGGGACGAGATGATACCCTGCCCACGCTGACGGCCTCGGTGGGGGCCTTCACCCGGCTGTGGCTGGGGGTGCGCCCGGCGACGGGTCTGGCGATCACCGACGAGCTCTCCGGCCCCATGGAGCTCCTCGAACGGCTCGACCGGATCCTGTGTCTCCCCGATCCGAAGCCGGATTGGGACTTCTAAAGGATGCGGGCCATGACACGACTCTCGTTACTCACGATGATCGCCAGCCTGATGTTGACCGGCTGTCAGCCGGCCTCTTCCCCCAGCACATGATGTGGCCAGACGTGGGGGGGGGTGGGGGATGAGGGCCGTTTTTCCTCGGTCGATGATCAGGAGATGTCTTGCGTCGGGCGACACGCGGGGTGTTCCTACCACCCCGATCTCCATCACTGACTTTGAAAAAGCCCTGGGGCCCTTATCGGTGGATTTCCAGATGCACTCCCAGGCATGCCCCACCGTGTTTTTGTTTGACAGCGCGAATGCTCAAGAGTATAATGAGGCCACTCAACGCCGAGGACCCCCCTCGGCGTTTTCTGCTCTACATCCAGGGATGGCACTACCCGCGCTATCCCCGGTCGATGTCCAAAGGTTTCGCGTCGGCCGTTCCCATGCAAGGTGATCGAACCTCGACATCCACACCGGCTTCCTTTTATGGGAGATCTATCGTCTCTCAGCCTCGGTTGGGCCCACACGTACATGCACTTCGCCGGGGCTTCACAACGAGTTCGGCAACGACAACAGAAGGACAGAACAGAAAGGAGGAGGTTGGCATGACGCATCGAGCCGGTTACTCTCGATCTTCACAGGCACCCCCCATTCGGACGGTATTGGTGCTCGGCCTGGTGCTGATCCTCGTGTTCCTGGCCGCATGCGCCCCGGCGCCCGCAGCCCCAGCGGCGGAGGCACCAAGCGCCGCGGAGGAGGAGGCCACGCCGACCCCGGCCGAGGCCAAGACCTTCCGCATCGCCGTGGGCATCGATCCGGACACGCTGGATCCAGCCCTGGGCACCACGACCACGGTATCCAACATCGTCGATTACATGGTCGAGACCCTGGTCGTGACGGATAAGGATGGGAACCCCCAGCCGAAGTTGGCCACCGGGTGGGAAGTCGCCGAGGACGGCCTTGAGTACACCTTCTACATCCGCCAGGGCGTCACCTTCCATGACGGGACCGTCCTGAACGCCGAGGTCGTCAAGTGGAATCTGGACCGGATCCTCGATCCGAACGTGAAGGTGCCGATTCGCAGCCCCTTCGCCGCGATCGAGGAGGTAGAGATCGTCGACGATTACACGATCAAGCTCCACCTCAGCCGGCCGTACGCGCCGCTCATCAGCGCGTTCTCCCTGGGGAACGCCGGCATCATCTCCCCCGACTCCGTCAACGCGGAGGGCAACACCTACGAGAACGTGACGCGCCCCGTGGGCACCGGGCCGTACATCTTCAAGGAGCGGGTCAAGGGCGAGCGTATCGTGGTCACCCGTTTCGAGGACTACTGGGGTGAGAAGCCCTACTACGACGAGGTCGTCTTCCGCGTCGTGCCCGAGGCGGCCACCCGGGAGAGCCTGCTGCTGGCCGGCCAGGTGGACCTCATCATCCTGCCGCCCATCAGCGACCTCCCGGCGCTCCAGCAGAACCCGGATGTGAAGGTGCTGCTGGCGCCCAGCGATCGCACGATCTTCATCTCCATCAACAACACCCATGAGCCCCTGAACGACGTGCGCGTGCGCCAGGCGCTCAACTACGCGGTGAACAAAGAGGAGATCATCGAGAGCGTGCTGTTCGGCGCGGCGGAGCTGCTGGATGCACCCATGGCATCCAACCTGTTCGGCTACTGCCCGCAGAAGCCCTACGAGTACGATCCTGAGAAGGCGAAGGCGCTGCTAGCCGAAGCGGGGGTGGAGAGCCTGGAGCTCAACTTCATCGCTCCGACGGGCCGCTACGTCCAGGACTTCCAGGCAGCCCAGGCCATCGCCGGCTTCCTGAGCGAGGTCGGGATCAAGGCGCCGGTCTCCACCATGGACTGGCCCTCCTACGTGGCCGCGATCCTGACGCCGCCCGAGGAGAACAACATCGATCTGCACTTCCTGGGGTGGGCCCCCAGCTACCTGGACGCGGCCCAGCAGATGGTGCAGTTCTACTCGCCGGAGCATCCGCCCAACGGCCTGGCGACGTCCTTCTATGGCAACCCGGAGGTGGATAAGCTGATCGAGGCCGCCGCGCAGGAATCGGATCCGGAGAAGCGCAAAGATCTGTACTGCCAGGCCTCCGAGATCATCTGGAACGAGGCGCCCTGGATCTTCCTCTGGGTGCAACGGTTCCCCATCGTCTACCGGGCGGACCTCACCGGCGTGGATTATCATCCGACGGAGAAGTTCTACGCCATCTACGCACGTCCGGCCGAGTAACCACGGAACCCTCTCGGGACAGGCTACAGGTAGGGGCGAGGCCATCTCGCCCCTACCTCCGCTGAGACAAGACGCCGCATCCTGCTCCCGGAGCGAGCGGCTTTCCAGTTCTGATAACCGTGTGATCACGAGGGCAAGCCAAGCAAGATGACCTCTTTCTCGCAATACATCCTGCAGCGCCTCCTCGCTGCGCTGATCACGCTCATCGGCATCTCGTTAATCATCTTCCTGTTGGTGCGTCTGCTCCCCGGCGACCCGGCGCGCGTGATCGCCGGGCTATTGGCATCGGAGGAGGACGTCGAGCAGATCCGGGTCTGGATGGGCCTGGATCGCCCGCTTCCGGTACAATACGCGATGTTCTTCAGCCGTATGGTGCGGGGTGACCTGGGCATCTCCGCCCGCACCAAGGAGCCCGTACTGAAGGAGATCCTCTCCCGCCTGCCGGCCACCATGAAACTGGCGGTGATCAGCATGACCATCGCCGGCGTGCTGGGGGTCCTGGGCGGGGTGCTGGCCGCGTATCGCCGGAACTCCATCCTGGACTTCTTGATATCCGTAGGCACGCTCTTCGGCATCTCCATGCCCGTTTACTGGCTGGGCCTCATGCTGATCGTCCTGTTCGCCGTGCGGCTCCACTGGCTCCCGGCGGCCGGGTCCGAGCGCCCCGCCAGCTATATCCTGCCCTCCTTCACGTTGGCGGCCTTCTCCATCGCGCTGGTGGCCCGCATGACCCGATCCAGCATGTTGGAGGTATTGAGCGAGGACTACGTGCGCACAGCACGGGCGAAAGGGCTCCGGGAGTCCGTCGTCGTCCTGCGCCACGCGTTGAGCAACGCGCTGATCCCGGTCGTCACAGTCATCGGGCTCCAGTTCGGAGCCCTGCTGGGCGGCGCGGTGCTGACCGAGACGGTGTTCGGCTGGCCGGGGATGGGCCAGCTCATGGTGGACTCCATCTTCGCCCGCGATTATCCCATGGTCCAGGGCATCGTCCTGGTCTTCTCCTCTCTTCTCATCCTGGTCAACCTGATTGTGGATATCCTGTATGCATATATCGACCCACGAATCCACTATGGCTGAAGCGGTCGCGGTGTCCCTCCCGCAATTGCGGGCCGAGAGACGTGGACTGTATCACGAGACGTGGCGGCGATTTCGGCGGCAGAGGCCGGCCATGCTGGGGCTCGCCATCCTGCTCCTGCTCATCCTCGCCAGCCTGGCCGCCCCGTTCCTGACGCCCTATGATCCGGAGAAGCTGACGCTGACCGACGCCCTGATCCACCCAAACCTGGAGCACCCGCTGGGCACCGATCACCTGGGGCGCGATGTGCTGGCGCGCATCCTGTACGGCGGGCGGCTCTCTCTGATGATCGGGTTCCTGGCCGTCGCCATCGGTCTGCTCGTGGGCATCCCCCTGGGCGCCATCTCGGGATATTACGGCGGCTGGGTGGACATGATCATCCAACGGGTCGCCGATATCCTGCTCTCCTTCCCGAGCATCCTGCTGGCGCTCTCCCTGGTGGCCGCGCTGGGCGTGGGCCTGCGGAACGTGATCATCTCCGTTGGGATCAGCACTATCCCATCCTTCATTCGCCTGGTGCGAGGTTCCGTGCTCAGCATCCGGGAACAGACCTACGTGGAGGCAGCCCGCTCCGTCGGCGTGCGCGACTGGGACATCATCTGGCGGCACATCCTGGTGAACGCCATGGCTCCCGTCATCGTCCAGGCCACCCTGAACCTGGGCTCCACCCTCCTGGTGGCCGCCGGCCTGGGTTTCCTCGGCCTGGGCGTACAGCCCCCCACCCCGGAGTGGGGCGCCATGCTGGGCGAGGGGCGCCAATACATCTTCAGCGCATCCTACATGGCGACCTTCCCGGGCCTGGCCATCTTCCTGGCGGTGCTAGGCTTCAACCTGCTAGGGGACGGGCTGCGGGATGCGCTGGACCCCCGCCTGCGAGAATGACCGGACAAAACGGCCGACACCCGCCCGTGAAAGATGCACTTGTGGCATGCGCATCCACATTAACAGGATACGACGAAGCCCCCAGGCGAGCCCCTATTCCAGTTCCGTGGGGGCACAGCGGCGCCGCGCCCGATTCGCATCAACTTAACAACATGAGCGAGGCCCCCGCCTGTCGCTTTTTTCCCTCCACGGGCGGTCACACCTGAAAGGGGAGGCGCGGAGGGGAGGTCCCTCCGCAGAAAAACGCTTCTTCTCGCCTTTTCCCTGCCTGGTTGGGGCTTTGGCCGGTGGCCTCCGGCCCCACGGGGCAGGTGAGGGGCCGAAAGTCGGTTTCTTCGGAGGGGTTGCCGCCCCTCCGAGCCACCCCAAAGGTGCAAAGATGTACCTCCGCATAGCTTAACTTGATGCCTATGGGGTTCAGCGTGCTGAGCCCCTGCTTTTGGGAAACGAACAGCCAACGGAAAGTCGGAGACAGGGAGAAGCCATATGCCAGAACTCGATGCTGCCATCAACTATGCCAGAGAACACGAGCAGACCTTCCTGGAAGATCTGAAGGCCCTGCTGCGCATTCCGTCGATCTCGGCCCTGCCCGAGTGGAAATCTGATATCCAACGGGCAGCCGAGTGGATCGCAGCCCAACTGCAGGGCCTCGGTTTCAACGCGGTCCAGGTCATGCCCACAAAGGGGCATCCGGTCGTGTACGGCGAATGGTTGAAAGCCGGCCCGGACGCGCCCACCATCCTCTTCTATGGGCACTATGACGTGCAACCCGCCGATCCCCTGGAGCTATGGGAGACCGATCCCTTCGACCCCCAGGTGCGCGGGGACAACATCTTCGCCCGCGGGGCCTCCGACATGAAGGGGCAGGTGGTCGCCCACCTCAAGGCCATCGAGTCCCTGATCCGCACGACCGGGCTGCCGGTCAACGTGAAGTACATGATCGAGGGGGAGGAGGAGATCGGGTCGCCCAGCCTGGAGGCCTTCATCGAGGCGCACCGGGACCTGCTCACCTGCGACCTATGCCTGAACGGCGACTCAGGGATCCTGGCTCCTGACGTTCCCTCCATCGTCTACGCGCTGCGCGGCCTGGCCTATTTCGAGATCCACGTCCAGGGCCCGGCCAGCGATCTACACTCGGGCACCTTTGGCGGCGTGGTGGAGAACCCGGCTCAGGCGCTGTGCCGTCTCATCGCCGGGATGAAGGACGAGCGCGGTCGCATCACGCTGCCCGGCTTTTACGACGATGTGCGCCCGCTGAGTGAAGAGGAGCGGGCCGATCTGGCGAAGTTGCCACAGACGGATGCCTGGTGGCAGGAACAGACGGGCGCGCCGGCGCTGTTCGGCGAGGAAGGGTACACGGCTACTGAGCGGGCGACCGCGCGGCCGACACTGGACGTGAACGGCCTGCTCAGTGGATTCATCGGCGAGGGCACGAAGACGGTACTTCCCGCGAAGGCGATGGCCAAGATCTCGATGCGGCTGGTGCCCGACCAACACCCGGACCGGGTCTACGAGGGACTGAGGGCCTACCTGGAGGCCAACGCCCCTCCGACGATCACGTGGGAGCTGGAGTACATAGCCAGCTGCCTCCCGGCGATCGTCGAGCGGGACTCCAAGGCCATCCGGGTCGCCAGCCAGGCGCTGGAGGCTGTGTGGGGCAAGCCACCGCTCTTCACGCGGATGGGCGGCAGCGTCCCCGTGGTGGGCATGATCAAGGAGAAATTGGGTGTGGACAGCCTGATGCTGGGCTTCGGCCTGCCCGACGACAACCTGCACGCCCCCAACGAGAAGTTCCACCTGCCCAACTTCTTCCGAGGGATCGAGACGTATATCCGGTTCATGCACGAGATAGCAGTCTGATCGTCGCCGCACCCACGCCTCAGAGTGTGTCTGAGAAATGCCATTGCTTCTGCCGTGGGGAGGCCCGGAGGGGCTCCGCTCCTCCGGAAAAAGTCCTTCTTCTGCCTTCAACCTGCCTGGCCTCGGCCTGGGCCCTTCGGAAAGGGCCGAGAAAGGCAGGTGCAGGCAGGAAAAAAGAGGTTTCCGTGGAGGGGATCTCCCCTCCACACCTCCCCCTGTAGAG
>JAJRVX010000540.1:0-8105 GCA_024277095.1 Chloroflexota bacterium
AGCCCGATCCTGAAAGAGGGCTACGCGGGCCTGGAAAACCTGCAGGTGCAGGAGTTCCCATGGTTCCGCATGCTGCTCGACGCGATGGCGTACCTGGGGGAGAGATCCCAGGGGAGATGGAAGCTGGCGCTCCGGGGCGCCTTTCTGCCCATGGACCTGGCGAACGCCCTCCGGGGCAACGACTTCTTCACCGACCTCATGCTGGACAGCGATAGGGCCCATCAGCTTCTGAGAAGATGCACTGAGCTCATCCTGGAGTTCTGCCAAAGGCAATTGGAGATCGTGCGACGCTACCAGGAGGATCTTTTCATCGCCTTCAACCTCTGGATCCCCCGCGACGCCTTCGGCCATTTCTCCAACGACGCCTCCAGCATGTGCTCCCCGGAGACGTACCGGGAGTTCGGGGCGCCGTATGACCAGGAGGTCCTGGATCGCTTCCCGGGCGGCGGGGTCATCCACCTGCATTCGGCGGGGCTCCACGCCCTGAAAGGGTTTCTCGCCCTCCGCAACCTGCTCCTCCTGGAGATCACCGACGACCCCAACGCCCCCAGGGCATACGACAGGCTGGAGGAGATCGTCGAAGCGGCCCGGGGGACGCCCCTCCTGATCTACCTCACCCCCGACGAACTGCAAGAGAAGGCGAAAGTGCTACGCAAGGGGAACTTCATCGTCAAGACGAGGGCGGCGAACGAAGGCCAGGCCAGGGAGATCCTCGCGTTCGCACGCCGCATCTGGAGATAGGACGGACACCATGAGGCGAAGCAAGTTACGAGTACACGTGTTGTGCGATCTGGAAGGCGTCAGTGGAGTGGTGAATTTCGACGCCGACTGCGCCCCCGGCCAGCCCAATTACGCTCGATCCCTCCGCCTCGCCACCGAGGAGCTGAACGCCCTGATCCGTGGGCTCCGCAAGGGCGGGGCCGATGAGATCCTCGTCCTGGACGGGCACGGCGCAGGCGGGCTTGACATCGAGCTGATCCAGGAGGAGGCCGATATCTACCTAGGCCGCCCGATGAGGCCCCCCTTCGTCCTGGACCGGGGATGGGACGCGGCCGTGTTGTTCGCCCACCACGCCATGGAGGGGACCCCCAACGCGAACCTGTGCCACAGCTGGTCGCACAGGACCATCGAGGAGTGCACTCTCAACGGCCAGCCCATCGGCGAGATCGGCTGGATCACGTACACGGCCGGACACTACGGCATTCCGGTCGTCCTGGTCACCGGGGGAGACAAAGCCTGCGCCGAGGCGAAAGGATACGCGCCGTGGATCGAGACGGCCGTCGTGAAGGAGGAGCTCGACGTGGCCGTGGCGATCTGCAAGCCCCCGCCCGTCTCGCAGCGGATCATCGAGGAGGCCGCCGAGCGCGCCATGCACAGGATCGCGGAGGGCAGGCCGGTCCTCCCGCCGCCTCCCTACCGGGCGACGCGCAGGTATGTGGAAGCCCGAATGGCCGGAGCGTTCTGCAACGCCCGGCCGTGGGCGCAGCGGGTGGATGAGAAGACCATCGCCGTGGAAGCGGATGACTTCCTGGAGCTATCCAAGGCGTTCCTCTAGCTCGACAGAGGGACTCGTACGCAGGCGAGAGCACCGCTGAAGTTATGAGGACACACGGCAGCGGCGCTCGAGATGAAAGCACCGGCTGAGATCGAGGCCTGATACCAAGGGGCGTGGCCGCCCGCACAGGGATGCCACGCCCCTTCGCTTTACCCGATCCATTCGCACACGGGCTACAGGCCGTACACGGCTCGGGCGTTGCCGTTCAGGATGCGTTGGGCGGCCTCCTCCGCCTCGTCGGGACGAAGCCACCCCGCGTCGATCAACGACTGCAACGCCCGGGCCAGCTCCCGTCTTCCCAATTGCGCCGCCAGCCAGAACAGCTCCGGGATGCTGAACGCATCCGAGGCATACAGCACCTTACTGACGGGAGCCAGCCCCAGCAGCTCCTCCAGCACGGCGGGGATGTCGCCGGCCGCAAAGGGGATCGCCAGGGACATGTCGGCGAAGACGTGGGCATACACGCTGGCCAGATACGCGGTCTCTCGCACGTAGGGGTACCCGGCGTGCAGGATCACGATCGGGGCTCGCGAGTACCGGCCGGATTGCAACACCCACCGCAGGTGGAGCGGATTGGCCTGCAGGAGGTCCACGTCCCGATCGCCGAAGCCCGCGTGGAACTGCACGGGCATCTCCTGACGCTGCGCGACATCCAGCGCCAGAAGCACCAGGCGGTCGCACAAAGGCTTATGCGCCAGCCGGATCCCCTCCCCCCGCTCGACCCGGGAGCGCAATCGGCGGAACCCCTCGACCGCCGCGTCCTCCTCCGGAGGGGCGATCGCCAGGCCGGTACGGTAGGCGACGATGCTCTTGAGCGCCACGTGGCCGTCCGAGCGCGCCCGCTCGACCCTGGCCACGAAGGCATCGAGGAAGGCGGAAAAGCTCGCGTGCTCGCGGATCAACTCCTCCGCCAACGTCTCGAGTCGCAGGATCGGCTCGACCCGACATCCCGTCGTCGCGCCCAGCTCCTCCAGGCTCAGGTTCTCCTCGCCGCGGAACCCATAGTCCACCAACAACGTCTCGATCCCGGCGTCCGTGAACAAACGGCGCGCCCAGTCATCCGGGGGAAGATCCCGCCGGGCGGCCAACACCGCCTCGGCGGTGGGCTCACATCCCAGGAACTCGGAGAGGCGGCGCACCGCCCACCGGAAGAAGACCGTGTGAGGGACGTGGCGCGCCACCTGTTCGGGATCGTCGCTCTCGGTGAACAGGCGCAGATAGGCCGGCAGCGTCCTCGGCTGCCGGCGCAACAGCGAGTGCACATGATGATCGACGATGGGGATCGCGGTGAGGTCCAACATCAGTACCGTGCCAGCAACAGGCGCACTTCCTCCTCGTGGGACATGTCCTTCATCCCCTCCCACTCGGCACGGCGCACGGCCAGGAAGGAGCGGGCCAGGTCCGTCCCCAGGGCCTCCAGCAACACCTGATCCGCCTCCAGCGCCTGGATCGCCTCGCCCAACGTGGTGGGCAGCGGGCGGATCCCCCGGCGCTCCCGCTCCTCGTCGGAGAGATCGGCGGGATCCATCTGCACCGGGTCCCCCAGCGGCATCTGGTTCTCCAGCCCGTCCAGGCCGGCGATGATGGTGGCGCCGAGGGCCAGATAGGGGTTGCAGGAGGGATCGACGGTCTTGAGCTCGATCTGGGTGAGGGGACGGTGGACGTCGGGTTGGGGCACTCGCACGGCGCCCTCCCGGTTGCCATATCCCCAGCAGGTGAACGCGCCGCTCCAGAAGCGGGGTCGGATGCGCTTGAACGAGTTGGTGCTGGGCACCGTCAGCGCCATCAGGGCCGGCAGGTGATGCAGAATGCCGGCGATGAAGGAGGCCGTCTCCGGACTGATGACGGTGGGATCCTGCGGGTCGGCGATATAGTTCCGCCCCTCACGCCAGAGGCTGAGGTGCAGGTGAGCGCCACAGCCGGCCCGGTCGGGGAAAAGCTTGGGCACGAAGGAGGCCAGGAGCCCGTTCTGCTGCGCCACGGCCCGGACCGTCTCCCGAAAGACGATCTGCTGATCGGCGGCGGTGAGCGCCTCGGCATAGCGGATGGGCATCTCGAACTGGCCGGGCCCCGACTCCGAATAGACCATCTCCACCTGGATGCCCTGCTCGGCCAGGGCGTCCGTGATGTCATCGATGACCGGCGCGGCGCCGTCCAGCGCGGCCGTCTGGGCGAAGACCGTCAGATCCAGCGGTTGGGGCTCGTCCTCCGAGGGGCGCAGCAGATAGAACTCGTTCTCGAACGCGGCCATGATCCGCCAGCCCAGGTCGCGAGCCCGGGCGATGGCCCGGCGCAGGAAGGAGCGGGGGCAGTGCCCCCACGGCTCCTCGCCATCGTAGATATCGGTCAACACCCGGGCATGGCCGGGCGCATAGGGCAGCGGCGAGAAGGTGCTCCAATCCGCCCGCATGTAGACCTCCCCGGCGGGAGTGAGCCCGGAGCCGGCGGAGAGCGCATCGTACATCACGGGAAGCGCCTGCTGCGCCGCCGCGATGCCCACCCCCAGGCCGTCCAGGTGATCCTCCAGGAGGGCCACATGCACCGCCTTCGCCCGGATCACGCCGGCGTTATCGCACCAGATGAAGCGAACGAATCGGATATCCTGAGCCTGGATCGCTGCCAGAACGCGATTACGCAGATCGGACATGAAGACTCACCTCGACTCTCGGGTGATGATCTCTGCGACGGGATACAGGAACGGGCCGAGGACCGGTCGACTCCGGTCCTCGGCCCTGAACCACGCTTACGGCGTGATCTCCTTGACGAAGGAGTACTTGCCGTCCTGCACCTGGATGATGGAGACCGACTTGGTCGGCTTGCGCTGGCCCGGCGGGTAGGTGATGACGCCGGTCACAGCGTCGAAGTCCTTCGTCGCGGCCAGGGCATCGCGAATGGCCGCGGGATCGGTCGAGCCCGCCCGACGGATGGCATCGGCGATGAGGTTCAGGGCGTCATACCCCAGCGCGGCGAAGGCGTTCTCCGGCGGCCGACCGTATTCCTCGGTGTAGGCCTTCACGAAGTTCTGCACCTTGGGGCTGGGGTTGTCCAACCCGGCGTGGGTGGAGTAGTAGACGTCATCGGCCAGATCGCCCGCCACCTCAGCGATCAGCGGCGTATCAAAGCCGTCCCCGGACAGGATCGGCTGTGTCAGGCCCGCCTCCCGGATCTGCTTGGTGGTGATGCCCGCCTCGTTGGGGATGGCCGACACGAAGAGGACATCCGGCTGCGGGTCCAGCTCCTTCAGACGAGCGATCTGGGCGGAGAAGTCGGTGTCGCCGGACTGGTAGATGTCCTCCAGAAGGATGGTGCCGCCCCGCTCCGTGAAGCGCTCCTTGAAGAACTTCGCCAGGGCGGTGGTGAAGTCATAGGCCTGGTCGACCAGCATCCAGGCGGTCTTGGCCCCCAGGTCGTCGATGGCGAAGTCGGCGATGGCGTACGCCTGAGCGTCATCCCCGAACGGGACCATGAAGAAGTAGTCGCCGATCTGCTCAGGCAGGGTGGGCAGGGTCGCGCCGGCCGTGACGAAGGGGATGCCCGCCTTCTGAGCGATGGGGCCGGCCGCCAGGGCGAAGGTGGAGTCGTTGAGGCCGCCGATGGCGACGACCTTGTGGACGTTGATCATCTCGGAGACGGCGTTGGTCACCGTCGTCTGATCCGTCTTCCCGTCAATGGCGACGAGCTCGATGGGGCGCCCCAGCACGCCGCCGGCCTCATTGATCTGCTTGGCGGCCAGCTTCATGCCGTTCAACCCGGGCGCGTCGATGGAGGACATGCCGCCGGTGACGTTGTAGATGGCACCGATCTTGATGGGCTCAGCAGCCGCCTCCTCCTCCGCCGGAGCCTTCTCCTCGGGCTGCTCGGCAGCGGGGGCCTGAGCCGGAGCGGGTGTGACAGGAGCACACGCGGTCAGGACAAAGGACAGAACCAGCAGCCAAGCGAGAAACCGTGGGATTCGACGCAACATAACACCCTCCTCACTAGGATCATGCCACACGGACATACTGAAACCCGGAGCCCGTCGACCCCGGTGGGGGATCAAATTGAGCATCAAGAGCCGCTCTGCTGAGCGGGGACCGGCCCTTCTACTTCCTCACCGCCGAAGGCCCAGCGCCGGAGCCAGCGGGGCCACGTCAGTTCCCGACCTCCCAACAACCCCTCACGCCGGAAGATCATCACCAGCATCACCGCGATGGAGATGGTGACCTGGCTGAGCCCATACAGGGGATGTCCTCCCACGGAGACCGAGGTCTCGATTCGGCGCAGGAACTCCGGCGCCAGCGTCATGAGCACGGCCCCCACGACGGAGCCGGTGATGCTGCCCATGCCGCCCACCACCAACATCACCACCACGTTGAACGTGATCAGAAAGGAGAAGGAGTTCGGCGTGATGGCGGTGATCAGATGGGCCCATAAGGCCCCGGCGATACCAGCGAAGTAGGCGCCCACAGCGAACGCCAACTGCCGGATCCGAAACACGCGAACGCCACGAGAGGCGGCGGCGAGTTCATCCTCCCGGATGGCGATCATCGCCCGGCCATAGGGGGAATGGACCAGGCGCCAGATGACATAGAGGGTAATGGCCATCCAGCCGTAGGCCCACCACAGGTTCGTGAACGCCGGGAGGCCGTTGATCCCCTTGGCCCCCCGGGTGAAACGCACCCAATTGTTGGCGGCCACGCGCACGATCACCATGAGCCCCAGGGTGGCGACGGCCAGATAGTGCCCGCGCAGACGCAAGACGGGCACGCCGATGAGCAGCGCAACCGCCGCCGCCAGGATCCCGCCCAGGATCGTGGCCACAGGGAAGGGGACCTGCGTCTGGCCAAGCCAGGTCGGCAGGTCCGACATCAGCATCTCCTTGGAGGCGACCGGGAGCGTCAGCACGGCCGAGACGTAAGCTCCGATGGCCATGAACGCCGCGTGCCCCAACGAGAAATCCCCGGTGAAGCCGTTCGTCAGGTTCAGGCTCACGGTCAGGATGATATGGATGGCCACAACGGCCAACACCCGCTGATAGTAGTCGTTCAGGGTCCCCTGGGCGACGGCGATCAGAACCACGCCCAACAGAAGAGGGAAGAAGGCCAGAAGGCGGGCACGGTTCCACACGATCAGTCTCGCTCCTCAGATGTGGTACGTAGCAACCCCTGGGGGCGAACCAGCAGCACCACCAGGAGGAGAATGAACACGAACGCATCCCGATAGCCGGAGAAGCTCGGCGGCAGGAAGCCCACGAAGAAGATCTCGGAGAATCCCAGCAGGTATCCCCCCAGCACCGCCCCCGGTATGCTGCCGATCCCACCGATCACCGCGGCCACAAACGCCTTCAGTCCCGGCAGAAACCCCATGAAGGGATCCACGGTGCCGAACTTGCCGGCCCAGAAGAAGCCGGCGATGGCCGCCAGGGCCGAGCCGATGGCGAAGGCGGCGGCGACCACCTGCCCGATCGGGATGCCCATCAGCCGGGCGGCGTTCAGGTTCTCCGAACACGCCCGCATGGCGATCCCCACCCGGGTGCGGGTGACGAAAAGGGTCAGCAGGAGCATGAGCAACAACGCCAGGCTCACCGTCAACACGTCCAGCGTGGAGAAGCTCACGCCGGCCACGGTGTGTCGCTGCACCCATTCCGTGGGAAGGCGAAAAGAACGAGGCTGTGCGGTGATCGTCATGGTAACGCCGTTCTGGATGATGGAGCTCACGGCCAGGGACGTGATGAGCATGGCCACCTCGGGCGCCCCTCGCAGGGGGCGATAGGCCACGCGCTCGATCAGGATGCCCAGCGCGCCGATGACGATCATCGGGATCAGGATCACCAGGGCCAGCGGGACGAACGGGTGAAGGAGGAGCGCCAGGGCCAGATAGGCCCCCAGCATCATCACATCGCCGTGGGCGAAGTTGATCAGGCGCAGGATGCCGTAGACGATGGTGAGCCCGATGGCCACCAGGGCGTAGATGCTGCCCAGATTCAGGCCGTTGATGACCTGCTGCAGGATGTAGCTAGACGAGTACAAAGGGCTATCCTCCCAGGTAGGCTTCCTTCACGGCCGGATCATCCGCCAACTCTCGCGCCGAACCTTGAAGCCGGATCTGCCCCGTCTCCAGCACATAGGCCCGGTCGGCAACATGCAGGGCCTGATAAGCGTTCTGCTCCACCAACAGGATCGTGACGCCGCGCTCCCGCAACAGCCGGATGACCTCAAAGATGCGGGCGACCACCAGAGGGGCCAGCCCCAGGGAGGGCTCGTCCAGCAACAGGACCGAGGGGCGGCTCATAAGCGCCCGGGCGATGGCCAGCATCTGCTGTTCCCCGCCGCTCAGCGTGCCCGCCCGCTGATTCCGGCGCTCGGCCAGGATCGGGAACAACTCCTCCACCCACGCCCGATCCCGCAGGATCGCCTGCCGATCCTTTCGATGGTACGCTCCCAGGATCAGATTCTCCGTCACGGTCAGCTGGGCGAAGATCTGACGCCCCTCCGGGCAGTGAGAGATGCCGGCCCGCACGATCTCATGGGGCGCCATCCGGGTCAGATCACGCCCCTTGTAACGCAGGGTC
>JAJRVX010000541.1:0-5873 GCA_024277095.1 Chloroflexota bacterium
AGTCGGATCCTTCGAATAACGTCGTCAAGGCGATCAGCGCGATCCGAGGGCTGACGCTGGTCACGATCGAGGGGCGTGGCATGATCGGCGTCCCCGGCATCGCCGCGCGCACCTTCCAGGCGGTCGCCAGCGTGGGCGCCAACGTCCTGATGATCTCCCAGTCCTCGTCCGAGCAGAGCATCTGCTTTGTGATCCCCGAGACGGACTCGCCGCGGGTCCTCGACGCACTGAGGGAGGCGATGGCCAAGGAGCTGGAGCGGCGTCACATCGATGCGATCCATGGGCAGGACGGGATCGTCATCGTGGCGGTCGTGGGCTCCGCCATGAAGGGGACCCCGGGGATCGCGGCCCGGGTGTTCGGCGCGCTGGGCGAGGCGGGCATCAACGTGATCGCGATCGCACAGGGGGCCTCGGAGGCCAACATCTCGTTGGTGGTGGCCCAGGGGGATTGCGATGAGGCCGTGCGGCGCATCCACGCGGCCTTCGAACTTGACAAGGGATAGCCGCCCAGGTATTATGGGTACCGGTAATGCCACAGGGCTTGTGATCGGGAGATGAAAGGGGTCATTTACCTGTCGCCCTGGGCAGGATCAGTGACGGCGCCGCTCAAAGGGGAACTGGGAGGCTTTTGTATGAGCCCTGCAGTTCCCCTTTGTCGTGATGGCGGCTGGTGAAAAGGGGGAGACGACCTCGGATCGTGATTCGTCATGTGCCTCTGATCGTTTTGGGCGTGGGCGGAGTCGGCCGCTCGCTGTTGCGGCAGATCGTGTCCAGCCGTGATCTGCACCGTGATCGCTATGGGATCCGCCTGCAAGTGGTCGCCCTGGCCGACAGCGGCGGCGCCGTGGTGGAGCCGCGTGGGCTGGGGGACGAGTCCCTGCGGGCCGTTGAGCGGCTCAAGGCGCAGGGGGGCTCGCTGGCCGAAAGCCCGCAGGGCTATCACGCCTCCGATGCGGCGGCCATCGTGGATGTGGCCGGCACGGACGGCGCCATCGTCGTGGATTGCACGGCCACCGATGCGGTGGTCCCGGCGTTGGATCTGGCGCTGGATCGGGGCTACGGCGTCGTGCTGGCGAACAAGAAGCCGTTGACGGGCTCCTGGGATCAATTCCGGAGGCTGGTCGGTTCGGGCCGGCTGCGATATGAGGCCACCGTGGGGGCCGGCACGCCGGTCATCGCCACGCTGGAAGGGCTCATCCGTGGCGGCGACGAGGTGACGCGCATCCGGGGGGCGTTCTCTGGGACCCTGGGATACCTGATGAGCGAATTGCAGGCCGGGCGGTCGTTTTCGGACGCCGTGCGCCAGGCGCGTCAGATGGGCTACACGGAGCCCGACCCTCGAGATGACCTGAGCGGGATGGACGTGGCCCGCAAGGCGTTGATCCTGGCCCGCATGTTGGGGTGGGAGCTGGAGTTGGCGGACATAGAGGTGGAATCGCTGTTCCCGCCCACCATGGCGGATGGGTCCGTGGATGATTTCCTGGCTGGCCTGGGCGCTCTGGACGGGTCGTTCTCCCGGCGTGTGGCGGAGGCCCGTGAGCGGGGTGAGGTCCTGCGTTATGCCGTGGAGATCGCGGATGGGCGGTGCTCGGTGGGCCTGCGCCCCGTTCCGCTGGGGAGCCCTTTGGGGCGGCTCCGGGGCAGCGACAATCTGGCCGAGTTTCATACCCGGTGGTATGCGCCGAACCCGCTGGTGTTGCAGGGGCGGGGGGCTGGCGTCGATGCCACCGCGGCTGGTGTGCTATCCGATATTGTGGCGTTGGCTCAATATGTGGGAGGTCGTTAGATGGATAAGATTCGCGTAGGCGTGTTGGGGGCTACTGGGGCAGTTGGACAGCGTTTCGTGCAGTTGTTGGAGGGGCATCCCTGGTTTGAGCTTACCGTGCTCGCCGCGTCGGAGCGATCGGCCGGCAAGCGTTATGCGGACGCCTGCCATTGGATCTTGCAGGGGGATATGCCTGAGGCGGTGCGCGATATGGTGTTGGAGTACGGCGCTCCCGGCCTCGAGTGTGAGCTCCTGTTTTCCGCTCTGCCGGGCGGAGCAGCCCGGCAGGTGGAGCCCGCCTTCGCCGAGGCCGGCTATATCGTCTGCTCCAACGCGTCGGCGTATCGGATGGAGCCGGATATCCCGCTTCTGATCCCGGAGGTCAACCCGGATCACACCGCGCTGGTGGATGTTCAGCGGCGTCGCCGGGGATGGCGTGGATTCATCGTCACCAACCCGAACTGTACGACGACGCACCTGGTCAGCGCGCTGAAGCCGTTGCACGACGCGTTCGGCCTGGAGAAGGTGTTCGTGGTGAGCATGCAGGCCATCTCCGGGGCCGGATATCCCGGCGTTCCTTCCCTGGATATCCTGGACAACGTGATCCCGTACATCGGCGGCGAAGAGGAGAAGGTGGAGACTGAGCCGCTCAAGTTGTTGGGGCGTCTGGCCGGCGATCGTGTGGAGGCGGCCTCCTTCCAGGTCAGCGCCCAGTGCAATCGAGTGAACGTGCGTGATGGGCATACGGAGTGCGTCTCGGTGGCCCTGCGGCGTCCGGCCGATCGAGAGGAGTTCATTGAGGTGCTGCGGTCGTTCCGGGGGGTGCCGCAGGAGTTGGGGCTGCCCAGCGCGCCGCATCCGGCCATCCTGGTGCGGGAGGAGCTGGACCGGCCGCAGCCCAGGTTGGATCGAATGGCGGGGGATGTGCCCGGCATGGCCACCGTGGTCGGCCGTGTACGGCCGTGTCCGTTGCTGGATTGGAAGTTCGTGGTGATGGGGCATAATACCATCCGTGGCGCTGCTGGCGGCGCCTTATTGAACGCGGAGCTATTGGTCGCCCAGGGGCTGGTGGGCACACAACCAAAGTGGGAGCGAGCGAGGGCGCATGTCTGAGGATCGAAGTGTGAGGACCTATTTGCCAACGGCCGAGTTGGCGGTGCAGGGACGGGGGCGCCTGTCCGATCTGTTGGATGACCTGGTCATCTACCGGCGATTGGAGCCGATGGATCGGCGGTTGCCGTCGTTGCAGGAAGCGTGGCAGGAGATGGGGCTGCCGGATAGCCGGCTGCCGCGCAAGCTGGAGCGGACGTATGCCATCGCCGTCGCCTGGCTTTTGCAGCGCGCCCGGGAGCTGGAGACGCCCGGGCGGAAGATCCAGGAGTTGCTCTATCTGGGCGATACGGCCACGCTGGACAGTGCGGCCTTTCGCAATCTGCGCGACGTCTCCGGGTGGCCGGGATGGGCGTTCATCGCCTCTGAGCGAATGGATGAGCCGCCCAAGATCGAGCGTCGCGAGGATGGTGTGACGCTGGCCAATCGCTGGGCGGCCATCGCCGAGTGGCTGCGTTGGCTGGTGGAGGAGCAGGACGTTCGCCTGGACGTCGGCACAGCTGTGGTGGTGGATATCGACAAGACCGCCCTGGGCGGGCGTGGACGGAACTCCACCCCCATCGACCAGGCGCGTATGGATGGGGTCGAGCGGGTCGTGGCGCAGATCCTGGGGGCTCGCTTCGATCGGGACACGTTCCAGGCGGCCTATCGGGAGCTGAACCAGTCGCGCTACCACCCTTTCACGGCGGACAACCAGGATTATCTGGCCTATACCTGCCTCATCATCGGGGCGGGCTTGTGCACTCTGGAGGAATTGAAGGACGACATCTCCCGGGGGTGTATGGTCGACTTCGATCAGTTCATCCGGTGGGTGGACGCCAGGCTCTGCCGGACGGACGATATCGGGCTGATCGATATCCACCGGGCGGTATATGCCCGGTTTCAGGCGGGGGATCCGACGCCGTTCAAGACTTTCCGTCGCCAGGAGTACCTGGCGACGGTGGAGCGCATGGGGCATTTGCCGGATGATGTGCCCGTGGAGCGGCGCTTGCAGGAGGAGATCTGCCTGACCGGCGAGGTCATGGCGGTTCTGCGGTGGCTGAAGGAGCGGGACGTGGTGATGCTGGCGTTGTCCGATAAGCCCGACGAGGCCTCCATACCGACGCCGGATCAGGCGGCTGAGGGGTTTTTACCCCTTCATCGTGTGCCTACTCATGTGGTAGGCCAGCCCATTGAGGATTGGCTCCCCTGAACCGGAGTTCTTATCTCGTGGTTGGGAGGAACAAACCATGGTCGAGTTGCGCCCGCTACGCGGCTGGCGCTTCGCGATATCGGATGTGGAGCATTTAGCCTCTCGTCTGGCCCCTCCTTACGATGTCATCACGCCGGAGAGGCGGAGAGAGCTGGAGCAACTGCACCCGTACAATATCGTGCACATTGATCTGCCGAGGGATACGGAGGAGGAGGACCGATACACCCGGGCGGCTCGGTTGCTGAGGCAGTGGCAGCGGGAGGGTGTGCTTGTCCAGGAGCCGAGGCCCGCGTTATATGTGCTCGAGCAGCGCTTTCGGCTTCCCACCGGGCAGCGGCTCACGCGCGTGGGCCTGATCGGGCGCCTGCGGCTGGCGCCGTGGGGCGCGGGCGTGTTGCCCCATGAGCGCACGTTCCCACAGGCCAGGGCGGATCGGCTGGCGTTGCTTGCTGCCACCCGGGCGCACTTCAATCCCATCTTCATGTTGTACAGCGATCCCATGGGGGAGGTCCTGGCCCCGTTATTGGACGCCCGATCGGAGATCCCCGTCGCCGTGGCGGGGGAGGTCGGCTCGGAGGAGATCGTCCATCGCCTGTGGGCAGTGGACGATCCGGACGCCATCGCGGCCGCATGCGCGGCCATGGCATCGCGCTCGCTGTATGTGGCGGACGGACATCATCGGTACGAGACGGCGTTGGCCTATCAGCGTCAGCGGGAGGAGCGCAACGGCGCGTCGCCGGATGCCCCCTATAACTACACGTTGATCTACGCGGCTGCGATGGAGGATCCCGGCGTCACCATTTTGCCCACGCATCGTTGTCTTCACGATATCCCTGATTTCGATGCGGATCGCCTTCTGAAGGCGTTGGAGCGGCACTTCGAGATCACGTATTGCGTGCCGGAGGTCGAGCTGTTGGGGGAACTGCACAGGGCGTCAGCCCGGGATCGGGCCTTCGGGCTGGTGTTGGCCGGGCGGCCGGGCGGTTACCTCTTGCGCATGCGCCCCAACGCGCTGACGCTGACGACGCTTTTGGCGCGCGATCACCCGGCCGTGGCCGATCTGGACGTGGCGGTGTTGCAATCGCTGGTGCTGAGCCCGATCTTGGGGATCGGCCCGGAGGGCGAGGAGCAGCGCCCGTTCGTCGATTTCGAGCCCCGCGCGCAGTCGGCGATCTCGGGGGTGCGCTCTGGGCGTTACCAGGCGGCCTTCCTGGTCATGCCCACGCGCTTGAGCCAGTTGCGCGCTGTGGCTGACGCGGGCCAGGTGGCCCCTCCTAAGGCCACTTACTTCTTCCCGAAGCTGCCTTCCGGGTTGGTGATTTACGATCTAGAGCATACGTGAGGCGATCAGGAGATCGCTTATCTGCTCGCCGTTTCGCATCGCGTCGATGGGATGCGAATGTGCGTGTCGGGATGCTGCGTAGGTAACACATATTTTGGGGCCTTTGGTGAGACCCCGTGTCCAAGGAGATAACCGTGATGGAGTATCCCACTTCGTCTGCGCAGGCGATCGCCTCTGTGGGATTCCAGCCGTGGACAGAGATGCCGGATCCACGGGAGGTTTTGCGCTCGGACGACCCTGAGGTGTTTGAGGCGATCGAGAACGAGCGCCGTCGCCAGCTGAATGGCATCGAGTTGATCGCCAGCGAGAACTATGTGAGCCCAGCTGTACTCGCCGCGATGGGGTCGGTGCTGACGAATAAGTACGCCGAAGGGCTCCCCGGCAAGCGTTACTACGGCGGCTGCGAATTCGTGGATGTCGTCGAGCGGCTGGCGATCGATCGTGCCCGTCGGCTTTTCGGTGCG
>JAJRVX010000542.1:0-3237 GCA_024277095.1 Chloroflexota bacterium
ATAGGAGGCCTTGGACACCGAACTGCAGAATTGATCCCGGAGGTAAAGCTGATCCCCCGGGGGATTCAAGAGAAGCACACGCTTACGTCCCGCCCCGTCTCGTCCCGTCACCACCACATCCTCCTCAACAAACCTCCAGATCCCTCCTCTATCCGCAGCCGCGAAGGCTCACGTAGAATGGATCTCCCACGAAGCCCCTTTCGCAGCGAAGGCATATGCGGATCAAGCCTCCGGCGGCGCGCCGGCGGGGATTCTAGCACCGAACCCAGGGGGAGGCAATGCCCGTGATCCTCATCTCCCCACAGAGCCTGCGATTCGCGTCGTGAGTCGCCTCACGGAATCTCCACGGCGTTGGACACACGCCGTTCAGGATGGCGCACTGGCGCACGCGTCTTCTGCCGCAGGAGCAGGATGAAAAGCGACAACGACATGCGCAGCATGTAGTAGACGCCGCGCAATGGGCTGTGCATGGAGTCGCCCGACCGCCGACCGTGCATCGTCACCGGCACCTCCACCACCCGGAAGCCCGCGTAGAGCAACGCCAGCAGCGCATCCGCATCCGGAAAGTCAGACGGGTAATTGTCATACGCGAAGAAGCGCAGCGCATCCCGGGAGAGCGCCTGAAACCCGGAGGTGGGGTCCGTGATCCGATGACCGGTCAGCAAGTGCACCACCGAGCTGAAAAAGCGCATGGCCAGCCGCCGGGGCAGGTCCACCGGATAGGTGTGCCGCCCCAGGAAGCGAGAGCCCACCACCACGTCCGCCTCGCCGGCCAGCAAGGGCGCCATCAGATCGGGAATGCTATCCGGATCGTGCTGCCCGTCGGCGTCCATCAGCACGGCCAGATCGTATCCCCGCCGCACCGCGTACCGAAATCCGGTCTGGACGGCGCCGCCGTATCCCAGATTGCACGGCAGGCGGATCACCTCCGCACCTGCGGCGCGAGCGCGCTCCGCCGTATCATCGACCGAGCCATCGTCGATGACCACACACGGCATCTCCGGGAACCGTTCCCGAAGCTGACGCAACACCCCTTGAATATTCGCCGCCTCGTTGTAGGCCGGCATGATCACCAGCTGACGCACGCCCGCCTTATCGCTCACGGGCTCCCTCCGCGCCGTCATGTCGGGGCAGCGATGAGAAGTCCAGAGCGGCCTCCTCGCCCGCCCATTGCTTCGGCAGCCGCACGTAGAAGGTGCTCCCCGGCCTCACCTGCGGATTCGACTCCACCCAGATCTCTCCATGATGGCGCTCGACGATGTGTTTGCAGATCGTCAGCCCCAACCCCGTCCCCCGATACATCCGATTCACCCCGCCGTCCACCTGATAGAAGCGGTCGAACACGCGCTCCTGCTCCGAGGGCGGGATGCCGATCCCGGTATCCCGCACGCTGATCTCCACCGCATCCCCCAGGTCCCGCCCGGCTATCGTGATCCGCCCCCCGGCGGGCGTGAACTTGATCGCGTTCTCCACCAGGTTGGTCAACACCTGCTCCAGACGCATGCGATCCCCATCCACCTCCGGGAGATCGACCGGCACCCGGTTGACCAGCGTCAGGCCGGCCGACCCCGCCAGCGGCGACAGCTTCTCCTGCACCACCCGGGCGATCACCCCCAGCGGCACCGGCTCCACGTGCAACCGGATCTGACCCGACTCCAGCCGTGAGAACTCCAACAGGTCGTCGATCTGACGCTGCAAAACGACCGTCTGCTCCTTGACCGTGCCCAGGAAGTCCTGCTGGAGCTCATTGATGGGCCCCGTCTTCCCCATCAAGATGATCTCCACGAAGCCCTTGATGGAATGCAGAGGGGTCCGCAGCTCGTGGCTCACCACGGACAGGAAGTTGGACTTCATGCGTTCCAGCTCTTTCTGGGCGGTGACGTCACGTAAAACGGTCACAACTCCGCCGGGCACCCCGGTCGCGTCTCGCACGGGCGACGCCAGCGCCTGGTAGGTCCGCACGCGGCCGTCCGCCCCCGGCAGATCCAGGTCCCGGATCTCATCATGGCCTTCCGCCAGCGTCTCCTCCACCAGGCTCAGGAACGGCTCATGCTTGATCGCCCACGTCAGCGGGACGCCCGCGGGCGGCATCTGATCCAGGCCGAAGATGGTCGCCGCCACCGGGTTCAGCAACACCAGCGCTCCCGAGCGGTCCGTCACCACCACGCCATCCCCGATCCCCTGCAGCACCGCCTCCAGCTCTCGGCTCTTCTCCCACACATCCTGGTAAAGCCGGGCGTTCTCGATGGCGGTCGCCGCCAGATAGGCGAAGCCGATGGCAAGCTGGCGCGTCTTCTCGTCCAACGTCCCCATCTCCGGCGAGGAGGCCAGGAACAAGACGCCGATGGCCCGATCACGCGCCACCAGGGGCACGATCAGGCACGCGCAGCCCGGCCACCATCGGGCGGCCACGCGCTCCAGCGCCATGTGCTCAGCCGCGCTCGGAGACCGGCCGTTGGCGAACACCTCGGCCAACCGGGGGTCCTCGTCCTCGCCGATTCGGAAGGCCTCCCCATCGGAGCGCACTCCCGACAACTCGCGCCGCTCGGGATCCCACAGCGCGACCGCGCCACCCTGCGCCGCCGGGACGGTGGCCAGTCGCTCCGCCACCAGGCGCAGGATCTCCTCCAGGCGAAGCGTCGAGGAGAGCGCCAGCGCCAGATCCTGTAGCGATCGCAGCTCCAGCACCCGATCGCCCAGATCGGCCGCTGTGCGTTGCAAAGTCTGCGCCTTCTGCTCCAGGTCCTGCGCCTGCCGCGCCAGCTCCCTCCGCAGCTGCCCGATCCGCTCCCCTCGGGTAACCAATACCCACGCCGCCCATACTGCCACGCCAACCCACAGCGACAGGAGCACATATCGCTGAAGGAACAGGGGATCGCCCAGGAAGGTGATCTCCCCGGCGGACAGGATCAGGGTCAACACGTAGAGAGGGCCGAATCCGAAGGGCGCCCACAAGACGCCCCGCAATCCCGGGCTGTATAACGCCGCGCGCAACGCCAGCGGGCCATACAGGAGGTAAAGGGGACTGGCCAGACCGCCATAACGCCCGATCAGAGATGAGGCGTAAAGGACGTCCACCAGGTAGGCGGCCCACAGCAGCGGGACCACGGCGTGAATTTCCCCATCCCGGAGGACCAGGGCCCACGTTATCCCCACGGCAAAAGCCGCAAAGGCCAGGAACTCCGGCGGCAGCCCCCCGGCAAAGGGCTGGCTCGGCCCCAGCGCGGCCATCACCAG
>JAJRVX010000543.1:0-13162 GCA_024277095.1 Chloroflexota bacterium
AAGCGCACCGCCTCCGGGAGAGGCTTTCCCTCCGCCATCGCCACCACCAAGGCCCCGCTGAAGGCATCCCCCGCGCCGGTGGTGTCCACCACATCCACCGGGAAGCTGGGGATCCGTTCGATTCCCTCTCGCGTGGCCAGCAGCGCTCCGGCCGCTCCTCGCTTGAGCACCACCGCCTGAGGGCCGGCGGCCAACAGCTCGCGAGCGGCAGCCTCCGCCCCCGCGTCATCCTCCACCGGATGGCCCACCAGGGTGGCGGCCTCCAACGCGTTGGGCGAGATCACCGTCGCCTGCCCCCACACGTCCGGCCCATAAGGGCGCGGCGGTCCTGCATCCACGACGACGGGCACCCCATGTGCGTGGGCGGTGCGAATGGCGGCGGCCACGGTCGCCTCCGGTACCTCGAAGTTGACCAGCATGGCGTCCAGGCGATCCCAATGAGGCGCCAGCCCGGCCTCCACATGTTCGGGCAGCAGCCGGTCATTGGCCCCGATGACGACCAGGATCGTGTTCTCGCCTTCGTCGTCCACCATGATGAAAGCTACGCCGGTCTGTGCCCCCGGATCGATCCCCACGGCGTCGGTGTTCACCCCCTCGGCGCGCAGCGCGGCCAGCTCGTTGTGGCCGAAGTCGTCATCTCCCACGCGACCGACCAAGATGGTCTGCGCGCCCAGCCGGGCGGCGGCTACGGCCGCGTTGGCCCCCTTGCCGCCGGGGCCGATCTGCAGCCGGTGGGCCAGGATGTTCTCCCCCCGCCGAGGCAGGCGTGGCGTAAAGACGGCCAGATCCGTGATGATGCTGCCCACAACGGCGATCGTCGGCATGGATCCCCTCCTGATCGTGTTCGAGCACGTCCCCCTGCCGGATTATACAACACGGCGGTTGACTCGTCTACGGGATGCCGCTCCGCCGCTTTCCCGGCACGAACGGCCGATGTATAATCACAGCACACTCGCGAGGGGGAAGCCCGCTGTGGAAGATCTCGCTACCGACCTGCCCGCCCTGCACGCTCAGATTGCCGCCTGCGATCGCTGTCGGGCGGCCGGCTACTTTGTCGAGCACGCGCCAGTGGTCGCCGGCCCCGCCTCAGCCCGGATCGTCGTCATAGGCCAGGCGCCCGCGAAGGCCGCCAACACGGTGGACGGGCTCCCCTTCTCCGGCGCGGCCGGACGGCGTCTCTTCGCCTGGTTGCAGCGCGCCGGATGGGACGAGGCAACCTTTCGAGCCCACGCATACTTCACGGCGGTCACCAAGTGCTACCCGGGGCCGGGCGCGAACGGCAAGGGGGATCGAGCACCCTCTCGGCGAGAGCAGAAGCTGTGTCGGCCGTTTCTGGAGGCTGAATTCCGCACCCTGTGCCCTCGGCTGGTGCTGCCTGTGGGCCGATTGGCCATCGAGCAGTTCGTGCCCGGGCGCTTCGTTCTGGCGGACGTCATCGGGCGTGACTTCCAGGCGGGCGCCGACTCGCTGGCCCCGGGCGCGAGGGTCGTGCCGTTACCTCATCCGTCGGGGGCCAGCCTGTGGTTGAACCGGCCTGAACACCGGCGACTGGTGGATCAGGCGATCGCGAAGATTGCCAGATTACGTCAAGTTTTGACCTGAAGCAACTTCAGGATCGGGAGGCGAACATGGAGATTCGGGTGCAACAGGGGAACATCGCTCAGCAGGCGGCCGACTTGCTGGTCGTCAATTTGTTCGAGGGGGTCACACAGCCCGGCGGAGCCACCGGGGCGGTGGATAAGGCCCTCGACGGCGCCATCAGCGAGGTGATCGCCGCCGGGGATTTCAAGGGTGAGCGAGACAGCAGCGTTGTGCTGTACACGCGCGGCGCGGTCCCGGCGCCGCGCGTGCTGGTGGTGGGCCTGGGCCCCGCCGAGAAATTCGACCTGAACGAGGCGCGCCGGGCGGCCGCGGTGGCGGCCAAACGAGCCCGCGACCTGGGGGTGAAGGAGATCGCCACTATCGTGCACGGCGGCGGGATCGGCGGGCTGGCGCTGGATGACGCCGCCCAGGCGGTGGCGGAGGGTAGCGTCCTGGCGCTGTATCGCCCCCGCAAGCACGCGCCCGAGCCGGACGAGGACGAGGGTCCCCAGCGGGTCACGCTGGTGGAGTTCGACGCGAGCAAGGTGCCCGATGTAGAGGCCGGGGCCGAGCGCGGCCGGATCATCGCCGAGGCGACGTGCCTCGCTCGCGACCTGGTGAATGAGCCCGCCAACCATCTGACGCCCACCATCATGGCCGAGCGGGCGGACGAGATGGCCCGCTCCGTCGGGCTACGCTGCACGATCCTGGACGAGGACCAGATGCGCGATCTGGGGATGGGATTGCTGCTGGGGGTGGCCGCCGGATCCGACGAGCCGCCTCGGTTCATCATCCTGGAGCACAACGCCGAGCGCACGGACCTCCCCACCATCGTGTTGGCGGGCAAAGGGATCACCTTCGATTCGGGCGGGATCAGCCTGAAGCGAAGCGAGGACATGTGGCGCATGAAGGGGGACATGGGAGGCGCCGCAGCCGTAATCGGCGCCATGCAGGCCGTCGCCCGGCTCGATCTGCCGCTGCGCGTGATCGGGCTGGCGCCGTGCACGGAGAACCTGCCCAGCGGGCACGCCATCAGGCCGGGCGACGTGCTCACCGGGATGACGGGCAAGACGGCGGAGATCATCAGCACGGATGCGGAGGGGCGGCTGATCCTGGCCGACGCGCTGGCATACGCGGACCGATACAGGCCCCAGGCTGTGGTGGATCTCGCCACGCTGACGGGGGCCATCGGCGTGGCCTTGGGAAGACAGGCGGCCGGGTTGTTCGCCAACGATGACGACCTGGCTGAACGCCTGCTGCGGGCAGCGGATCTCAGCGGCGAGCGCCTGTGGCGTATGCCGCTGTACGAGGAGTACAAAGAGGTCATCAAGAGCGAGGTGGCCGAGGTCAAGAACTCCGGCGGCCGGTTCGGGGGCGTGGGAGCCAGCGCGAAGTTCCTCGAGCACTTCACCACCGGCTATCCCTGGGCGCACCTGGACATCGCCTCGATGACGATGACCGACGAGGCATCCCCGCTGGGGCCCAAGGGGGCCACCGGCTATGGGGTCCGTCTCCTCGCGCAATTCCTGAGGGACTGGGCGGGCTCCTGAGCCGAATCTGCCCTCACAAAAAGGCGGGAGGCCCTGTAGAGCCTCCCGCCCTAGCGCGAGCGCGGCCCAATCGAGCCGCCTCTCGTCATTCTCAGCCGGGGATCGCCTGGCCGGCCTGATCGTTATGGCGATTCCGAAGGAGGTAGGCGACGACTCCCAGCACGGAGACGGCCGAGCCCACCGCCGCCGCGCCGAGCATCCATTGTCGCCGCGACACCCGAACGTGACGCCGGGCCAGGGCCCGCTGCGTCCGCTTTCGCTGGGCGGCCTGAATCAGGCCCTGATGCAAATGCTCTCGGTAACTCGGTCGCGGACGGACCGGTTTGAGGGTGGCCGCGAGGACATCCGTCAACTCCATCAGAGACCGTGCTTCGTCTGCCAGTTCGGGGGGCAGGGCCGACGGCGAGATCGCCTGGGTTTCGCCGCGAACCAGGCCGTCAGCGTACTTGTTCAACCAATCAACCAACACTTGTGCGCTCCTTCCACGCATAACCTACTCCTGCCAGTCTCGCTCGCCCTCCCAACGAGCCGAACCTGCCGCATCCTCGGGGGATGTCCCCCGACTGGCATCGAGCCCCGCCCCTCAAAAGCCGCGTGATCGTAAATCATCACGCAGCGCAATCAGCGTTCGATGATACAGGGATTTGATCGCGCCCTCCGTCCTCCCCATGATGCGTCCGATCTCGGCATTGGACAGCCGTTCCCCAAACTTCAAGATCAGGAGTTGCTGTCGATCGGGAGGGAGGCGCCGAATCGCCTCCAGCAGAGCCTCCTGCGCCTCATTCCGCTCTACCTCATGCTCCGGGCTGCTACCGGGCGCCGAGAGCCGCAACAATCCATCCAGCGAGATCATCCGATGTCGACTTCGGTCACGGTGCCAGTTGGCTACCAGGTTATGAGCGATGCGATACAGCCAGGCCGAAAAGGGCAATCCCCGATCCACGTACCGATCGATGTGATCCAACGCCCGGAAGAATGTGCGCGCCGTCAGATCCTCGGCGTCGTGGTGATTGCCGATTCGATAGTATATGTAGTTATAGATCCGATCCACATACCGCTCGTAGAGCTGCCCAAAGGCCTCTGGATCGACCTTGGCGCGCTCCACCAGCCGGGATTCGCTCTCGTCTCGTGACACGATTGGGTCCTGATCCGGCCCCCTGGCGTGTCGACGATCACACATCATACAACACCGAAGGGCCAAGGAAGTTGCGTGGGGTACCATGCAGTGGGAAGCGATCACCCATTGCGGGGGGAGTATAACGCAGAAGGCTGGCCCGGTCAATCGCGCCAGCCCTCCAGAGATGCATGCTTTTCATGTGGGAGTCGGTTTCCTCCCCGAACGCCCGAGCCCTGATGCTCGGGGATCGAGATCAACCATCCTCCTCCGGGAGAGCGGGCGTCATCGCGACCCCTACCACCTTGGGGCCCACGTGTGTGCCCAACACCGGCCCCAGCTGGCCCACGTAGATGCGGGCGCAGTTGATCCGCTCCTGAACCTGCTTCGCCACACGCTCCGCGTCCTGGGGGGCGCTGCTATGGAGCACCCCCACATGATAGGAGTGCTCCGTCTGCTTCGATCGCTCCACGGCGATCTCAACCAGGCGATCCAACGCCTTTCGGCGGGTACGCACACGCTCCACCGGTTCCACACGCCCGCCCTCAACGGTCAGCAGCGGCTTGATGTTCAGCAGGGTCCCCACAAGAGCCTGCGCGCCCCCGATGCGCCCGCCCATCTGCAGATACTTCAGCGTGTCCACGATGAACAGGATGGAAGTCAGCGGAAGTAGCCGTTCCACCCGGCGCGTGACCTGCTCACGCGTCGCCCCGTCCAACGCCATGCGGGCCGCCTCCTCGGCGACCAGGCCCAGGGCCAGAGAGGTCGTGCGCGAGTCGATCACCGTGATGGGGGCATCGGGCATGGCTTCCTTGGCCATGATGGCGGAAGTGTAGGTGCCGCTCAGCTCAGATGAGATCACGATGCAAACGACCTCATCGCCAGCCTGGACGGCCGCCTCGAAGACCTTCTGGAAATCGCTGGGAGGGGGCTGTGAGGTCGTCGGCAGCGTCGGGCTGGACACCAGTCGCTCGAAGAACTCGTCCGAGGTGATGTCGATGCCATCCAGCAAGACCTCCTGGTCGAAGATCACCCGCAGGGGCACGATTTGGATGCCGAGTTCTTCAGCGACATCCCGGGGTATGTCACTGGTAGAATCCGTAACGATCCGAACCATGATCTCTCCTCCGTATCTGTGAGTCGCGGGGACACTCCGGGCACACGCGCGGATAGCCCCCAGGATGGACGCGCACTACATAACGCCGTTGGAATGATCGTGCGGGTTCAGGCCGGTCGCTGACGGCCGGCCAGGATGTGGATCGCTTCCTGTAGGAATTCGGAGAGGCGCCGTTGACTCTCTTCGTTCAGCCCGTGGATGGCCTTCTGGTAGCGCTGAACGTTGGCGTACAGCGTCTCCAACAGGTGACGATCAGAGGTCATGTTCAACGTGGAGCCCAGGCTGAATCCCGCCAGCGTGCCCAACCCGATCTCATCCGCCACCAGAAGCCCGGACAGCACGTCAACCAGGCTGGCATCGGCGATCCGGGAACGCACGCGGGCCAGATTGATCAGCAAAGCCGCCGTCATCTCCGCGCAGAACAGAAGCGGGCGGCGACGCTCGGGCAGGTGCCGCAGGAGATCCCGCAGCAGATCCCCGTACCCGGATTGGCTCGTCTCCCGCAGCCGCTCCAGAATCCGCTCGGTGAAGGATGACCACTCCTCCGAAGCGGCGTTGCACCCGTCAGAATCCCCCTGGAACGCGACGCCCCGGCGGGCGGGAAGGAACAGCACGCGAGGACGGCCGGGGCCGCCGCCACGTGCTTCCAGCACATATAGGGAGCGGGCCATGCCCTTCTCCTCCAGCACCTTGAGCATATCGTACGCGGAGAAGGGACTGACCCCCAGGCCGGCGGCGACCTCGGTGTAATGTACCGGGCCGCCCCGCTCGCGGGCCAGATGCTCCAGCTCGGCCAGAAACGCACGCTGGCGAGGCGTCAGCTGGGACATCGCCGCCACCCATCAATACGCGCCGCGGCCGCGCAGGACGACGCCGATGGTCTTCCAGAGGATACGCAGATCGAGCAAGGGGGAGTAGTGCTGGATATAGTAGAGATCGTCCTCGGTGTGCAGATGCATGGCGCGATCGCTGCGCCCATTCACCTGCCACCATCCGGTGATGCCAGGGGGCACCGCAAACCGCTTATGCTGCCAGGACTCATATTGATGAACCAGCCAGGGCAATTCCGGGCGCGGCCCCACCAGGCTCATCTCTCCCTTCACCACGTTGAAAAGCTGGGGCAGTTCGTCCAGGCTGGTGCGACGCAGGAACCGGCCCACCCGGGTCACCCGCGGGTCATCGCGGCGCTTATACAGGATCCTCCCCTCCTCATCACGCTGGATCACCTCATGCAGACGCCGCTCGGCGTCGACGTACATGGAACGGAACTTGTAGATCCAGAACAGCCGGCCGTTCTCTCCCACGCGCTGCTGCTTGAAGATGGCCGGCCCGGGGGAGTCGATCCGGATCGCGATGGCGATGGCCAGCATCAGCGGGCTACACAACACGAGCACGACGCTGGCGATGGCCAGATCCAATGCCCGCTTGACCAGGCGATTAAACCCGCTGATGGCCGGGTCTCGCAGGCCGATGAGGGGAATGCCGTTCAGGTCCTCGATGGTCGCCCGATAGAAGGCCAGGTCCATCAGATCGGGCACAACCCGCACCTGCACCGGCAGCGATTGCAATTCCAACACCAGTTGCTCGATGAAACGATGGGCGCGCAGCGGGAGGGCAAAGATCACCTCATCCACCTGCTGTTCCTGGACCAGGCGGGGCACATCCCGCACCGTGCCCAGGACCGTGGCGCCGGCGAGCTCCCGCCCCTGCTTGGCCGGGTCGTCGTCCACATAGCCGATCAGATGACACCCGTGCCAGCTGGTCTCCCTCAGGCGCGCGGCCACCTCCCGCCCTACCTTCCCCGCGCCCACGATCAGGACGCGAGGCACACGTCGGTGCCCATTGGTCCGCCGGAGGATCACCCGGAGGGTCAGATGGAACGCGACCAGGAGGAGCAGATCAAATGTGGCGAAGTAGAGGAAAAGCCGCCGGGGGACCTCCCGATAGGAGAGGTAGAGAACGCCAGCCAGCACCAGAGAGGCCAACCCCACCCCTGTGACGATGGCCTGGAGCTCCCCTACCACGCGCCAGGTGCGCCGGGCGTTGTACAGGCCCACCAGACTTAACAGAATGGGCCATAAGATGGCGACGACCAGGTAGATAGGCACGGGAATGCGGACGTGAATGGGGGACAATCGCACCCCCCAGGGGATGTGATAGCGTGCCTGGGAGGCGAGGAGGAGAGCCACCAGGGAGAGCAGAACATCCGAGCACAGAAGGAAGAGAAGGTAATTGGTGCTGTATTGTCTGCGCATGGCCCTCACTCTTCTTTCAGGATAGCTGCCGCGCCGCGGCCCTTACAAACCGCGGGATTGTAGACCTCCACAAGCGCCAGACGTTCGCGGCGCCCGAAGCAGCATAACATGAAAGAACACATCGCTTTCCATTATACCATATGTCACTGCCCAGGTTAAACGGGTGGCGACAGGGATGGTGTATCCAAAATGGTGGAAATTTCGCGAGGCCCATCGCAAGCCCACAGGGGAGATGCGGAGGGACCTCCCTCCGTCAAGACATCCTCTTTCTCCGCTTTGCACCGGCCCTTTCCCAGCCCGATTCAGGTGGGCCAGGCCGGGCGAGGCAGGTGAGGGACGGGAACCGGGAGGTCTCTTTTAAGGGGCTGCGCCCCCCCAAGCCCCCTGCTGTATTTCCGCCGAAAAAGATACACTACCGCGACACGGATTAGGGCTTTTCAGAGCGCTAACGCTCCCCTCCCTCCCGTCCCCAGCCGGCCATGGCAAGCGCTCGACGCACCACGTCCAGAGTATCCGACCGCAGAGCATATTCGTCCAGCTGCCCCGGAGCGACCCACTCCGCCGCCTCGATATCCGAGGCCGGGCGGACGATACCACCCACAACATACGCCAGGTAGTCGAGCACCACATAGTGGAAGCGTACCCTTCCGGCCTCGTCGCGCACAACCGGCTCGAAAACCCCGAGCAGAGGGCCCACCCGGACCTGGATACCGCACTCCTCGAGCACCTCCCGACGCACGGCGTCCGCCAGCGGCTCGCCAAGCTCCACCAGGCCACCGGGCAGCGACCATTCGCCCCGGCGAGGCGGATGGCCACGGCGCACCAGGAGCACATGCCGATCGTCCCGCACGACCACGGCTCCCACCCCCACCAGCGGATGCTCCGGGTACTCACGCCTCAAAGGTGTGGTCCTCCTCATCGCCGCCGGCATACGGCCAGCTCCACTCATTCGCCCACCGCTCTATGATGGGGATCACCTCCGGCAGCTCTCGAATGGTCGCGTCTGGGACCACCGATCCGGTCTTGGGCCCCGCCTTCGTTCTGGCAACCAGATCGGCCCACACAGCCCACATCTGGGCGCCCTGCGCCCCGGCGATGTCCGCCTCCAGATCGTCCCCCACCATCACCGCCTCATAGCCCAAGACATCCAGGCGGTCCAACGCCATCTGAAAGATCTCCGCCCGGGGCTTACGCCATTTCGCCGCGGCGGACGTGAGCGCCAGGGTGAGGTAGGGCCGCAGGCCAAACCGATCGATCTCCCCCTGGATCAGCCGATCGCTCGTGGCGTTGGAAATGATCCCCAACCGATATCCGCTGCGATGCAGGGCGGCTAACGTCTCCCGGGCCCCGGGGATCAGCGTGCGGCTTTCCCGCTCAGGCTCGAAGAACACGTCGATCGCCCGCTGGATCAGCTCGCGGGGCATATCGCGATATCCGTGAACTTGCAGCAGAAAGGCCAACGTATCCTCGGCCGTGTATTCCTCTTGCTCCTGGATCGCCTTCTGCCAGGCGAAACGCCGAGCTGCCAGCCAATGCTCAGAGAAGTCCGCGGGCAAAGAGAAGCCCTGGGCTCGCAGCCATGCGGCCATGCGGTCCGCCCCCTCTGCGGCAAGCTCCTCCCACGGGCGTTCTACGGTCGTGAGCGTGTCCCCAAAGTCGAAGAACACGGCCTGCACAGCGCGACGTTCCTTTGGCACGAAAAGCCTCCCCGCTCCAACCCGCTCACACGCGACAATCGGGCCGTTCTCTTCGCGGCCCGAAGCCCACCGGTGAGGAGATAACGAGCGACAAACGGATGGGGTAAAAGGTTCTTCGCGGTTATTCTAAAGGGGGTTCAACGTTCCGTCAAAGCTGGAGAGCGTCCACAGGGGGGCCTCCAGATCTCCCTCGGCCCCTTGAAGCCCCTGATAGAGGGCGAAGGCGATCCGGAATTGTTCGACGGATTCCGTCAGGGCGCCATCCGCGGCGTATACATCGCCCAGATAGGAGCGGACGACGGCCTCGGACTGAAGATCACCGATGCGGTGGAACACCTCAGCGCTCTGAGTGAAGCAGTGGCGGGCCGCCGCAAGGTCCTGGCGGTCCCGCTCGATCAGCCCGAGGATTTTCCACATCAACGCGCAGCCCGCGATGTCAGTCATCTGTTCCCGTATCCGCAGGCTACACCGGCACAGGGCACGGGCCTGATCCAGATCCCGCTCCCGCCAGTGTAACAGGGCAAGCAGGAAGGCGATATCCGCTTCCAGCAGAGGCTCCCGCGCCTCTCGGGCTGCTGTCAACGCCCGCCCAGCGATCTCCAGGGCATCCTCGCGGTTCCCCAGGTGCTCCTCCACCCATGCCATGTGAAGCCCGATCACCCCCTCCACGCGGGTGTCCGAGGCTTCTGCGATCGATCTCAGAGCCTGCCGCAGCGCGGCCATAGCCTGCTCGTACTCGCCAAGGGCGCTCAGGCTGCGCGCGATGTGTACCCGGATCAAGGCTCGCCGGGAGGGAGAGCGGGCGCTCCCCAGGGCAGCGTGAAGGTGTTCCAGGGCCGCCCGATGATCACCCAACCGGGCGTTCACCTCTCCCAACGACTCGTGAACCGTCGTCTGGGCCCGCGGGTCTCCGACCACCACCGCCAGTGAGAGAGCGCTCCAGAAGAGGTCACGAGCCTCTCGCAGGGCGAAGAGGCGCCGGGCCCATGCCCCCGCCATCATCTTATAGCTCAGGGCCTGTTCAGGCTGCTCGCTCATCTCATAGTGCCGGGCCAGCATGGCGGCCATCGCCTCCAGAAAGCCCTGATGCCGGTCCTCCAGACACTTCCCCGCCCTGGCGTGCAGGGCCTTTCGGCGCTCCTCCTCCAACAGCTCGTAGGCGACGCGAACCAGGGACTTATCCACGACCACGTATCGATCCGCGTTGTTGAGGAGGATCTCCTGCTCCACCAGCCACCGGGCCATCTCCGCAACCCGCCCCCGATCCATCTGGGAGACGGTGGCCAGCAGTTCCACATCCGCCTCGATCCCCAGGACCGCGATCGTCTCCAACACACGCCGCGCATCCTCCTCCATGCGGGAAAGGAGCAACTCATTGCTCTCTCGCAGGCTCCGAGGGATGGCCTCGGGGATACCGCCGCTCGTATGCAGCCGCGCCAGAGCGGCCAGGAACGCGGGGATTCCTACCGTTTGGGCTTCCCACGTCTCGGGAGAGATCTCCAGATCAGGCCACATCGTCTTCATCAGCCGCTGGGCGGTCTGGGCTTCCAACGGCTGCAGTTTGAGCCGGCGCAATCCCCCCAGTCGTAGCAGGTGAACGCGAAGGCGGCGCAAGGGATGGGCCTGGTCCACCTCCTCCGGACGGTAACTCCCCACCAGCAACACGGGCCATGAGCGCAGCCGCCTGTACGCTGCCAGGCGTAGCTCCAGCGTGGCCGTGTCGGCCCAATGTAGATCGTCGAAGATCAGGACCACAGGGGTATTCCGGGCAATGATCTGTAAGCTCTGCACGACACCTTCATGGATCTGCCCGGGCGTGAAGACCCCGCTGGATGGCATTCGCAAGGGCGGCTTCCCGACGTAATCCGCCAACTCCGGAACGAGTCGGAGCAGCACGGGGAACCAGGGTTGTACCCGCAGGAACTCACAGATGGCCGTGATCTCCGCGGTCTCAAGCGTGTCCAGGAGCATGCGAAGCACGCGCAGGACCACTCCATAGGGGACGCCAGCTTCGGCCTCCTGGCAGGCCGCATACAGGACCATCGCACCCTGGCTTTCCACCCAGGACTGGAACGACCGCAGCAGGTGCGTCTTGCCAAGCCCCGCCTCCCCCTCTACCAGGATCACGGAGGCATGACCCCTCAACGCCGCGGCGTAATGCTCCTGCAGGAAGGCAAGCTCTCTCTCCCGCCCTATGAGCGGCCGACCGGTCTGATATGGAAACTGCGGAGTCCCCATCATGATCCTGTCCGGGGAACGATTACACACGTGATCCGGGTGAGGCAGGCTGGCAGGCATGGTCATGGACGTCCTACGATGCTAGGGATGGTATCCGCCAGAAACACGTGCAACCGGGACCGCAACGAATCTTCGGCCTTTATCTCCCAATCACCCCACCGGGGAGATGTGGGGCCCTCCAGAACATGTCCCGACATGTGGATAAAGGATCTCGTCGTACGAATCGTGAGGTTCAGGCCCTCTTGTAACTGCCTGCATCTATGGATGACGTTTTTGATCGTTCTTGGACGCGCGATTTTTTGGAAAAGTAAGCTGATTTCCTTGACGCGATCACCCAGGAGGGGGTGGGAAGGACGAAAAATAAGGGATTTCCCTGACCGATCAAGACAGCCCAGGCAGCCGGTCGTCCTCATGAACGGCGGGCCCTCCCGTCCTCATGATGGCGGCACACAGCGCCGCGATGTCTCCGATGCGCTCGCCAAGGGCGGCGGGAACCACGCGACAGACGCTCACCGCGCCCGGCAACGCCTCCCGTTGCATCTCTTCTCGGGCAGGGCCCAACACCCATTCCCCCAGACGCACCGCGAGGGACCCGATCACAATGATCTCCGGGTTCAGGATATCCAGCAGGATCGCCAGCCCGCGACCCAGATATCGCCCGGCCTCCGCCAGCACGGCCAGCGCGTCCGGGTCGCCAGATCTGGCCAGCCCGGCCAGGTCGCGCACGGTCACCCGGCCGTCCCCCCACCGGTCTGGAAACCGCAGGGCGGCCAGCCGCGCGATCCCGGCCCCGGAGCAGAACGCCTCCCAGGAGCCCTCCTTCCCATACGCGATGGGCCCCTTCTCCGCGATGCGGATATGGCCTACCTCGCCGGCCAGATCAGAGGTACCTCGATACAGCTGGCCGTTCAGGATCAGGCCGCCGCCCAATCCCGTCCCCATGGTCAGGAAGATCACGTTACGAGCCCCTCGCGCTGCCCCGAAATACCACTCGGCCAATGCGCCCGCGTTACCGTCATGCTCCACGAACACGGGTAGATCGGTGCGGTCCTGGAGCAACGACTTCAGGGGCACGGCGTCCCACCCGGGGAGATTCGGCGGGGAATAGATGATACCACGCTCGATGTCCAACGGCCCCCCGACGGACACGGAAATCGCACGCGGTGAACGCCTCTGAGACTCCGCGCGGGCCCTCACCTGCGCGATGTGCCGGCACAGCTCCTCGAACGTGGCCTGGAATCCCCGCTCCGGTCGGGTGGGGAACGAAACGCGATCGTAGACCCGGCCGCCGCGATCCCCCAGGATGACGGCCGTCTTCGTTCCGCCGATGTCGAGTCCCAGGATGTAGGTGGGAACATCCACAGGGCGCCTCCCCCTCCGTACAGATCCAGCATAGTGGAAAAACACAAGGCTGTCAACCACTAAATACCGCTTGCTTTTGGGCGCGAATACGCTGGCTCAAGGCGGGGGATACCCACCGCCCAGGGCCAGCGCGCGCCGTGACACGGCTGGATCAGCCGATCTTGAGCGTGACCTCCAGGCCGCTACCGATGGGAACCAGCACGCTCTCCAGGGCGGGATCCCGCCGCACGCGCTCCAGGTAAGCCGTC
>JAJRVX010000544.1:0-3993 GCA_024277095.1 Chloroflexota bacterium
CCCTGGGGCTGAACAGCCTGAAAGGCATGGAAGGGGATGTGACGACGCACTATCAGATGGCGTTCTCGGTACTGATGATCATCCCCATGGTGATCATCTTCGCCTTTGGCCAGAAGTACTTCATCCGGGGGATCACCTTCTCCGGGTTGAAGGGATAACATCGAACGTGAGCGCCCCAGGGAGACGAGGCTCGCCAGGCGTGCACAGCCCCCGAGCTCTGCGACGATACAGAAAAAGGGCAGCCGCTGCGCTGCCTTTTCTGATGCCGGCCCGCACGGGGCGGCAACGCACGCGGGCGCGGTGCCGGGAGGAAGGCCCCACCCCGAGGATGCCCCACACAGCCCGACGGGAAGGGACGACGATCGGCAGTGCGGTCCAACGGAGGCGTAGGGAAGTGCCATCCAGCACCTTATTCGCATCAACTGAACAGCACGGGCGAGGCCCCCGCCTGTCGCTTTTTCCCTCCACAGGCGGTCACACCTGAAAGGGGAGGCGCGGAGGGGACCCCTCCGCAGAAAAACGCTTTTCCTCGCCCTTTTCCCTGCCTGGTTGGGGCTTTGGCCGGTGGCCCCCGGCCCCACGGGGCAGGTGAGGGCTTGAAAATAGGTTTCTTCGGAGGGGCTGCCGCCCCTCCGAGCCACCCCAGAGATGCGGGACCACGCTTCCGTATCGCTTAACTTGATACCAATGGGAAGTGCCATCCAGCACCCCTCGGTGTAGAATAGGTTGAGATAAGGAAAAGTCAGGAGGATACCATGCCGCAAAGGATCACCGAACCCGCGCGAGAGCTGCCTGTTGTCGAGGAGGCCGATGTCGTGGTCGCCGGCGGGGGACCGGGCGGGCTGCCCGCGGCCATCGCGGCGGCGCGCCACGGGGCTCGCGTCGTCCTGATCGAGCGCTACGGGTTCCTGGGGGGGCTGGCCACCGCCGGCCTGGTCGCGCCCATCCTCGGCCACACCGCCTCACGCAGCACGACCCCCATCGTGGAAGGGCTGCTGAGGGAGGTTACCGAGCGCATGCACGCCCTGGGCGGCGCGCCCACCTGGGAGGAGGCCTGCCAGGAGTGGGGCATCCGGTTCGACGCGGAGGCCTTCAAGTATGTGGCCGATGAGATGGTCCAGGAGACAGGGGTGAACCTGCTGCTCCACGCGCTCGTCACCGATGCCATTCTGGAGGATGGTCGGATCAGAGGGGTCATCGTCGAGAGCAAATCCGGGCGACAGGCCGTCCTGGGCAAGGTCGTGATCGACGCGACGGGAGATGCCGACGTCGCCTTCCGGGCCGGGGCCCCGACGAAGCAGGGGCGCGCCTTCGACGGCCGCGTGCAATCGATGGGCTCCTTCATCCATCTGGGCGGCGTCCCCAGGCTGAGCCAGGAGGAGCGAACGGCGGCTGTGGAGAAGGTCCGCCAGGCCATGGAAGCGGGAAGGTTCCGCTTCTACAATCCGAACTTCGCCAATCGCAACACCATGCAGGATGACTTCTTCTCGCCGAATATGACCCGGTGGGCGGGCGATCCGACGAACGTGCGCGATCTGACCCGGGCCGAGCTGGGGATCCGTCGCGAGAGCTGGGAGCTCCTCCAGTTCCTACGGGAGGAGGTGCCCGGGTTCGAGAGGGCCTATCTGCGGCTCATCGCGCCACAGGTGGGAGTTCGGGAAAGCCGCCAGATCGTGGGCGACTATACGTTGACAGGACAGGACGTGCGGCGGGGACGCAAGTTCGACGACGCCATCGCTCGTGGTTCGTGGTGGATCGACATCCACTGTCCCCTGGGGCACACGTACCCCGTGCACCTGTGCGTCATCGAGTGCCCGCGAGAGGAGCGGTGTCCCTTCTGGGCCGCGGAGCATGACACGTCCATGCTCGCGAAGAAGGACCTGTATCCGCCCGGCGACGACTGGTATGACATCCCGTATCGATGCCTGGTCCCAAAGGGCGTGGACGGCCTGCTCGTCTCCGGGCGCTGCATCTCGGCCACGCATGAGGGCATGGCCGGCGCACGCGTGATGGGCACGTGCATGGCGATCGGACAGGCGGCAGGGACCGCGGCCGCGCTGGCCGTGCGGGGAGACATCTCCCCACGCGAGGTCAACGTGGAGGAGCTCCGACGGATGCTCCGAGCCGACGGCGCCCTCGTGTGAGCGCCAGCGCCCTGCACGCGAGGGAAGCCCTCTTCCGCCCGCCCTCCTGCGGGCAGGCAACGCCACGCGAAAACCGTTGGCCACCTTCGGGGGCTGGAAGGGAGACCTCCGGCCCCCGCTCCCCACATCCGCCCGGGTCCAACCCGACCGGCCACAGGAGCGGGACAAAGGCCATGAGTATGGCTCTCCCGGGCCCTCCCGTGCGGATTATCCACAATCCATCCAATAAATAACGCTACACTCGACCATCCCTTCGCCACGCCGTATAAACCCATATGAAATGCATCTCACGCATACCGCTAGCCATCCTGTGTGCATGCGCTCAAGACGGGGAACCTGGGGACCTCCGCCAGCCCCGCCCGAAAGTTATCCACAATCCATCCAATAAATAATACTACATTTCGGACGCCCGCGCGGTCACACCGCCCGCCCTCTCCCACGAGGGCGGGCAGAACGCGTTTCCTCCAGAAAATCCTACTACAGTTATCCACAGCCTGTCTAATAAATAGTATTACATTTTAGGCACTTCATACCGCTGACCCATCCAGCCCACCTCCACATCGCTCTACAACCATCTCCGCGCCCTCCTTGCCCCGATCAGACCCCGATGGCGGACGGGGGATCGCGCTTCTACCAGAAAACCCTGCTATAGTTATCCACAACGCATCCAATAAATAGCGCTTCACTTTGAGGCTCCGCCTCCCGGTCTCCTCCCTCATCGCGCAGGCCCTCCGCCGATTCCCCCGCCTCAGCAGGCCCCTCTCTGGTGAAAGGGAAACCGAATTTTCACCAGAAAACCCTACTACAGTTATCCACAATTCATCTAATAAATTGTATTGCGTTTTTCGCAAAATCCCTTAAGTATGCGGGCGCTCCAAGAGGAGTTATCCACATGCCAGCCCAAAACATCCAATAAATAATACTTGTATTTTGGAGATAAAAAAAGGCCCTCCCGGGCCTACGCGGCGACCTCCCGCCCCCGCACACATATCACCCAATAAATACCACTACACTCTCAACCCTCCCTACGAGCCCCTATCCGGGACCTGTGGAAATCTCCTCGGGCGCCGCCGCCCTGCGTCCAATATATAGTACTACACTTCTGTAGCCACACGAGGAGTGGGGTGTAGCGCGGATATCCCAACGGGAGTTATCCACAATTGCAGTGGGTTTTCCCCAGAACTAGCCCACTTATCCACATATCACCACCCCCACCACCCGTTTTCCACAAGCCCAACGACTCGCGAAAACGGGCCGCGAGGTAGCGCTATGTGACATCTACGAGGTCACATCACAGGAGTTGAAACGGGGATCACCGGCTCGGAACGATCGATCCTCATCCCCCCGTCGTCAGCAACTGCTCTCGCAACGCCATCACACGACGGTGAAGCGCGTCGTCGGTCTCGATCATCTCCTTCATCTTCTCGACGCCGTGGATGATCGTCGTGTGATCGCGATTGAGCAAATTGCCGATCTGAGGGTAGGAGAAATCGAAGTCCGTCCGGAGGAGATACATCAGCACCTGCCGGGCCAGAGACACCTCTTTGCTACGGCCTCGCCCGGTGAGCTGCTCCGCGGTCAACCCGAAAAACCGGGCGACCAGGGAGATGATCTGCTCGGGCGGCAGGTTCGCCTGCGGAGGCGTCAAGTCCTCCAGGACCGCGTACACCAGCTCCGAGGAGATGGGGACATTTCGGACCCGCGCCTCGGCGACGACCCGGTTCAGCACCCCCTCGAGGTCCCGGATATTCGTGCGCACATGCTGCGCGATCGCCATGATGATCTCGCTGGACAACCGCATGTTCATCATGGCCACCTTGGCCTCAAGGATGGCCGCCCGCACCTCCAG
>JAJRVX010000545.1:0-11269 GCA_024277095.1 Chloroflexota bacterium
CGCGACGGGTGGGCAGGAGATGAGCCTCTTCCTGGAGCGGTATGGGCATCGCTCCGCCGAAGAGCTTGAGCTATCCCGTCCGCGCTGGCGAGAGGATGACGCCCCTGTGAGAGCTATCGCCAGCGCGCTGGCGACCGTTCCCACGATCCCGGAAGCGCCCCAGGGAGGAGAGTCCCCTCGAAACGAGATCGAAGAGATGGCGGCTGCACTTCGGGCGCTGCGCCTGAACGCCCGCGCGGCGCTGGGATACGTGACCGACGCCATCCGCATCTGGACGCTGGCCGCCGCGCAGGAGGGCCTCACGGACGGCCGCCTGCGCGCTCCCCAGGACGTGTTCCTGCTGGAGATCGAGGAAGTGAAGCAGCTCCTGACGGGGGAGTGGAACGTGTCCCGCCGGTCGGCGATCCATGACCTGCTGGCCCACCGGAGACGAACTGCCCCCTTGTCCCCGCTCGATCCGCCGGGGGGCTTGCCGCGCACGGGATGGCCCATATGGGAGGGAACGGTCACCGGGCCGGCACGCGTGCTGCGGCGGTTGGAGGACGGGGAACGCCTCCAGCGCGGCGACGTGCTGATCCTCCCCTCCGGCGACCCCATCTGGGGACTGCTGTTTCCGCTGGCGGGCGGGGTGGTGATCGAGTGCGGCACCCCGTACAGCGCGGCCGCTTTGCTGGCGCAGACATGGCGGCTACCCGGCATCGCCCACGTGTCAGGCATCTCGTCCGCGCTGGAGGACGGCCAGATGGTCACCCTCGACGGAGCGGTGGTTCATTTTCGTTAGACGCGGCCTCCCCGCTGTGTTATAATCCCCCACGCTCGATCAGGGAGAAATCTGAAGCGTTTTCAATGCAACCCTTAGCGCCTTTATGTCTTCGTGGTGAATGATTGGCCACGTTCTCAGGAGCTCTCCCCACGCGAACAAGGAAAGGTTGCGCCCGAGAGGGCGCCAGAGGTGAGATCTCGATGCAACGGATAACCGCAGAGCGCAGCAGCTGGTGGCAGGCCCTCGCGATCGGGATTCTGTTTCTCGTCATCGCGCTGCCCACGCTGCGCTGGCTGATCAACGAGTGGTGGACCAACGACTACTACTCGCACGGCCTGCTGGTGCCGCCGATCGCCGCCTTCTTCGCCTGGCGGCTGTGGCCGAGCATCCGCCGTCGCCCCTCCAACATGGGGGTCATCGTGCTGGGGATCGGGGTGACCCTGTACCTGGGAGCGCTGGTCAACCGGGCGTACTTCATCGCCAGCTTCGCCCTCATCATCCTGCTGGCCGGGCTGGTGTGGTTCCTGCTGGGAACTCAGGCCCTGCGCCGGCTCGCGTTCCCGTTGGGGTTCCTGGTCTTCATGGTGCCCCTGCCCTTCGTCGAGGAGCAAACCCTGCCGCTGGCGCAGTTCACCGGCATGAGCTCCGGCTATCTGCTTCGGCTGTTCGGCGTAAACGTGGTCGTCAACGGCTTCCAGGTCTCCCTGCCGAACGCGAACCTGGTGGTGGGAGCCCAATGCAGCGGCATGCGATCGATCATCGCCCTGTTCACGCTGGTCGCCATCGCCATCTATGTGCTGAGGGGACCGCTTTGGGGCAAGGTGGCCATGGCCCTGGCGACCATCCCCATCGCCATCGTGGGCAACATCTTTCGAGTGGCCTCGCTATTGGTGGTCGCAAACATCTGGGGAGCCCAGGCGGGGTTCTCCTTCTACCATGACTACTCCGGGATCGTCTTCTTCCTGACGGCCTTCGGAGCCCTGCTGGCGCTGAGCCGGGTGGTCCAATGCCGAGAGATACGCGACGATATCTGGTAACGCTCTTCATCCTGGCGCTCGCGGCCGCCGGGGTACTGCTCATCAACCGGGGGGAGATGGTCCTCGGGCGTGAGCTGCTCAGCCGCGGCTACACGTATATCGTGGACATCGACAACTGGCGACGGACGCCACGAGAGCGCGCCGTGCAGTCCCCATACAACTTCAGCCTGGAGTCCGATCTGAATGCGCTGCCGCTAACCGTGGGGGAATGGCAGGGGCGGGATGTCCCGATGACCAACCTGGAGGCGCTGATCCTGCTGGAGCCGGAGCAGTACGTGCAACGGTTGTACAGCCGCCCGGATGGGCGCTACGTGTGGCTGAGCCTGATCGGCAGCCACAAATCCAAGAGCTTTCACTCCCCGCAGATCTGCTACACGGCCGATGGCTGGTCCACCGACGCCTCCTCCGAGCCCATCCCTTTACAGGAGGGGGAGATCTACGCGCTGCGCCTGGTCGCGACCAAGCCTCTCACCGAGGATCGACAGACGCACCACGTGGTCCTGTACTTCTACATCTGGCCCAGCACGACGCGCGACAACAGCCAGGGCCTGGTCCTCTTCAAAACCACGTCCCCTCTCTATAACACCGTGGAGGAGACGTTGGAGATGCAGAAGGATTTCATCCGCGAGTTCTTCACCGCGGCACGGCCGTAACTCCTCCCCGGCCATGCCTCCCGCCACACCTGGATCGAAGTGCCGGAGCCGCTGAGCCCTCCAGCCCAGGGCGAAAGGTGCTGAGGGGATCCATTAAGAGAGGCTGATCTGCGAGCCCTCCGGGGTCTTCACCACATCGATGCGCACAGGGAACAGGTCTCGTAATTCCTCGATATGCGTGATCACCAGGATCCGCTTAAAATCATCCTGGACCGACTGGATCGCCTCCACCAGCCGTTGGCGTCCCTGCGCGTCCTGCGAGCCGAACCCCTCGTCGATGAAGAGGGTCTGCAGCCGCGTGCCCGCCCTGCGGGCCAGGAGTTTGCTCAATGCGATGCGCAGGGCGAAGTTCACGCGAAAAGCCTCCCCGCCGGAGAACATCTCATATGGCCGTTGCCCGACCTCGTCCTGGATCAGGATATCCAGGGTCTCAACAGTGTTGCCTGTCTTCGTGTCCCGTTGGGTCTGTAGCGAGACGGACATCCGGCCGTCGGTCATGCGGGATAGCAGCCGGTTGGCCTCGTCCTCGATCTCCGGCACGGCCGTCTCAATGATCATCGACTGCAAGCCCCGCTTGCCGAAGGCCTCCCGCAGCTCCTCGTAGATCGTCTGCTCCTCGCGCGCCTTCTCCAGCTCCCGCTGGCGCTCGGCCCGTATCTGAGCCTGTTTCTCACACGTGGCCAGACGTTGCTGCGCGGCGCCCAGGCGCAGCCGGGCCTGCTCCTCCTGCTCCGCCAGCTGGAGCACCACGCGGTCCTGATCCTGCACAGACACCTCGACATCCGGAAGGTCCCGCACGGCGTCCGCCAGCTCATCCCGACGTCGCCGCTCCTCCTCCAGGGCCCGCGCCAGCGCGTCCCGGCGCTCGGTCAATTGCGCGACCGCGCGCTGCTCGACCTCGATCTGGGCCAGCGCCTGCTGCAACTCCTTATAGCGCGCCTCGAAGGGGGCGTACTCCTCGATCCTCATCCTCGCCCGCTCATGGGCGGCCGCGTCATAGCCGATCTCCTCGATCCGCTGAAGGAGGCGGGCCCGAGCGGCTTGCGCCTCCGTCGCGTACTCGCCCCGATCCAGCAGGCCGCGCAGGCGCTGCACCTCCGATTCAGCCTCCGCCAGCCTCTCAGCCGCCTGTTGAGCCTCGCCCAGCGCCTGTTCCGCCTGGGCCAGCCGGCGCTGCCACTGGGCCTGGGCCCTCAGCTCCCGCTCGATCTCCGCCAGCCGCCCCCTCGCCTCCCGCTGTTCGGCCTCCAGGTCCTGGATGCGCTGCGCGTTCTTCCGGAACTCCTCCGCCTTGGCCTTTCCCTCCGCTTCGAAATCGGCCGTCAGCCGCTGGCGATCGGCGTCCTCCAACGGCTGCCCGCACAGGGGACAGGCCGCCTCTGCCGTCTGTAGGAGATCGATCTTCTCCTTCAGCGCCTCCATCTCCCGCTTCAGCAGATCGTTCTGGGTGCGCAGCGCGGCCGTCTCATCGACCCAGCCGGTGAGGAGCTCGCGCAGCCGCTCCGCCTCCCCGGCCCGCTCCGCCAGCGTCTCCAGTTGCGCCCGAGCTCGCTCGACGGCCTGCCGGCGCTCCTCGATCTGGGCCACCAGCGCCTGCCATTGGGCCACCTGATCTTCCAGCGCCTTCAACTCCGCCTCGATCGACGCGCGGGCCATCTGGATCTCCCCATCCAGATGAGCCTTCTCGGCCTCCAACTGGGAGAGGGCCAGCTGCTTATCCCGCCACGCCCGCTCCTCCGTCTGGGCCTCCTGCCAGGCGCGATATCCCGCCTCGATATTCTCCCGGTCGGAGAGGACCGCCTTCAGCGCCTCCAGGCGCCGCCTCCCCTCCGCGAGCTGGCGCTCCAGTTGCTCAAGCTCGGCCTCGCTGCGTTGCAGGCGCTGCATCAGCCGCTCCAGCTCCTGCTGCTGGTGCAAGAGGTCCCGGTGGCGGGTGCGCAGATCGTCCAGTCGGCGCTCCGCCTCTCGCAGCCGGGCGCTCAGGTCGGCCACCTGGCGCGCCGCCTCTCGTTCCTCCGCCTCATACTCCGGTCGGCGGGCGATCTCCTCGTCCAACTGCTGGATCTGCGCCGCCAGCGCCCGCACGATCTCGGCCCGCTCGCGCGCTCGCTCCTTGGCCCGCTCCTCGTACACGTCGTAGATGTCCAGCCCCAGGATGTCGGCCAGCACCTGTTTGCGCTCGCCGGGCCGCTTCGTGGTGAACTCATCCGCCCGCCCCTGCACCAGGAAAGCGGAGTTGATGAAGGTCTCATAGTCCAAATGCAGGATCTCCCGGATGCGCCTCTCCGTAGCCCGCACGGTGGGCTCACTGATGGACCTGAAGCGCTCCCCGTCCCACACCTGAAACTCCAGCACCGTCTGCCCGCTGCGACGTCCGCGGCCCTTCCGTCGTTTCCGGATCACCCGATAGCGGGTTCCCTCCAGGGAGAACTCCAGCTCCACCTCCATCTCCCGCTCCCCCAGGTGGATCAGCGCATCGTCGCTGGAGGCGCGAGACTTCCCCCACAGGGCCCAGGTCATCGCATCGAGCAGGGCGGATTTGCCGTGTCCGTTGTCGCCCGCCAGGCAGGCCACGTGGATCCCTCGGAAGTCCAGCGGAGGCACGTTATCCCGGTAACACATGAAGTTGCGCAGTTGCAGCTTGAGCGGTATCATGAGATCCTCTCATGCTTCGTCCATCGATATTGGCGCGCACAGGGCGATGCCCGGGGGCTCTCACCACCACGCCAGGAGTGAGATCGCCGGCAGTTTACCACAGGACCAACGAGCCCTCAACTCACACCTTTGCCCGTGTTTCGGTGTTATGAGAGGTGGTGATCGGCAAAGGAGGATACCTGCAAGATGAAACGGGTCGTGAGCATCAGCCTGGGCAGCTCGATCCGGGACAAGCGGGTTGAGCTGGAGTTCATGGGAGAGCGCGTCCTCATCGAGCGCATCGGCTGCGACGGCGACGAGCAGATGGCGCGACGCCTGTACAAAGAGCTGGACGGCAAGGTGGACGCGTTCGGGGTGGGGGGCATCGACTTGAACGTGCGCGTGTTCGACCGCTATTACCCCATTTACGGCGCTCGCAAGCTGATCGCCGACGTGCGGCACACCCCCGTCGTCGACGGGGACGGTGTACGCCGGATCGTGGAACGACAGCTCGCCCAACACGTGGAGTCCCAGATCGGCGACGAGATCCAGCCGAAGCGGGTTATGATCACGACCGCGGTGGATCGGTTCGACATGGCGCTCTCCTTCCACGAGGCGGGATACGAGGCCACTTACTGCGACTTCATGTTCGCGCTGGGCCTGCCCATCCCGATCCACTCCCTGCGCTCGCTTCGTATCCTGGCGGCCCTTCTCCTGCCGGTCCTGGGGCGCCTGCCGCTGAGCATGTTGTATCCCACCGGCGCCAAGCAGCAGGAGATCGTCCCTAAGTTCGGCCGCTGGTATCAGTGGGCCACTGTCATCGCCGGTGATTTCAACTACATCAAGCGACACATCCCCGACCGCCTGGACGGGAAGGTGATCGTCACCAACACCACCACCGAGGCGGACATGGACCTCCTGCGCGATCGGGGCGTGAAGTACCTGGTGACCTCTACCCCCCGGCTGAACGGCCGCACCTTCGGCACCAACGTGATGGAAGCGCTCCTGACGGCGTTGGCCGGCAAGGGGCGCCCGCTGACGCACGAGGAGCTGTTGGAGATGATGCGGCACGTGGACATCACCCCAACGGTCACCCGCCTCAACTGAGCAGGCTCAGGGGATCAAACGAAACGGGCGATCCGTGCACGGATCGCCCGTTCTCATGCGGCCATCTGAGAAGGCTAGAACCCCTGGAGTCGGCTGAGATCCGCGATGCCGTCGGGGAGCGCCGCCACATGCTGAACCAGCCCCAGCCGAGCGGCCCGCAGATCCGGATCATCCGCCATGACCAGGATGTCGGTGAAGAACGCGTTGATGGGATCCTTCAGCATACGCAGCGCGGTCGCCAACTGGGCCACGTCCCTCTCGGGCGAGACCCACTCGCGGGCGGCCAGGTAAGCCTGGTATAGCGCCTGCGCGCTGGGCTCCGTCAGCCGATCCGGCTGCAGGGGATAACGCTCCTGGATGTCCCGCACGATGCGCTTGCACCGGGCGTAAGCGATGAGCAGTTCGCCCCAGTCGGGCTCCTCTACCAGCTCCGCCAGATCCTGGACGGTGCGATAGGCCCGGTACGGATCGTCGCCGCGCTCCGCCAGCACGGCATCCACCACATCGTATCGATATCCCTCGTCCAGGAGCCAGGCCCGCAGGCGGCCCTCCACGAACGCGGCCGCCTCCTCGATGTGCTCCTCCGTCGCCTCCACCGGCAGAAGCCTGGCGGCGGCCTGCAGCCCCGACCGCAAGGAGAAGGCACGCTGGTGCCCGATCAGGATCTGGATGAGCCCCAGCGCCGCCCGCCGTAATCCGAAGGGATCGGCCGCGCCGGTGGGCGCCAGGCCCACGGCGAACAGGCCCGCCAGGCTGTCCAGCCGGTCGGCCACGGCCAACAGCGTGCCGATGGGGCTCTCCGGAAGCTGATCGCCGGCGAAACGGGGGCGATAATGCTCCTCGATGGCCCAGGCCACCTCCTCCGGCTCACCGCTGTGCAGGGCGTAGTACCGCCCCATGATCCCCTGCAAGCTGGTCATCTCCACCACCATGCTGGTGACCAGGTCCGCCTTGCAGAGGTAGGCGGCGCGCTCGGCCAGCTCCTGGGATCTCGGATCCAGCTTCCAGATCGGCCCCAGCCACTTCACCAGCTCGATCAGCCGGTCTGACTTGTCCAGCATGGAGCCCAGCTTCTCCTGGAAGGTGAGCGTCGCCAGGCGCGGCCGGTAGCTCTCCAACGGCTGCTCGCGATCATGGCGCCAGAAGTAGGCCGCGTCGGCGTAGCGGGCTCGCAGCACATCCTCATATCCTTGACGCACGAGGTCCGGGTCATCCGGCTTCCCGTTGGCCACCGTGATGAATCGCGGGAGGATCCTCCCGGTCACCCGGTGTACCACGGGGAAATAGCGTTGATGCTTCTTCATGACCGTCATCAGCACCTCGGGCGGCAGGCTTAGATACGCCTCCTCAAAGCCGCCCATCAGCGCGAAGGGAGTTTCCACCAGATCGGTCACCTCGTCCAGCAGCGCCGGATCATCGGGGACCTGTCCATCCACCTCGGCGGCCAGCTCGGTGATCTGCTCCATTACCAGTTGCCGACGGGCGGAGCGATCCACCAGGATGTCCGCGTCGGCCATCACCCGCCAATATTCCTCCGCCCGCTCAACGATCAGCGAGGGCGACCCATGCATTCGCAGCCCCCGCGTGGTGCGTCCACTGCGCACTTTCGCATATTGGAACGGGATAACCCGCTCGCCAAATAGGGCGACGATCCAGCGGATCGGTCGAGGATAGGCGACGCCGTCCGAGTCCCAGCGCATGGTCTTCTCAAACCGCAGCCCGGCGATCAGGCGCGGCAGCATGTCGCGAAGCACGTCCACGGCCGGTCGGCCCGGCTCCACCTTGACGGCGAAGACGTACTCGCCGCCTTCCGTCTGGCGACGCTGCAGGCTCTCCACGGGGACCTCCTGCCGTCGAGCGAATCCCTCCGCCGCCTTCGTCGGATTCCCCTGGTCGTCGTACGCCACGCGGGCCGGAGGTCCCTTGATCACCTGCTCGGACTCGGCCTGCCGCCCGGCCATCCCTTTGACATAGAGCACCTGCCGCCGCGGTGTGGCCGTGACCACCATCTCCTCATACTCCAGGCGCGCCTCGCTCAGCAGGCGTCGGGCCAGATCCGGCAACTGCTCCAGGGTAGAGGCCACATCTCCCACGGGCAGCTCCTCCGTGCCGATCTCCAGCAACAGATCCGCCCGATCCACCTCCACCGCCTGTTCCGGCTGGGCCTCCGCCTCCGCCGCGGGCGCCTGAGCCCCGGCGGGAACCTCCCATGCCCCCAACAGGGGATACTCCAGGCGCTCTCGCTGCTCCAGGTAGGCCTGAGCGATCTCGCGCGCCAGATCTCGCATGCGGGCGAAGTAGCTGGCCCGCTCGGTGACGCCGATGGCGCCGCGAGTGTCCAGCAGATTGAACGTGTGGGAGCAGCGCAGCACGTAATCGTGCGCGGGGACCACAAGCTTGTGCGCTAAGGCGTTACGAGCCTCGGCCTCAAAGAGGTCGTACATCTCCTTCAGCCGCTCCACATCGGCCACATGGAAGGCGTAATGGCAATGCTCGATCTCCTGTTGACGCAGGATATCGCCATAGCTTAACCGCCCGTCCCAATCCAGCGCCCACACCTCTCGTGCGCCCTGCAGGAACATGGCGATGCGCTCCAGCCCATAGGTGATCTCCACGGCGACCGGGTCCAGGGACACGCCACCCGCCTGCTGGAAATACGTGAACTGGGTGATCTCCAGCCCGTCCAGCCACACCTCCCAGCCCAGCCCCCAGGCTCCCAAAGCGGGCGAGGCCCAGTTGTCCTCCACGAACCGGATATCGTGCTGATGGCGATCGATGCCGATCGCCTCCAGGCTCTCCAGGTAGAGCTCCTGTGGGTTGCCCGGGTCCGGCTTCAAGATCACCTGATATTGGAAATGCATCTGCATGCGGTTGGGATTCTCGGCGAAGCGCCCGTCGTCAGGGCGATAGGATGGCTCCACGTAGGCGACGTTCCACGGCTCGGGCCCCAGGACGCGCAACACCGTCGCCGGGTTCATCGTCCCCGCGCCCACCTTCTCGCTGTACGGCTGCCAGATGATGCACCCGCGCGAGGCCCAGAACCGCTCCAGCCTCATGATGATCTCTTGGAAGGTGATCCCTTCTCGTCCCATACGTTCCTCTCCATGAAAACGCCGGCCACGCGTGGCCGGCGGGATCTCGCACAACGTCTCGGCAGGTGGATGCCCTTACGCAGCCTCGCGTTCCCCCCGTTCGCACAGCCGCAGAGCCCCCGCGCGGGCGCCCTGCGGCCCCAGACCGCCGCCCGAGAGGCCAATGCTCATGTGATCGCCTCGATAGCGCACTCACTCGTCTCCTTTCAGGCGAGCCCGCATGCGCTCCTGAGCCTCCAGATAGCGGGCCAGCTCAGGGGCGCCATCCTCCACACGGTAACGGCGATCCGCTTTGATCTGTCCGGCCCGTAAAGCGGCCTCGACATCGATTCCGCACTGGTAGGCCAGCTTGAACAGGAACACGAAGAGATCAGACAACTCCTCCGCCAGGGCCTCCTGGACCCGCGCCTCATCCTCCGCGGGCTTATACCCCTCCCACTGCAGCACCAGGCGGGCCACCTCGCCCATCTCCTCCAGGGCATGCACCAGCGTATGGCTGGGCAACACCCGATCCCAGCCGCGTGCCCGATCCCACTCCTCCAGCCAGCGCTGATATTCTGAGATATGCATCAGGCCGCCCACCCCATCTGGCGTCGCAGCGTCCACAGGAAATCGACCGATTGCAGGTTGCGCTCCAGCACATAGACGATGTAACGATAGAGCAGACGCTCCACCTCCGTGCGCAACTCCGGCCTCAGGTTCAGGCGACGCACCAGATCGTACTCTCGCGTCTGAATGAAGCGCAACACCTTCAGCACGTTGACGGACAAGGGCTGCGCCTTCGCATTCCCCTCCCCACAGCGGGGGCAGAGAACGCCCCCGTCCTCCAGGCTGAAGTAGTTCATCACAGGCTCCAGGCTCGCCCGGCACCGCACACAGACGAAAAGCTGCGGCTGGTACCCGGCCAGCGAGAGCAGCCGCAATTCGAAGAAACGAACGACCAGATAGGGGTCGTCCGCTTCGCATAGGCGCGACAGAGTCTCCCGGGTCAGATCGAAGACGGGACGGCTCTCGTCCTCCTCCTCCATGAACCGATCCACCAACTCGGCGATGTAATATGCATAGGTCGTGCGCAGCAGGTCGTGGCGCAGCGGACGGTACGCCTCGATCGTCTCCGCCTGCGTGACGATGTCCCACGTGCGCCCTTTGGCCACCAGCAGGGTGCTGTGGGTGAACAGCTCCACGTGCCCGGCCTTGCGGCTTAGGACTTTCCGGACCCCCTTGGCCAGGAGTCGCAGCTTCCCCCGTTCGGCTGTAAACACCGTCAACAGGCGATCCGCCTCGCCCATATCGGAGCGACGCAGGATGATGCCATCCACCCGGTAAAGCCGCTGCCTGCGTTGATCCATAAGCCCGCCCTACTTCGCACGGACGGTGTTGTAGCGATACGGTCGCGCCCAGTTCTTCGCCATCTTCGCCTGGAAGAGCGCCTCGGCGTCCACCCCCATGGCGGAGAGCATGTGAAAGATGCGGATGATCGCGTCGATCAGCTCCTCTCCGACCGCCTCCAACGGCTCGCCCTTCTTATAGGCGTCCGTGGCCTCGCTCACCTCCGTGTGGATCAGGGCCAACATCTGCCAGAACTGATCCGGATCGGAGGAGAACCCTTTGGCATCGCAGAGAGCGCGCACCTGGCGCACGTAATCGTTCAGGTCGTGACGTTCGGCCAATGGATCCCTTCCCGGGCGAGAGGTGGGGAGATTATACCACCGGCATAGGGTCCCCGCAAACAAACCGCCGGGGGAGAGCCCCGGCGGCCTTCAATCCTCGGTCACGATGTCCTCCGGACGGAATCGATCCGGAAGCAAATCCCCGACCGTCGTCTCTCTGAAATTCCCCTGCAGGTCCGCGATGATGATCCGCATCTCCGGAGCGAACTCGGCCATGACCTGCCGACAGAGGCCACAGGGGCTCCCGCCGTTCAACGTCACCACGGCCAGGGCATCGAAATCCCGCTCCCCCTCCGACACGGCCTTCCACAGC
>JAJRVX010000546.1:0-16255 GCA_024277095.1 Chloroflexota bacterium
GCCTTGCCGGCGAAGATGATCTGCACCGGTCGGTCGGGGGCGTTGAGGATGCGCGCCAGCCGCTCCGGATCACGTAACAACAGCGTCGCCCGCTTGTACGTGGCGAAGCGCCGGGCGAAGCCGATGGTCAACGCCTCGGAATCCAGGACCTCGTCGGCGGCCTCGATCTCCGCCCGGGAGGCGCCGCGCTGCTCCAATTGGGCGCGCAGCCGACGACGGGCGAAGGCCACCAGCCGCTCCCGACGTCGCTCGTGGGTGCGCCACAGCTCCTCGGCCGGGATATGTTCGGCCCGCTGCCAGACCTCCCGATCGGCCGGCTCCTCTCGCCAGCGCGGCCCCAGGTAGCGATCGTAGAGCTGATCCATCTCATGGGAGATCCACGACCGAAAGTGGACGCCGTTGGTCACGTGGTCGATGGGGACCTCGTCCTGGGGCACCCCCGGCCAGATCCCCCGCCACATCCGCCGGCTGACCTGGCCGTGCAACCGGCCGACCCCGTTGCTATAAGAGGCCATTCGCAGGGCCAGCACGGTCATGCAGAAGGGCTCGCCATCGTGATCGGGATTCTGCCGTCCCAGGGCCAGGAAGTCCCGCCGGGACAGGCCCAAACTGCGGGCGTAATCGCCGAAGTAGTGGTCCATCAGATCGGGTGGGAAGTAGTCCTGGCCCGCCGGCACGGGAGTGTGGGTGGTGAAGATCAGACCGGCCGAGGCCGCCTCCCGCGCCTCGGCAAACGAAAGCGACCGGGTTTCCATCAGGCGACGCACCCGCTCCAGCGCCAGGAAGGCGGAATGGCCCTCGTTCATGTGATAGACGACGGGCGCCATCCCCAGGGCCTCCAGAGCCCGGTAGCCGCCGATGCCCAGCATGATCTCCTGCTGGATGCGCATCTCCAAGTCGCCGCCGTACAACTGATCGGTGATGTCCCGATCTCCAGGGCGATTGGCCGGGATGTTCGTATCCAGCAGATACAGGGAGACGCGGCCCACCTGCGCCCGCCACACCTGGGCGATGACCTGCCGGCCAGGATAGGGGACCTCAACGGTGAGCGGCGCCCCGTTCGCTCGACGCTCCAGGGCCAGGGGCAACGTGTAGAAATCGTTATCCTCGTAGTCCTCCTGTTGCCATCCCGCCTCGTTGAGATACTGTCGGAAATAACCCTGCTGGTAGAGCAACCCGACCCCCACCAACGGGAGCCCCAGATCGCTGGCTGACTTCAGATGATCACCGGCCAGCACCCCCAGCCCGCCGGCAAAGATCGAAAGGCATTCGGTCAGGCCGAACTCGGCCGAGAAATAGGCGACGAAAGGTCCCTCACGCTTGCCGTGGACCCGACGGAACCAGGCGGACTCACCCGCCAGATAGGCATCGAAGTCCCGGGAGACGCGCTCCAGATGGGCCAGAAACCCCTCGTCGGCCGCGACGGCCTCGAGCCTGGCCTGGTCGATGGTCCCCAACATGAGGACCGGGTTGTGGCCCGTCGTCTCCCACAGATCGCTGTCCAGCCTGCGAAACAACCCGATGATATCGTGATTCCAGGCCCAACGCAGGTTGTAGGCCAGATCGCGCAGGCGCTCCAGCGGGGCCGGCAGCGACGGGGTGACGGTAAAGGTGCGAACAGGTTTCATCATCAGCTCTTATCTCCTCTGGAGAAAAAGATCGTGCCCAGGAGGGCGATGGTCGCCACGCCACCCCAAAAGAGGACGGGCACCCAACTGCGGTGTTCCCGGTACAGGCGACGGTACTCCCGACCTCCCCGGGCCACCACATATCCCTCCGAGGCGAGCTCCCAGGCGGCCTCGTGCACGACCAGAAAGGCCAGGAGGCGTGCCAGCCATGACCACAGCCCCCTCGACCGCCCACGCGGCCGGCGTCGCCATAGCCAGACGACATGGGCCAGTGCCAGCGGCAGCGTCTGAAGGTGCCCGAACTCATGCCAGTAGCCGAACTGGAGCCGGGCCTCCCGGGGCAATCCCTGCCGGGCGAAGAAGTTGACCACCGGCGGGTGGGGGAGCGGGATCGGCCCCGCCCTCACCCAATGCCAGCAATCCCCCTCGATCACGATCTCGCCAGGCAGGCCGTACCAGGCGCGCACCTGACGAGGCATACGGTCAGCGTTCATCGGCTCTTGCTCACCAGAGAGTAGCCGGCCTGCTCCCAGCCGATCATCCCGCCATCCAGGTTCCACACATTGGTGTAGCCCAGCTTCACCAACGTGCGGGCGGCGATGGCGCTCATCCCCCCGCTGCGGCAATAGACCACGATCTTGGCATCCTTCTCAGCCGGCAGCCTGTCCAGGTTCTGCTCGATCTGATCGAAGGGGATCAGAAGATCGGTGCCTTCGATCTCACCCGCATATGGGACGTGAACGTTGACCAGCAGGAAGTCCTTGTCCTTCAACATGGCTGCCAGGCCAGCGGCATTGATATCGATATAGCGGCCGCCTCCCTCCACCGGGACCTCCTGCGTCTGCGAGGCCTGCCCCTGAGAGGGAGCAGCCGCGCCGCCAGCACCGCAGGCGGCCAGGATCAGGGCGAAAACGGTCAGGATCGGCAGCGAGAACAGGACGAAACGCGAGCTTATCATCCGTCAATCTCCTTCCGTAGCTCTACACTCAACCGTAGCCGTTGCATCAGAGCGTGACCGAGGGTCTTCCCCAGCCACCAGCTCCACAGGGGGAGGTGCGAAAGGGAGATTCCCTCCACGGAAATCCCGCACCCCTCCGTCCCAGGCCAGGACGACGCCACCAGGCCCTCACAAAGGGAGGGCCGGCAGCCAAAGGGTTCGCCAACTGTGTCAACCACCATGATCATGGGCGAGTTTGCGAGGAAGGCCGTCAACCTAGCGAGCCAGCCGCTTCCAGCTTTCTCACTATAGCCTCCCCGGAACCGTCAGACCAGCGCTGATCTGCCCAGACCGTCGTGCGCAGTTCAGCCCGCTCCGCTCATGCCCCGGGATAGGCAAAATGGCGTGTGGGGAACCAGGCCAAATGGCGGGGTCGATACCATCACCGGCAACGAACCGAATACTCCCTCGGCTCACAGCAGACATCGCGGCAGTCGCAACCCAGATGCGTACAACGGAACACGAAATGAACTTCTCTTACCTCCGGTGGAAAGGGCCCCAAGGAGCAGTGATAGCGCCGCACGCCGGCCATCACGCCGCCGGCCGGCACCATCTCGGCCATCCGGGGCTCGCCATCATCCAGCCGCCACGTGAGGACGCCCGGACAGTTGGTGCGTATCGTCAGCCGATCCCCACGCTGAATGCGCGGGATCTGCTGCACAAAGGACCACGTCACCGCGTGGGGCACGATATGGCGATCCAAAGCCGCCGGCGGATCGGCCCCCAGGCCCCGGTAAACGTTCTTCAGGTGGATGCGGAACAGGTCATCGAACTCATCATCGTTGCCGGAGTCCTGATCCTCACCGAACCACCAGAACCAGTCACTCCCCTCGGCCCTGTAGAGCGCCTGGAAGGCGTCCGGAGCCGTCTCCGGCGTGACGTCCGCCCGGGCGAGGAAGTCCCGCGCCAGCCCCAACAGCTCCCATCCCCGATTCTCCTCCTCCTCACCGATCCAGGTCCCCAGGTCCACGCCCGGCAGCGACCCGTTCTCATCGATCCAGGAGCCGGTGAAGAGATCGTAGACCTTCATCTGTCCCTCCAGGGGATGGGCTGCGACGTCTCGGGCCGGGTTTCCATCCAGATACTCCCCCAGGGTGACGGTCTGCACCTCCGCATCGCGCTCCAGCAGCCCATACAGCGCGTGCAGGAAGGGCCGGGCATCCTCCCGATAGGCACCCCAGGCGTTCTCGCCGTCCAGCACGATCGTCAGGATCCGATCCTCGTCTCCCGTCACCCGCCGGGCGAAGCGGTCCTTGATCTCCTGCAAGAAGTCCCGCGCCGCCCGCTCATAGTCGGCATAGCCATGGTAACGAAAGCCAATGGCGTTGGAGAGCCGCGTATCCCGAAAGAAGACGGAAACGGCATGCTCCCCTTCCTCGGCACGATAAGGCTGGCAGAGGACGTCGGGGTCGCCTGCCTCATATCCCCACCGACCGGAACGGGCCAGCACCCCCTGGTCCGTGGCAAGCCAGCGCACGCCATGCCGGGCGAAGAAGGGGACGACGAACTGGCTCACCGCCCCCTCGGCCGGCCACATGCCGCACGGAGGACGTCCAAAGCGCCGCCGATAATGCTCGACGGCCATCCGCACGTGGGCCTCCGCATCCTCCGGGCGGGCGAAACGACGAGGATGGGTCGCCCCGGGCCGGTCGATGGTGGCCCGATCGGTATCCACCAGTAAGGGCAGGATGGGATGATAGAAGGGTGTAGTGGAGACCTCGATCTGGCCCCACTCCTGGAGCTGGCGATGGATGGGGATCACCGCCCGCATGATCTTATACTGCTCGGCGACCATCGCCCGGATATCCGCCACGCGGAAGTCACGTCCTCGCTCGATGAAGCGACGCACCGAGGCGGTCTCACCCGTCGCCAGCTCCACCTCCCCCTCACGAAACTCCTTGCCGAACCAGGCCAGGTTAAACCACATCTGCAGATCACGCAGGTCCTGGGCTGTGAACGGCAGCCCCTCTCGCCGCTGGATGAACAGCTCCCTGTAACGGGGATGAGGGAAGATCTGATTGTGCCAGTGGGCGTCGAAGAAGGAGCAGAGCATCAGCTCTCGCTCCTCCTCGCTCAACGACCCGACCGGCCTCAGCGTCAGCTCCAGGGCCTGATCGGTCGCCCCACGCTCCACGTAGTCCTCGATCTGCCACAACAGCGCGGGCGTCAGGTTGATGGTCAGGTGAAGGCCGGGATGCTCCGCCACCAGGGCGGCCATGCTGTAATAATCCCGGATGGCGTGCAGCCTCACCCACGGCTGCACATAGCTACCCTTTGGGGTGGGATAGGAGGCGTCCCGATAGACCGGCTGATGCTGGTGCCACAGGATGGCCAGGTAGAGCCTGGGCCCCACCCGGAAAGAGGCATCCGGCCCGATCGCCTCTCCGCGGGGCGATCGGCCGTGCACCGTGTAGATCACCCGATCGCCCCGGGCGAAGGGGCCGATCTCGGCGCGCCAGTAGCTGTTGACGCCCTCGTTGCGCCGCCAGACAGCGTCCACCCGGCCCCGCTCGTCCGTCCCATCGGGATGCTCAACCCGGTACGTCACCCACACCGACTGCCCCGGCTCGATGGGCCATGTGCCGACGTGCAAGGTCACCCGCTCGCCCGGGCATATCCGGCGGGGCACACGCGGCGCGTCGAGCGTCAGATGCCAGATATGCATCGGCTAAAGGCCCAACTCGGCCCGAGCACGGAGGAAGGCCAGCACATTGTCTCGGGCCACCATGCCCAACAGGCGATCGTCCTCCATCACGGGGAACTGGTTGACGTCCTCGGCCGTCATCCGGTCAAAGACGAGGGACAGCTCATCGTCAGGCCCCACTGCCTTCAATTCGGACCGGGGGATCATCACGTCCCTGACCCGGGTGGTGGCCCACCGCTCCCGGGGAACCTTCCGGATCAGATGCAAGGTGAGCAGCCCCTGAACGCGATCCCCCTCCATGACCGGGAAGCACCGCCGGCCGCTGGGCAGCACCAGCTGATCCACCAGGACGTCGAGGGTCAGCCCGGGGAGGATATGCGGACAATCGGTCATCATCACCTCGCGAGCGGTATGGCCGGCCATCATCTCCTGCAGGGCCACATGCCGATAGCTGGCCGTGGCCGCGTTCAACAGGAACCAGCCGATGAAGGCGATCCACAGCCCACCGGCCCAGTTGCCGCCGAAGATCTGCCAGACTCCCCAGAAGATGAAGCCGTAGGCCACCGCTCTCCCCAACCCCGTGGCGATCTGGGTGGCCCGCTGCAGGTTGCCCGTGATGGCCCAGACGAGGGCGCGGAAGATCCGTCCACCGTCCAGGGGAAAGCCGGGGATGAGGTTGAAGAGGGCCAGCGCGGCGTTGATCCAGGCCATCCATCCGGCCAGGGCGTGAAGCGGCTCGCTGATCGGCCGGCTGACCAGCCACAGCAGGCCGAAGAGGGCGGCGATGGCGAGGCTGGTCGCCGGGCCGGCCAGAGCCATAAGAAACTCATCGCGTGCGCTCTTGGGCTCCTCGCTGATCTGCGCGGCGCCACCGAAGATGAAGAGGGTGATATCCCGCACCGGCACACCCTGAGCCTGGGAGACGAAGCTGTGGGCCAGCTCATGGGCCACCACCGAGGCGAAGAAGAGCAAAGCGGTGATCACGCCCATCGCCCAATACACCGCGGTGGGCCAACCCGGATGGGTCATGGGGAAATAGTAACCGGTCAAGGACCAGGCCACCAGAATGAACACGATAAACCAGGAGTAATCGAGTTTGATCTCGATGCCGAAAACCCTTCCCAGGCTCAATGCGTTGCGCAAGCGATCCTCCCCACTGCATAGATAAACCTATTCTATCACAATTTGTTTAAATCAGGAAATGCAATACATATTGATGCACCCGCGTTGCGCACACAAAGGCTCCCCGTCTCGCGCCGGGGATCCGATGATCGTCGTGCACCTCGCGGTGGAGAGGGAATGCCCTCAAGGTAGCCCGGGTGAGCCCCCTCCGAGGGCGCCCTCAGCACTCACCCTTCTCGCGCAGCTCCTGCAGCGCCCGACGGATGGCCGGATCGGACAGCGCGCGGCGCTCCAGCTCGGCCGCCACGGCCTCCCTCGGGAACATGTACGCCTTCCAGCGATCCACCTCCCGCTGGACGTCGGCCGCCGCGTAGCCCCGGGCGAGCAGGTATTTGCTCAGGCCATACAACGCCTGGTGGTGACCACAGGGGCAATTCTGGCTCTCATCCCGAAAAGGGTGCACAACCCGACAGCATGGCAGCGCGACATCAACCGCCTCGTACTGATCCGCCCAGGACGGCGAAGGCATCGCCTCCTGATTCCAGATCAACATCGTCTGATAGCCGGCGTAGTTGAAGGCGATCCCATAGCCCGTGGGCGCGTTCTCCGGCGGGACGATCTCCGAGCGTATCTCGTCCAGGATCTCAAGAGGGGTGAGCGTCGGCGTCGGCTCCACCCGGATCGGGCTGAAAAACGGAGATATCTGAGCCGGGCTACAGCCCGTCAGCCCCAGGGTGGAGACAACCAACAAGAGGAGAAAAGTCCTCGGGGAGAGGGAGCGTCTGATCGATTCCCGCATCGTGTTCCTTTTCCGTGAGCGCAACTACTCTCCATACTCCTCGGCGGCCAACAGGGCCATCGCCTGCGCGTGCAGGCGCGCACGTCGGTCCTGATACTCCGCCTCGTCGATGGTACCCGCCTGATAGGCATCGTCCAGATCCGCGATGGCCTGGAACAGGGAGGGCAGCTCGTCCGATGCCGACGCGAGCACGGCAGGAGCAAGCTCCTCCCGACGATCCCGCCACCACCAGAAGCCGCCGACCCCGATGAGCACCACCGAGAACAGCAGGCCGATCATCAGCACCCACCGCCAGCGATCCCCGTCGCTCCCCGGTGCAACGCCCGAACCGGCAGACACCGCGGCCATCTCCGGCCGCCCCGTAACGGTCAGACGCAACGCGTCGCCCGGCTCCAACGGCAGGTGCCCGAAGCTATAGACCTGATGCGGGCGTCCCTGGATCGAGACCTCCTGGTCCATGCTCCAGCCGGCCCCGCTCAGCGTCACCCCCACGTCGGGGAGAAGGACGCTGGCGTTGAGGACCGGATAGTCCACCGGCACGGCCAGCTCGATCTGATCCTCATAGGGCAGGACGTAGCGGACCAGGCTCGAAAGGGTCCCTTTCCCCGGGGCGACCGGGGCCGTGTCGATGAAGCCATCCTCCAACTGGATGAAGCGAGTCCCATCCCGATCGCCTCGGAAGCTGACCTCCGAGGCGCCGGGGGGCAGCCGGAAGCGAAGCCCCTCCCGATCACGGGCCACAACGGCGCGATCCCCGGTGTTGGAGAGGATGTAAATCTGGATCACCTGCATCATCCCCGGCGTGAAGTCCAGCAACATGTGCAACTGCTCCACCTGCACGGTCGACGTGTCGGTGGTCGTCTCGTAGACGGTGACGGGCAAATCGAGCTCGGTCTGGTCGGCCCCCGGCTCAATTCGTTCGCTGAAGTAGGTCACGCCACGGTACGTCACCATCACCTCGAAGCTGCGTCCCGGGGCGGTCTCCACGTTCTCAAAGCGGAAGCGGCCTTCGGCGTCCGCGGTGCCATCGATCATGCCGGTCATCATCTGGCCATCATAGGTGTGCAACATCAACGACAGATCGGCCGAAATCGTCTCGCCTGGGGTCCCATTGGTGATCCGCCCCAGGATGGTGATCGCCGCCCCCGGCTCGGGCGCCTGGGCCAGCGCGATCAGCGGGGTCAGGAGCAGCCAGGCCAAAGCCAGCAACGCAGGTCGGAAACGGGAAGATGTCATGACGGTATCGTAACCTCCTCGGTCAATGAGCGCCCACAACTGGCGCAGAATCGATCGCCCGGCTGCGCCGGGCGTCCACACTGGGGACAGGCCACGGCCCCGGTCGTACCCGGATGTGCGCCAGCCATGCGCGCCCGACGGGCACGCACGGCGCTCACCATGGCCTCAATCCGTGCCTCCAGGTCGGCCTGCCGGCCGGAGCGGCGGTCCAGCTCCTGCAGCAGGGTCGCCGCCCGTAGAAGCAGGTGATCCCGCAACGGTCGATAGTCCTCCTCGGCCACAAGGCCAGCCCGATAGTCGAAATCCAGATCGCGAATGGCGGCCACCAGCGCCTGGTACTCCTGCCGGGGATTCGCCGCAGACCGGGCCCGGCGCCGCCTCATGGGCCGAAGCCACGGCCAGGCGACGGTCACGCCCACGATCCCCAACAGGGCCACACCTAACACGATGCTCTCCGGAGCCATGATCCCTATCCTTTCCGCACGTCCTCCTCCAGGCGGGCCAGGTACTCGGACGGGATAGGCAACGCCCCGTCCTGGCCCGTCCCAGGCAGCAGCTGCGAGGGGCCGTCCCCCCGGTGTCGGAAGACGCGCATCAGCAGCCATCCCCCGGCCAACAGCCCGACGACGGGCAGCACCCACACCAGGGCGGTGAACCCCCTGCGGGGCGGCGCCGCCAGAACCCGGATCCCATACTGGGCGACGAAGTAGTCGATGATGGCCTGCTCGTCCTGGCCCTCGGCCAGCATATCCCGAATCTGCGCCCGCCAATCCTCGCACGCCTTGGTCTCGCACACGTCCAAAGGCGTGTTGGGACACACCGGGCAGTAGAGCTGCTTGGCGATACGGTTAACCTCATCGGCCGTGGGCTCCTGAGCCGCCACCGGGATCCCCAGGGCCAGACCGAGGAACAACAACACGGCAACGATCGTTCTCCGCCACATAGCCTTCCTTCTCCCAAAACCGCACGCGGCCAGGCGCCCGGCGCGTGCCGCCGCCTACGCCGGGCTCGGCGCCTGCTCGCCCTGCGGGGCCAGCTTCCAGGTCCGCCGGACGGCCGAATCCGGCCAGGCCGCGATCACCGTGCCCAGCACAAACGTCAAACCGCCGAGCCACAGCCAGCCGATCAACGGGTTGATGTACATCTTGAACGTAGCGCGCAGGCCCGGATCGGTCTCCCAGGTCACCAGCAGGGCGTACAGGTCCCCCTGGGGGCGGCTCCACACGGAAGGGATGGTCATGGGCTGTTCAGCGCTGATGAAAAAGTCCCGCCGGGGCCGCAACGTGCGCACGGGACGCCCATCCTCATAGACCGTCAGCACCGCCTCCGTCACCTGGCGATCTCCCGCCTCCAGGCTATAGGCGTGCAGGTTATCGAACTGGAGCGCGTAGGGCCCGAAGTTCAACCGCTCCCCCAGGGCCAGTGTGGCCTCAGTCTCCTGCTGAAAGAGATAGGTGCCGATGATCCCCAGAGCCATCATGAGCACCCCCAGGTGGATCAGATATCCCCCATAGCGGCGGCGGTGGCGGGAGATCAGCCGGGCCAGGGCGATGGGCCACGATTCACCGTGGGCCTGACGTCGGGCCTGCGCCCCCCTCCAGAACGCCAGCAGCGTGGCCAGCCCCACGAAGGCCACCAACCAGAATCCGAACAACGCCGTGGGATTCCGATGGCCCGTCGCGACCAGGCCGCCCACGACCAGCGCGCTCCCCACAAAGGGCCAGAGGAGCTTATGAGCCAGCTGGGACGCCGACTGGCGTCGCCAGGCCAGCAGCGGGGCCACCCCCATCAACAACACCAGGGCGCCGAACAGGGGACCTGTCACCTGATTGTAGTACGGCGGCCCCACCGTGATCTTCTGCCCCGTGATCAACTCCGTCACCATGGGGGAGATGGTGCCCCAGAAGACGGCGAAGGTGATGCCCAGGAAGAGCAGGTTGTTCAACAGGAAGGCCGCCTCCCGGGACAGGACGTTCTCCAGGGCGTTCTCGCTGCGCAGAGTGTCCATCCGGCTCACCAACAACGTCACAGAGGTCAGGAACGTGACGGTGATGAACGCGAAGAACGCCGGCCCGATGGCGGACTGGGTGAACGAGTGCACGGAGGAGATGACGCCGCTGCGGGTGATGAAGGTTCCGAAGATGACCAGGCTATAGGTGAGGATGATGAGCACCATGTTCCATACCTTCAGCATCCCGCGCTTCTCCTGGATCATCACGGAATGGAGGAAGGCCGTGCCCGTCAGCCAGGGCATCAGAGCGGCGTTCTCCACCGGGTCCCATCCCCAAAAGCCGCCCCAGCCCAACACGTCATAGGCCCAACGTCCCCCTAACAGCAACCCCAGCGAGAGAAAGAGCCAGGACACCAACGTCCAGCGCCGGGTGGTCCGGATCCACCGATCACCGACGGAACGCCGGGTGATGAGCGCGGCCATGGCGAAGGCATACGGGATCACGAACCCCACGAAGCCCAGGTACAAGGTGGGCGGATGCCCGATCATCCCCGGATGACGGAGCAGCGGGTTCAACCCCGTGCCGTCGAAGGGCACGAGGGGGACGGCCCCCGCCGGACGCCACACGCGATGTACGACCTCGCCGTTGAGGGGATCCTGCCACAGCCGATCGAAAGGGTTGGCCACGAGCAGCGACAGCCCCTGGAAGAAGAGCAGGGTCAGCATGGTGATGACGATCACCCAGGGCAGCAACGGCCGGTCCACCTCCCACTTGCGCAGGAGCACGGCCGCAGCGAACAATGACATCAGCCACGTCCAGAAGAGGATGGATCCCGCCTGGCCGCCCCACAGGGCCGTGGCCTTCAGGAAGGACGGCATCGCCCTGGCCGAGACGTCGTACACGTAGGAGATCTGGAAATTTCCGGCCAACAGGTTGTATACGAGGGCCACGCAGGCGACGGTGAGCAACGGCGCCGTGCCCACAGCCGCATTGCGGGCGCTCTCCAGCCATCGCCCATCCCCACGCCGGGTGCTCCACCAGGCGGCAGCGGCCGCATAGGCGGCCAACAACGCGGAAAGAGCCAATGCGAAGAAACCGAGATCGTTGACCACGTACACCTCCTGCCGTCGGCGGCCGCCTATGGCTCCGCCAGCAGTTCCTCGATCTTCTGCTCGAGCTGGGGCGGCTTCAGCGGGCCGATGTGGACCCCGCGCAGGCGCCCCCGCTTGTCTACGAAGAAGGTCTCAGGGACCCCCCGGATCCGGTATGCCTGAGAGATCTCCGTCCCGATGTCGGGGCCATTCGGATACGTGATGTCGAACTCCTCGATGTAGGCCAGCGCCTTCTTCTCCGTATCAGCGTAGTCGACCCCGATGAACACCACACCCCGATCCCGGTATGCACGCCATGTGCGCTCCAGGTAGGGCGCCTCCTCCCGACAGGGCGGACACCATGAGGCCCAGAAATTGATCACCACCACCTTGCCACGCAGATCGCTCAGGGTTATGGTCTCCCCCTGAAAGGTGGTCAACGTGAAATCAGGGGCCATGCCGGATTCCACGGGTCCGGCCGTCGTCCGCACGATGCCCCATCCCATCAGAGCCAACAAGGCCAGGACCAGGGAATAGACGACCACGCGGCCCCAGCCGAGCGAGAGCCCCGACAGGCCCGCAGGCGACGCCGCCGTCATCTCCGCCGAAACCTCCCCTATGGATCCTTTCTCGTCCTGCATGCCGTCCTCTCCCAACGCGACAGCGCCCACACCCGAATTCGGCGCAGAGCGCCCGCCTGCCGCGCTCGCGTACGGCGCCGTCGTGCTATGCGACCCAGGTAACCTATGCCCCGTCGCGCTCCGCCGCCGGGCGGCTCGCGCTCGGCAATGGGGCCGGCGCGTCCGATGCCGCATCCCCAGCGCCCTGCGTGGCGCCATGCGAGTGGCCCCAACGTCCCATCAGCAACAGATGGCCCAACGGGCACAGCAGGATGAGCACAAACAACAACGCGCTGGACACCGGCACGTTGAACAGGAAAATGGCCCCCAGCGCAGCGAGGGGGATGAGGCAACACGCCAACATCAGCCACAGGTGATGACGATGCCCTCGGGCGCTCACGATACCTCGCCTCCTCTCCGGTGCAAGGGCGATTCACGATCTTTGAACACGCTCACATTTATTGTGCTCTGCCTTTCACAGGGGCACCAGCGCCATTCAGCCTACAGCACCCCCGCCAAAAGGCGTGTTTCGCGGTCGCCCATGGGCGTGGTCGCGCCCGCCTCACCACAATAAAGAAGCGGCGGCGCCCATTTGCCGGGCAGCCGCCGCCGAAAGCCGAAACGAGGCGGAGCTCATCACGTCTCCGCCTCATCGATTTGTGAGCGCAAGGACTGAAGCTCCTGGCGAGACCGCAGCGCCTCCAGCTCCGCCACCTTGGCCTCCAGCCTCTCCCGCAACGCGTCCAGCTTGGCCAGGTCCTCCTCAAGCGCCTGGGCCTGGGCCTCCAGGCGCACCTGCGTCTCCATCAGTTCCTGTTTCTCCATCAGGTATCGGCGCGCCAGCGCCTCATCCGCCGCCACCGCACGGCGGGCTGCCTCCTCACGCTGCCGTGCCCGGGCCTCCACACCCGCGATCCGCTCCTGCAGCGAAGTCAGCACCTGAGACGACTCCTCACGCGCCTCCTCCAGCCTGGCGATCCGGGCCCGCAGCTTCCGAATGGCGACGTCCTCCTCGCTCTCCCGCGGCCGGCCCCGGGCCTTCTGGCGTCTCTCATAACGCAACACGGCCAGATCCACCGGCCGGAGCCGCCCCCGGGACACCAGATCCTTGAGTTCACGGAGGGTTTCCTCGTCCAGCTCCCCCCGTTCGTACATCTCATAGAGCTGCTCCTGGAGCGAGGGGCCGGAAGGCTGCGGCTGGCCCGTCGCAGGCCAGGTCCTATAGCGGCGGGCCCGGTTATCCCGCACCAGGGCATCCGCCAGATCGAAAAGCCGAAAGACATCCGGTCCGCATCCCATCCGATTCACCTCCCCTCGTCACAGAAGGGGGGCTCCCCCTATCCGGGGATGAGCCCCTCCCCCACGAACAGTTCCAGCGCCTCGCCCAGGGTCAGGTCCTCCGGGGGCAACACCAGGTCCGATTCCGCCAACGTCGCCTCCAACGAACGTCCCCGCCTGCGCACCAGATCCGCCATCCGCTCTAACAGCCGCTGGAGCTCGACCTCGCTCTCCCGCAGCAGAGTCACGATCTGGTTATCGATAGCGTTCAGTTCGGTCAACAAGCTCGCATCCCGGGGGACCTCGAACTGGCCCTCACCGGCCACACGGATCACGAACGTCTCCTTCACGATGCCACCACCTCGCCCTTGAGCCGGGCCAGCTCGGCCTCCACCGCCTCGGAGCGGGCCAGTCGCATCAGCTCACGATCGATATCATCGGTCTCGGGCTCCAGGACATCCTCGATCGCCCCGGTGGCGATCAACTCGTCGATGGCCTCCGCCCGGGCCTGCATGCGACGGATACGCTCCTCGGCCCGCTGGATGGTATTCCCCACATCAGCCAGGTCCTCCGAGATGCCGCTCAACGCCTCCCGCACCTTAAGCTGCGCCTGCGAGGAGTCGTAGATGGCCTTCAGTTCCTCCTTCTTGCTACGGAAGAGCTCGATCTTGGTGCGCAGGCTGGCCTGAGTCGTCTTGAGGCTCTCCACCTGTCTCTCCAGGTTGGCGATATTGGCCTCCAACTCCGCCTGGCGGGCCAGAGCGGTCTGCTTGCGCTCCAGCGCCAGCTTCGCCAGATCCTCCCGCCCCTTTTCCAGGGCGGCCCTGGCCTGTTCCTCGTAACGGGTCACGGCAACAGCCAGCTGGTCCCGCTGCGCCTCCATCGTACGCTTCGCCGCCGCCACCTCTACCAAACTCTGACCGACCTGACGCAGGCTCTCCTGCAGCCGGGTCAGGCTATAATCCAGACTAGCCTTCGGATCCTCCAGGCCCTCCATAGCTTTGTTGGCCTGAGCCTGAAAGATGGCCTTAAATCTCGCCAGCAATCCCATGATGTTCACTCCTCTCCCCAATCTCCAATTCTCTAGTCTCCAACCTATGCCCTCAGGGTGGCGAAGGGGATATCCCTCCGTAGGGAATACCCCCCGCCACCCGAGCAGGTTTCGCAATCCACTACGCCGATTCACCCAGGGCCGCTCCGCAATAGGGACAGGCGACCCAATCCGTATCCACAGCCTTGTGGCAGGAGGGACAGGAACGCTTCAATTGCGTCCCGCACCGGGGACAGAGGACGAAATCCTCCTCAACGGGCCCTCCGCAGTTCGGGCAGGTTTGAGTCACCTGGGCCGCCTGCGGCGCCGGCTCCTGCCACGGGGCCTCTCGATAGATCATCCGCTCACGATGGGATCTTCCACCACCACACATATCACACGACCTCCTTTGATCGCAGTAGCATCGCACGAAAGCGCGCGGTGCGAAAAGTCACGCTCACACCAGCCCCTGCCCACAGTAAGGGCAGACTTGCCAGTCAGCCTGCACAGGCCGACCGCAACTGGGGCAGGTCTTACCGGAGACATCCTGCTCCGATGCAGGCGGCAGGTCACGAGACAGGCCACTCTGCCGGAAGAGCCAGACGCCGCCCAGGGCCAGCAAGGCCAGGAATGCCAAAGGGATCAACAGGCCGATCAGCGGAAGGACCCAACCCAACACGCCCCAACTGCCTCGCGCGTTGCCGCCCCATCCGCCCATCATCCCCCATCCCCCCATCATGCCGCCACAGCAGCCCCAGCCGGGGAACAGGAATCCAAGGCTCAGCACCGAAAACAGAAGGATCACAATGCCAAAGGTGGCAACCAGGACCCAATTGACTTTGCCCATCCTCTACCCTCCTCTCTCTCACTCCACAACATCGTCTGATCTTGTGCTGCCATCACTGTAGCAGAACGATGTGAAGAGTTTGTGAAGGCCGGATGAAGAGGTGGCAAAGGACGACGAGGGGTCCACTTCCTCAGCAACGCTCACGATATGCTGCCAGCTGAGCCGATGAGAGGTCGAGGAAGACGCTCTCATACCCTGTGGCGACCACATGTCGGACGGGCACGACGACATCGCCGGACGGCGCCACCGTCTCGATCACCAGATGGGTTGTCCTCCCCGTATTCAGATCCACGATCAGTCGCTTGAGCGTTCCTGCCCACCCATCCCGGCAGGAGATCTTGACTCCAACCAGAGTTTGAATCATTTCCGCCTCTCCACCAGGAACCTTGAAGCAAGCCAGGCCCGGCAGTCGCCATATCCCGGGCCTGCGAGGGACCGTAGGGATCTTTATCGTCTATCGTAACTCAGCATACCATTTGTGGAGATAGTACGTCAGCGCCATCCTGCGCATCCCTCATGCGCTGATTGGCCTGGCTTCGAGGGCTCCGGACGTCCACAGATGTCGTGCGACGGAGGGCCGTCCCCATGGGGCACGACCAGCAGAAAAAAGAAACCTCCCGGTTTCCGCCCCTCACCTGCCTTGCCCGGCCTCGCCCACCCGAGTCAGGCCGGGCAAGGACAGGTGCAAAGCGAAAAAAGAGGATGTTTCGGCGGAGGGAGGTCCCTCCGCACCTCCCCTGTGGGCTTGCGATGGGCCTGGCGGAATTTCCACCATTTTGGATACACTACCCTCCGGCCCCGCCAGTTGACGGAACCCCAAAACCGCCTGTATAATGGGGCCCGAAGATCCGAAGCACAGGCAGGTCGGTCGTGGATGGCAGGCCACCCATCCTTTATTCAAAGCACGGGTGGCATTCTTGTTGACACAATCTCTTACAGTATGTAGGAGTTACCGAGGGGGAGTGGATGGGCGAGGAAGCGAGCATTCCGGCCTTCAAGCTGGGGCAGACC
>JAJRVX010000547.1:0-6611 GCA_024277095.1 Chloroflexota bacterium
AGCCCCTCAAAAGAAACCTCCCGGTTTCCGCCCCTCACCTGCCTCGCCCGGCCTGGCCCACCCGAATCAGGCCGGGAAAGGACAGGTGCAAAGCGGAAAAAGAGGATGTTTTGGCGGAGGGAGGTCCCTCCGCACCTCCCCTGTGGGCTTGCGATGGGCCTCGCGGAATTTCCGCCATTTTGGATACACTACCGATGCGGCGGCCGGCCGCGCTTCGTGGCCGGCTTATCCCACGATCTCCCGGATCGCCGAGACGATCTCTTGCTGCTGGGCTTCGGTCAATTCCGCGTACATGGGGAGGGAGAGCACTTCCTCGCTGTATCGCTCGCTGATGGGGAAGGCCCCCTTCGCATACCCCAGGCTTTCGTAGGCGGGCTGCCGATGTAGCGGGATCGGATAATGGATGCCGACGCCGATGCCCCGGGCCCGCAAGGCGTCGTGTACCTCGTCTCGGCGTGGCGTGCGTATGACATAGCAGTGATACACGTGTTCCACGTGCGGCGCCGCCGCGGGCGTGATGATCTCCGTGTCGGCCAGCCACTCCGCGTAGCGTCGCGCTCGCTCCCGGCGGGCCGCGTTCCACTCGTCCAAATGGGGCAGTTTGGCGCCCAGGATGGCGGCCTGCAGCGCGTCCAGGCGTAGCCCCCATCCCAGCTCCTGGTGCACGTACTTGCTGGATCGCCCATGGTCCCGCAGCAGGCGCACCCGGGCGGCCAGATCGTCGTGGTTGGTCACCACGGCGCCACCGTCGCCGTAGGCCCCCAGGTTCTTGCTGGGGTAGAAGCTGAAGCAGGCGATATCCCCCAGGCTACCGACGCGGCGTCCCTTGTAGCGGGCGCCATGGGCCTGGGCGGCATCCTCGATCACCCACAGGCCGTGCGCCCTGGCGATGGCGTTGATCTCGTCCATCTCGGCCGGCTGCCCGTAGAGGTGCACGGGCATGATCGCCTTCGTGCGCGGCGTGATGGCGGCCTCGATCTGCTCCGGGTCGATGTTGTACGTGTCCCGGTCGATGTCCACGAACACCGGTCGGGCGCCGACCTGGGAGATGGCCTCGGCCGTGGCCATGAAGGTGAAGGGGGTGGTGATCACCTCGTCTCCGGGGCCGATGCCGCAGGCTTGCAACGCCAGAAACAGGGCGGCCGTACCGGAGCCCACGCCTATGGCGTGTTTCGCCTCGCAGTAGGCCGCAAACGCCTCCTCGAAGTTCCGGACCTCCGGCCCCATGATGAAGGCCGTCTTGTCGATCACGCGCCGGATGGCGGCGTCGATCTCCTCCTGTATGGTCGCGTATTGGGCTTTCAGATCGACCAGCGGGATGGGCATGGAAGCTATTCTCCTTGCAAGGGTACTCGCCTTACACGGAGTCTTCGGGGGCATCCTCCTCCAGCAGAGGCTCGATCTCTCGGCGCAGCCGCTCGATCTCCTGGCGCGTGTAGTTGATCTCATTGACGAGGTCAAGCGGCACGCGCACGCCGAAGTGCCCGCGCTGGCGCTCCAGTTCCTGCAGGTTGGCCTGGTGGATGCGCAACTGGTCCTGCAGGTAGGAGAGCTCCTCTTTGCGCCCGCGTGCGGCCAGCTCTTGCGTGCTGCGATCGGAGATCTCGCTGGTGGTCTCGTGGATGAGCTGGTCGTGATGGTCGTGCAGCCACTGGCTCAGGAACCGATTGCCCACCGCGAGCTGATCCCCTACCCTGCGCAGATACCCCAGCCGGACCAGGCTGTAGACGAAGTTGCGCACGAACCGCTTCGGCTGATCGATGATGGAGGTCAGCTCCTCCTCGCTCATCTGCCCGTGTTCGGACACGGTGAGGAGGATCCGCCGCTCTGTGGGGGCCAGGTGGCGGAAGTCGATCATGCAGAAGCCGGCCAGCATCTCGTCCACTGCCAGGTCGGACTCCGTGGGCTCTCGCAGAGTATTATCGTCCTGCCACAGCCGCTGACATAGGACCTGTATCAGGTATGGGTGCCGATTGGTGTACTCGCAGATGGCGTCCACGACCTTGTCGCTGGCCTTCACGGGGGTGTCACTTTGGGCCTGGCGGATCAACCGCTCGGCCGAGAGGGCGTCCAGCTCCCACAGGTTGCGCAGCCCGAACCCGAACAGGAACGGCGAGGTATCCCAATCACGGCACAGGTCGTTCAGCTTGGTCAGCGCCTTGGTGCTGGTCATGATCACGCGCAGCCCCTGGCCGGCCTGGAGGGCTTTGCGTAGCCGTTGCAGCCCCTGGGGGTCGTGACGGCCCACGTTGATCAGCGCCTCCGCCTCGTCGATCAGCACCAGAGCTTTGAGTCCCTTCTCCTGCGCCGCCCGCCGCGCCGCGCGCAGCAGCTCGGCGACCTCTGTCCCCTGCAAGGGGGCCACGTCCAAGCCCAGAGCCTGCAACCGTTCGCTGGCGTCCTCAAAGGCGTAGTACAGCTCCCGGGCCAGATCGGCTTCCGTCTCGCATCCCTGCATATCCCAGAAGATCGGCACATAGCCCTCCTTCTGGTCGGAGGTCAGGAACTCGATCTGGCGCAGCAGCGAGGTCTTGCCGATGCGACGGTTGCCCACGACCCACACGGCGTCATCCGGGCTGTTGAGCAGGTAATCGATCAGCCCGTGGCGGCCGTAGTGGTATCGATCCACAACATAGCTTCCGACGATGTAAGGGTTACGCACAATCACCTCTCCGGATTCGAAATGCTCAGGCGGCCTGATGACGTTCGATGATCTCGTGTGCGCGTTGTACGTCCTGTAGCGTGATGCGACTCCGACCGGCTTCGATCATTTGATTGACCGCTTCCAGACAGTACTGCTGGATTCGATGGGGACGCCCTCCGCTCTTCTCGATCACGAACTGGACGGCGTCCTTATCCCATTTGTAGACCCCTCGCACGGGCTCCTCGATCAGCTCCCGCGCCTGTTCGGGGGTGAAGGGACGCAGCTGCACCTCGTTGAACAGGTTGTACCAGGGGCTCTCGATCCGGTCCCACTCCTTGCTGATCTGAATCCCGGCCACTACAGCGCCCAAATTGCGCGTGAAGGTCTGCATGAAGATGCGGCGGAGCTGCTGTTGGATCAGCGGCTCGTAGTTGTTCATGATGTCCATCTCGTCCATCAGCAGGATAAGCCGCACATCGCGAGGGTCCTCCTCCTGGCTCAGGGCCGCCAGCAGCTTACGCAGGTCGGTGGTGAACTCTCGATCGCCGTACTCCTCCGATGGCAGCTCGTCGAATTGGAGATGCGGGCGCTCGCTCAGATAGGGCTGCGTCTCGGCGATGATCTCCCCCATCAGCGTGTGGAAGAAGATCTCCTGCGGCGTGCCCTCCAGGTCGATATAGATCGGGATGTAGCGGTACTCGGGATCGTGGATCTCCTGGAGCTGGTTCGCGATCTGGTGCAGCATGGTCGTCTTGCCGATGCGCCGCTCGCCGTGGATCATGATGCTGTTGGAGTGCAGGATCTGCAGGATGCGACGCAGCAGGTCCTCCCGGCCGAAGAACATGTCGGCCCGCCGGATGGGCTCCCCGGAGATGTAGGGGTTGAACTTGCGTTGGACGGCCTGACGCGGCCGGCTGCGTGCGTTGTAGTAGGTCACCCCGCCGTACCCCAGGCCGAGCACTGCCATGGTGGTCACCAGGACGAGCAGCCCGAACCCGGTGAGGGAGATCGTCCCCAGCAGCGGCACGGTGACCTTCAGCCCCGGCCTGGGGACCTGGATGATGAGCTTCTCCGGGCGGGAGTAGTTGAAGTCGAGGTCGCGGGCCATCACCTCGAACGTGTACACCCCCGGCTCCAGGTTCTCGTAGATGCGCACCTGCTCCCGGGTGGCCGACCACCGCCCATCCTCCCCGCGGCTCAGGCGATAGAGATACAGCAGATCCGCGGCATCGGTCCAGAGGTCGCCGCCGCGATAGGTGATCGCGATGTTCCCGTCGATCACTTTCACCCGGCGGCTGGTCGGTGGGCTGATGGAGACATCCCCCTCCGGGATCACGGGGGAGTCCGCCTCGGTGACGCGCCCGTTGACCGTCTGGATCTCGACCCACGGGGCGGTGCGTTCCGGGCGATACCACGCCAGCCCCGAGATCGTCCCGAGCCAGAAGGCGCCGTCCCGGGTCTCCACGATGGCGGTCACCTCGTTGCTGGGGAGCCCGTGCAGGCGGGTGTACGTCTGCCAGCTGCGGCCGTCGTATCGGCTCAGTCCCCCCAGCGTGCCCGCCCACAGGCTGCCGTCGCTGCCCAGGTACAGGGCGTACACGCGATCGGCGGCCAACCCGTCCGCCGTCCCGACCCGCTCCCATCCCTCTCCGGTCCAGTGGCTCAGCCCCCCGCGCCAGTGGCCGAACCAGAGCCCTCCCTTTCCGTCCGAGACGACTGCGCCCGTGGCGATCCCGTTGTCGGCCAGCCCGTCCTGCATGGTGAAGACCTGGCATTGCGCCCCATTGTAGCGGCAGATGCCGTGTTCGTGGGTGGCGAACCAGATATCGCCATCCGGCGTGAACGCGATCGCATTCACGCGGGGGCCGGGCAGGCCCACCGCCTCATCCAGCGTCCACCACTCGCCGGTCTCCATGTTGAGGTGGCTGGCGCCCTCCGTGGTACCGAACCACATGCTGCCGTCGGGGGCCTGGCGAATGGAGGTCACGTAGTTCTCGGCCAGGCCGTTGGATTTGGTGTAGATGCGCCACCGCTCCCCATCCCACAGGCTGACGCCGCCCCCTCCGGTTCCCACCCAGATCCGGTTCTCCGCGTCCTGATACAGCGACCACACCGAGTTGGAGCCCAGGGTGCCGTTGGAGGTGGAGAACTGGGTCCAATTGGCCCCATCGTACAGCCAGAGCCCCTGCCCGTTCGTGGCAACCCAGAGGCGCTGATAATCGTCGATGAGGAGGGCGGTCACGTCGACGGCGCCCGCGTAGCCGACGGAGACGGTGCGCCAGGATCGCCCGGTGTAGAGGGTGACCCCGCCCAGCGTCGCGAACCACAGCCCGCCGTCCCGGTCCTCCCAGATGTCCCGCACGAAGTTGGCGATCAGCCCCCGATCCGTGGTGAAAGTCTCCCAACGCCCCGTCGAGGGATCGAAATGGGATACGCCGCCGGCGTTGGTGCCGAACCAGAGGTGTCCCTGGCGATCCTCCAGGATGGACCATACGAAGTTCGCGCCCAGCCCGTCGGCCCGTGTGAAGGAGCGCCACCGTCCCGTGAACGGCTGGTAACGGCTCACCCCGCCGGCCGTTCCGAACCATAGGTTCCCCGATTCGTCCGCCAGGACGGCGTAGACCTGCTCGTTGATCAGCCCATCCGTGATCCCCAGATGGCCCCATCGGTCCTTCGCCGGGTCGTACCAGTCCACGCCGTTCTCGGTGCCGAACCAGATGGTCTGATCCTGGCCGATGGCGATGGCGTGGACCATGTTGTGGGAGAGCCCGTCATCCGTCGTGAACGAGATCCAGGCCCCCGAGTCTGGGGCGTACTGGCTGACGCCGGCGTTCGTCCCAAACCACAGGTTCCCCTGCTTATCCTCGGCGATCGCGAGGACCTGGTTGCCCGCCAGCCCCTGTTGGGGGGTGAAGGCCTCCCACTCCTGCGTCCCGGGCACATATCGCACGGCGCCCTGGTTGGTCCCGAACCAGAGGGCCCCGTCTCTCGCCTCGTGGATCGTGAAGACGCCCGATCGCAGCGGTGGGATATCCTGTAGGGTCGTGAACGCCCCGTTGAAACGGCTGACGCCCGCGTTGGTGCCGAACCACATCACGCCATAGCGGTCCTGGAGCACGGCGTTGACGGCGTTGTCCACCAGGCCGTCCGAATTGGTGAACGGGTGCCATTGCCCCGCCTCCGTCTGAGCCATTGCCGCCGGGAGGGAGGCGCTCAGGGTGGTGCTTATGAGGATGAAAGAGAACAACAGGCGTCTCCACAAACGCATGAAACCCCCTTAGGAGTGGGAAGATCTCGGCGCAGATGTCGGGTATGGATGATCGATCAGCCCGTAGGGGCAGTCCAGCTCGCTCACCCGTTTCACGACGCGTGCCGGGTTGCCGACCACCACGGTATACGGGGGGACGTCCTCCACCACCACGGCGCCGGCGCCTACCAGCGCGCCCTCGCCGATGACCACATCCGGCAGGATCGTGGCGTTGGCCCCGATCTTCGCCCCTCGCCGGATGGTCGCCCCCTTGAGGCAGGCCTTGGCCTTGGGGCACAGGGGATGGAGCGCGTTGGTCAGCACGACGTTGGGGCCGATCCAGCAGTCGTCTTCCAGTGTGGAGTATTCCGGGATGAAAGCCTGCGAGTGAATGCGAACCCGGTTGCCGATCGTCACATGGTGTTCCACCACAGATCCGGTCCCGATGCTGACACGGTCTCCGATGGCGTTTCGCTCCCGGATCATCACGCCATGTCCGGTCTGGAAATGGTCCCCGATCCGGTTTCCCGCGTAAATCACCGTGTGGGAGCGGATGATGCCCTCCTTGCCGATCACCGTGGTCTCCGTGCCGGGAGCGGAGCCGTGGGGAGGTTGTCCCAGGATGACGAAATCCTCCACCCGCGTCCCCTCCCCGATCTCCACCCCGGGCAGGATACGGGCCCATTCGCTTATCTTCATGGTACTTCGGCTCCTATGATC
>JAJRVX010000548.1:0-7016 GCA_024277095.1 Chloroflexota bacterium
CCGGACAGGCCTCGTTGGGGCAGAATACCTGGGTGGGGTCCATAGCATCCCTCCTTGGTTGGAGATGGATATGGGTATGCTATCGACCCCGCCAATTTTTTCAACTTTCAGACCCAATCACGGTTTCGCGGATACCTACCAGCTGCCTAACTGGTGCTGCAAAACATCGTACACGATCGTCCGATCGATCTCCAAATACTCATGAACCAATATGTTTCGGAATCCGATCATCCGTATCCACTTGTCACGCAGATCAGCATCTATGTACCTCTTCTCGGCGAGTAGCCGAGGGATATCACTGTACCAGCTGATCTCGCCCAACCCAAGATCGGCAACCAAATGTCCACCAATGTCGATTGTCGTCTCAACCGCCAGTTGGAGAAAGCGCTCAGCGCTGCCATAACGCTCAGGATCACTCAGGAACTGCTTCAGGTCATACCGTTGCAAGCGATATAAAATCGAAAGATATTCGTCCAACTTGTTCAAGCGCTTGCGAATGACCTCTTGCCTAACCATGCAAAACTCTCCGCTTGTAAGCTATCCTCTGCACCTCCAGGTAGGGCAAGAAATCCAAATATTGACGCACGATGAGCGAATAGGTCCCGGCAGCGTCAAAGTCTTCAGCCTGATACACCAAACGATTTTGACGGATGGCCTCGTACTTAAGGACAATATCCGAGGTATCCAAGAACACCAGATCAACATCACAAAAGCCATGACGCGCCAAATCGGCCAGAATGTCCAACTTCTGGGCACGCACGGAGGCATGACGGGGAATCACGGCCAGGTCTAAGTCACTCTGCGGATGAGCCTTCCCGCTCGCTACAGAACCGAACAAATATACAGCCTGGATGCCAGGATATCTACGAAAGATTTGAGGAAGAAGGGTTAAATCAGGCATGTCCATTTGCGTACGGACCTCCTGTGATCGCAACTGCACCTCATTATACCAATTATACCATATGGATGGCACCAATAAGTCCTGCACACCTCTCAACCCACCGCTGGAGAGACGTTCCCTCTCCTCACGAGAATCCCACGCGAGGGTCCACGCCCGCCGACTCGCACGCGGCCGCCACATGGCCGACGACCTTCGAATGGGCACGCCCGTTGCTGGCCACCACCCCCCAGCGGGCGTGCACATCCGGCTGGTTGTAGCGGAAGGGACGGCCCCAGCAATCGGTCATCCGGCCTCCGGCAGCCCGCAGGATGGCATCCGGCGCACACACATCCCACTCTTTGCACCCCAGGCTGGGGTGTATGTACAGGTCGGCCTCCCGGGTCGCCAGCAGGCTCACCTTCAACCCGACGCTCCCGCAAGGCCGATCCTGTCGGATGCCCAGAGCCTGCCGAACGGCCTCGGTCAGCGGGCTGCGATGGGTACGGCTGACCACCAGGCGCATCTGGGCGGGCTCAGACACATCGGACACGCGCAGGGGCTCACGCGAGCCGTCCTGCTCCACCCAGGCTCCCACGCCCGACTGGCCGATGAACAGCCGCTCGGCGATAGGCTGATAGACCAATCCCAACACGGGCTCGCCGTCGATGACCAGCCCGATCATCACCACGAACTCGCCGGTGCGGTTCACAAAGTCCTGCGTGCCATCCAGCGGATCCACGATCCACACCCGCCGGTGGCGTAGCCGGGAGCCATCGTCCGCCGTCTCCTCGGACAGAAGCCCGTCATGAGGAAAGGCCGCCCGCAAGGCCTCCACGATGATATCGTTGCTGGCCCGGTCGGCCGCCGTGATCGGCTCGTCCGGCGTCTTCCACTCCACGGTGGCGCCGCGAGCGTAGATGGCGGCCACCTGAGCGCCTGCCCGGCGGATCACCTCCCGGGCGATCTCCAACTCCCGTGCCAGAGGCGGTAAAGTCGATGTCATATCACCTGATCCATAGCGAAGATTGGACGGGAAGCCAGATCCCGAATGAGCCCGGCACATACGTGCTGTTCTTCCATCTCGCCGAGCCGCTCACGATCTCCCCCGGCCGTCTGGGAACGCACCGCCTGGATAGTGGATGGTACGCCTACGTGGGCAGCGCCCGTGGGCCTGGCGGCCTAGCCGCCCGCGTGGCCCGTCATCTGCGGCCGGCGGCGGAAAAGCGCTGCCACTGGCACGTCGACCACCTGACCGCCCGGGCCCACGTAGAACGCATCGCATGGGCGGTAGGGGATGACCGCCAGGAGTGCCGGTGGGCCCGCCGGCTCCTGGGCCTGCCTGGCTCCTCCGTCCCGATCCCCCGCTTTGGGGCATCGGATTGCACCTGTCCTGCCCACCTGATCCGGCTGCCCAGCGCGGCGGCGGCATACCAGGCGCTGACGACGGCCCCTCCTGGGTCCGATCCCGGCTAGGGGGACACCGCCCCCATCTGGGTTCCCAATCCCGGAATAAGACACGCCCACGTGCGGCCTCTACTCTCGCCCACACGTGGGCGTATTCCTGCAACCGATCAGAAAGACGTCCGCATCCCTCGCGCGACAAGCCGTCTCTCACTCACGCGGGGCCTCACCTCCGCGTTAGCGAGAGCTGTCCACGGCGGGGAGGAACATCTGACGCTGGGCGAACACGACGACCAGATCCACGCCGTGAAGCCGCGGGGACACGGTCGGCCCGCCATCGATGACGATCGTCGCCCGGTTGAGGCCAGGCGTCATTTTGGTCTCGTCAACGGTCACGTAGATGGCGGAGGGCGCCGTGCCTTCGGACGGCTCCAGATTCACCCACGGAACGGTGGGAACCGTCACGACGCCAGACTCCCCGTCGATCCGGACTCCATCCTCCGTGATCTCCAGCTTTCCGGATCGATCCAGCGCGTCTGACAGCGTCACCCAACTGCCGGCGGGGATCACGCCCGCCACCCAGTCGATGCCGGACCCCGTGATCAGGATCCGCGGCAGCGTGTACGTGCGGCCGGGCAGCACCGTGAGCACGATCCTATCGGGCTGAACGTCAAAGGGCGGCGCCGTCAGCGTCAGATTCACCACCACTTCCTTAGGGCTTCCCGAGATGCCCGCTGCGGTCACCTGCACACGACCCTCGTACGTTCCCGGCGGCATGCCAGTGGTATCGATCAACAACGTGATCGTCGCCGGGGTGGTGCCACTGGAGGGGCTGATGGTGAGCCACTTGGAGCCCGCCGTCACCGTCGCCGACCACGCGAAGGATCCGCCTGCACCCACATTCGTCACATCCACGAAGCGATTGGTCTTGTCGCCGCTCTGCAATTGCAAGCTCAGGCTGGTAGGAGTCACACCCAATTGCGGCTCCGCTACGATCCCCTCCCCGTCCAGGTTGCCCAGAGCGATGGGGTTGCGCCCAAAGGTTCGATACGAACCGGCGATGTTGGTGTATGAGGTGTCCACATCCGGGCTCTGATAGATGCGGATCTGGGTAGGCGAGAGGATGACCGCCTCAGCACGGCTATCGCCATCCACATCCCCGGCCACCACGGCTTTCCAGTTCCGTCCGATCCTCACCTCAAATGAGGGGACCGCATCGGTGCCATAATTGCGCATGATGAAGGATACCCCGTCATCCGTCCGGGGGTCTCGCAGCAGGAAGACCTCGTCATCCCCGCTGTTGTTCACGTCGCCCAAAGCGATATCGGTGAAATAGGGATAGAACTTCTCCCCATGAACCGTATCCAAAGAGCTGCTTCCGCTCTTCCAACGCATGACCAGATACGAGTTCAGCGCCCCGATCACGTCCTGCCGTGTGAGGACGATCTCATCCTTGAGGTTGGACACGGCGTCGGTGTCGCCGATCGCGATGTCCAGCCATGGGAAGTCGTAAGATTTGTCGTGCAGCGCCGACCACGTGACGGGATTGAGGATGGTCAACCGGCGGTCATGGAGGCTCTCCCAGTAGCGGATCATCCCGATGTCATCCCGACCATCCGCGTTGACATCTCCCAGGGCGATGGCGTCCCACGGCCAGCCATAGCCGTTATCCCGAACCTTCGTCCAGCTCGTGCCGTCAGCGCCCCCATCCCACACGGTCAGATGCTCACGGATCCCACCCGCGTTATCCGAGTGGGTCAGGACGATCTCATCCCGGCCATCGGCGTCGATGTCGCCCGTAGCCACCAGCTCCCACACGTTGGGCGAGGCGCTACGGTTGAAGACGACCTTGGCCTGTCCCTTTTGGACGACCGGATCGAAGACCTTGGCCGTGGCCCCGCGCAACGCGATGATCTCATCATCGCCGTCGCCGTTGAAATCCCCTGTCGCCACCGCGGACCACCCGCTATCCGGGGACTGCCAGACCACCGCCTCCTTCCCGGTCGGCACGTACGGATCATGCACCTTGATCCGCCCCGTGGAGTCCAGATAGACGATCTCCTGATCTACGGTTGGGGCTGCAGCGACGGTGGGGATCCCTGACGGGCCCCATAGGCCAGCCCACGGTACGGCCAATACGGCCAACACGATCAGGGCCACACCCCACGCTCTGTGTCTCTTCATCTATACCTCCTCACAAGAGGGAATCGCCGAAAATCTCCAGCGCCTTTCGGCGGGCATTATAACATAGTACCTGAGCCCTCCCAAACAGATCAAAGTGCGCCCTCATCACGATCTCTCCATGCGCTTTGTGCTTGACACTCCCATGGGCACATGCTAATCTACGCCCGGGTTGCCCGGATATCAGGCCTCGCCGGGCACGCACCGACATCCCATGGAGGGCCGTCATCGTGAACATCCAGGCCATACGAGCACTGTTTCCGGTCACCCAAAAGAAGGTCTACCTCAACCACGCGGCCGTGTCCCCCATGCCCAAGCCCGTCTACGACGCGATGCGTTCCTTCCTGGATCAGCGGCTGCAGCAGGGCACGGCCTCATATGACGAGGAGCACAACCCCTTGACGCAAGCGCGGGAGCGTGCGGCGCAGCTCATCGGCGCCCGGCCGGAGGAGATCGCCATCACCCGCAACACGTCCCATGGCATCATGCTGGTCGCCGAGGGGCTGAACTGGCAGCCAGGCGATAACGTGGTGTGCGCGGAGACGGAGTTTCCCGCCACCGTATACCCGTGGCGCAACCTGGAGGATCGCGGGGTGGAGACCCGCATCGTCCCGGCCCAGGGCCATCGCGTCCCCCTGGACGGGCTGCGCGCCGCCATGGACCGGCGCACTCGCGTCGTGTCCATCAGCTTCGTCGAGTTCCTGACCGGATATCGCAACGATCTGGCGGCCATCGCCCAGATGTGCCGTGAGGTGGGAGCCTACCTGTGTGTGGATGCCATCCAGGGGCTCGGCGCTATCGACCTGAACGTGGAGGAGACGGGCATCGACTTCCTGTCCGCCGGAGGGTTCAAATGGCTACTGGGCCCCACCGGGGCGGGCATCTTCTATTGCCGGCAGGAGCGCCTCAACGACCTGAGCCAGGCCATATTGGGCTTCGGCGGCGTGGACGCGGAGCCGGGGGACTACTTCCACTTCGATCTGCCGTGGAAGCAGGACGCCTCGCGTTTTGAGGAGGGCGTCCTGGCCTTCAACAGCGTCACGGGCCTCGCCGCCAGCCTGAAGTTCATCCTCGATGTAGGGGTCCCCCAGATCCAGGCTCGCGTGCTGGACCTGACCGGCTACCTGCTGGAGCAACTCCAAGGGCGTCAGGTGGAGATCATTACCCCGCACGCGCGGCCGGAGGAGCGCTCCGGCATCGTCTCGTTCATCCCCAGGGGAGAGGACCCGGCCCTGCTGGTCGAGCGCATGGGGGAGGAGGACATCGTCGTCTCCCAGCGCGGCCCCGCCATCCGGGTGTCACCCCATTTCTACAACACCACCGAGGAGATCGATCGGGTACTCGAGTTCATCCCATGACAATCCCCAATTCCCAATCTCCAAATCGCCAATCTTCAAACCAATCGTTCCCTTTCCATTTCTCAATCGAAGCCACCGACGGCCTGGCCCGTGTCGGCGTCTTCCATACCCCTCACGGTCCCATCCACATGCCCTGCTTCGCGCCGGTGGGCACCCAGGCCACCGTGAAGACGGTCACGCCTCAGGAGCTGGAGGCGCTCGGCGCCGAGCTGATCCTGGCCAACACGTATCATCTCTATCTGCGCCCCGGGGCCGAGCTCATCGCCCGTCTGGGCGGGCTGCACCGCTTCATGGCCTGGGACCATCCCATCATCACCGATTCCGGCGGGTTTCAGATCTTCAGCCTGGCCCACATGCGACGAGTGGACGAGGACGGCGTCACGTTCCGATCGCACATCGACGGCTCGGAACATCGCTTCACACCTGAACTGGCGATCCAGACCCAGGAGCTGCTGGGCGCCGACATCATCATGTGCCTGGACGAATGCCCCGACCCCAGGGATCGAGCCTACAATGAGGAGGCGCTGCGCCGCACCCACGCCTGGGCGGAGCGATGCAAGGCTGCCCAGCGACGGAAGGACCAGGCGCTGTTCGGCATCGTCCAGGGCGGCATCTTCCCCGATCTGCGGGCGGAGAGCGCCCGGTTCCTGAGCGCCCTGGACTTCCCCGGCTACGCCATCGGCGGGCTGTCCGTCGGCGAGACGAAGGAGGAGATGTACGCCACGCTGGACGCGCTGATGCCGCTCATGCCGGCCGACCGGCCGCGCTACCTCATGGGCGTGGGCACGCCGGAGGACATCCTGGAGGCCGTGGCCCGGGGCATCGACCTGTTCGATTGTGTGCTGCCCACCCGGGTGGCCCGCAACGGAGGGCTGCTCACCCGGCGGGGTCGGATCAACCTGCGCAGCGCCCGGTTCGCCGAGGACCCCGATCCCGTGGAGCCGGGCTGCACCTGCTACACCTGCCAACACTTCAGCCGGGCCTACCTGCGTCACCTGTTCAAGGCGGGCGAGGTCCTGGCCCTGCGACTGGCCACCCTCCATAACCTGCACTTTATGCTCCGCCTGATGGACGACGTGCGTGCTCACATCCGGGCGGGCACGTATTTGCAGTTCAAGGCGGAGTTCCTGGCTCACTACACCCTGCCCGATCAGGAGGCCCGACACGCGCAGTTGGAGCGTCGTCGGAAGGCCCTC
>JAJRVX010000549.1:0-3424 GCA_024277095.1 Chloroflexota bacterium
CCGATCTCCGAACTGAAGATCCAGCGGAAGATCAACCCGGCGGTCACGAATCCGATCACCACGGGAATGAAGTAGATAGTCCGAAACGCCACGACGCCGCGCAACCGCTGATCCACCAACAAAGCCAGAGCCATGGCGGTAATGAATATGGCCGGCGTCACCAGGAGGGTGTATTTCGTGGTGAACCAAAAGGAGTAGGTGAACACCTCATCGTGGACGATCTCCAAGTAGTTCTTCATGCCCACAAAGGGCCTCTCTCCCAACGGCGGCCAATGATGAACCGAGATCCAGAGGGTCATCACCAAGGGCAACAGGATAAACGCCGAGTTCAAGAAGACCGCCGGGAAGACGAACAGATAGCCGGTCAGAGCATGCCGGGTCCGATGACTCCCCCACCACCCTCGCTTTCGCGAGTGTGCGCCGGACATATCCTTTGCTATCCCCATATTCCTCCACTCCCGATGGACAAAGGAAGGCTCCGAGGGAGCAAAAGTCGCCGTCCCTATCCCTCGGAGCCTTTCCGGTACACTCCCGGGTCAGGATTCCGCCAGGATGGCGTTGATGGCCTCTTCCAGGTCCGCCAAACCCTGCTCCGGCGTCTTGTCCCCCTTGAAGATCGCCTGCAGGTTGGACTGCAGGGGGTCGTACAGGCGATTGTACTTCGTAGTCCACGGCGCCTGAGCAACATCCAGGCTCTGCGTGAAGACCTTCAGCCGGGGCTCCTCCTCAAAGTACTTGTTCTCGTAGAAGCTGGAGCGGATGGGGATGATGCCGGACTTAGCCAGAAACTCGACCTGCACGTCCTCCTACATCAGGAACTCTAACAGCGACCATCCCTCGTCCCGGTACTCCGTCTGAGCCAAGATCCCCATCAGGTCGCCGCCAGCGAAGGAGCTGTGATGGCCATCGGCCGGCCTGGGCATCAAAGTGGTGCCGAAGTCGATCTCCGGCGCATCTTTCTTCAACTGGGCGATCCCCCAGTTGCCGTTGGCCATCATGGCGATCTTCCCGGCCTTGAATCGGTCCACGACGTCATCCCAGTTGTAGTTCCACGTGTCCTCGGGCGCAGCCTTGTACTTGTAGATCATATCATACCACAGCTGCACGGCCTCCAGCGCCTCCGGCGAGTTGATGGCGGCCTTCGTGCCATCAGGCGTCAAGATATCCCCGCCGTTCCCCCAAACCCAGGGCATGAACAGGAACATATAGCCGCCACCGCTGGTCATGCAATAGGCCGTCCCGTAGCGCCCATCGGAGGTCGTGGCAAGGCCCGCCTGGACATAGTCCTCCCACGTGATCGGCGCCTTTTCCGGATCCAACCCGGACTCCTCAAAGATCTTCTTGTTGTAGAAGAACGCGGAGTTATCGGAGGAGAAGGGCAGCTGATATTGCTTCCCCTCGTACTCTCCCAACGGGAGCATGCCCTTGCTCAACTCATCCTTGTATGGGAGCGCGTTGTACTCGGTCGTCAGATCGGCGAAGGCACCGATGGAGTTGAAGTAGGGGCACTGGATCAGGTCAATGCTGCATGTATCCGGCGCTGTCTTGGTGGCGACCGCCGTCGTCAGCTTCTCGACGAACTGGTCGTAGGGGACGGTGCTGAACGTCACGTGGATCCCCTTCTCCATCCCCGGCCCATCGTTGAAGAGGTCGATCGCCGGCTTCAGGAACTCAAAACGGGACCAGAAGGTCAATTCCGTGACGGCCTTCTCGGCCGCAGGGGCTTCCTCTTTTTTCTCGGCCGGGGCAGCCGGCTGAGCGCCAGGCGGTGCGCACGCAGCCAGGACCGTCGCCGCAGAGCCCACGCCCAGCCACTTGAGCATCTCTCGCCGAGTTATCCTCCGGGTCTTCATAACCACCCTCCATTTCCCCCAACACGTGGGGAATTCTGCTCTCAGATCAAGCTGGTAACATTGCGATGCCATGCGATGATGCTACGTCCTCATCGGCATTTAGGGCTGCGAACACCCTCGCAGCCCTCCTGCCGATGCCGACCAGCCGGAATATCCCCTCGGCGCCATCACCTCCTCTCTATATTGGCTCACGGACGGAACAAACGAGAAGCTCACCAGGGAAGATATGTGAGGCTCCCTTCGCAGGAGTCCCGATCCCAGCCGCCGGGCGGCGGCGAGAACCCCACAGCGAAGGGAGACGTGTCCTTTGCGAGCGGAAATGTGTTTGACACGGCCGATCCTGGCACCTATAATTCTATCCCAGAACGGCCTGTGCAGGAGAGGATTTCGGTCCAGCGAGGGTCACGAAGAGGTCATGAAAAGGCCATAGGTGCCTATGCTCACGTATGAACAATTCGTGCAGAACTTACGGGATGCCCTGAATCATCTCTATGATCCCCACCGACTACGCCGTAACCCCCTTGCCATCCTGTTCCACGTCGAGGATCGCCCGGATGCCCCCACCGCCCTACGCAAAGTCCTGACAGAGGCCATCGCATCGCTGAAGCCAACCCCGGACGTTCCGCCCCAGGCGCGCGCCCGGCGGATCTATGAGCTGCTCCTGTATCGATACGTACAGCAATTCAGCCAGCAGGAGGTGGCCGACCAGCTTGGATTGAGCGTGCGCCACCTCCGGCGGGAGCAGGCGGCGGCGTTGGATATCCTGGCCGCCCGGCTGTGGGAACAGATCTCCCCGGATAGCGGACTGCCCGGAGAGGCATCCCCATCACTACCCCTGGCATCCCGCATCTCCCCCGAAGCACCTCTACATGAGGAGCTCGCCTGGCTCCAGGATGCCCCCGTCGAGCAACCGGCCTCCCTCCCGGATGAACTCACAGCCGTGCTCAACCTGGCGAGCTCCATTGCGACCCAACATGAGGTCCACCTGGAGACCGCGCTGGAGAAAGGCCTGCCCCAGCTCCCCGTGCACGCCGTAGCATTGCGCCAGATGCTCCTCGGCCTGCTCACCGTCGCCATCCACCGGGCGCCGGGAGGGCTCATCCACATCTCAGCACGTCCGCACCGATGGGAGATCGAGGTCCAGATCGTGGCTACCGCACCCCGGCCGGGGCCTCGACCGGTCATGGACGAGGACGTCGCCAACCTGGACATCGTCCAGCGGCTGGTGGACCTATGCGGGGGGCGCCTGGAACTCCTCCACGATCCGCCTGGGTTCACCAGCAGGCTGATCCTCCCCGCCCTGGAACAGCTCCCCGTCCTGGCCATCGACGACAACGCCGACACATTGCAATTGCTGCAACGCTATGTGTCGGGCACACGCTACCACCTGATCGGCGTACAGGACCCAGAGGAAGCCTTCCCGCTGGCGGAACCGTGCTCTCCTCAGATCATCGTTCTGGACGTGATGATGCCCCACACGGACGGATGGGAGATGCTGGGACGCCTGCGCCAACACCCGGCGACAGGACGTATCCCGATCATCGTGTGCACGATCCTGGCCCAGGAGGAAC
>JAJRVX010000550.1:0-25844 GCA_024277095.1 Chloroflexota bacterium
AGGCGGCCACGGCTCCCGCCGCCAGCAGGCCGGTGACATCGGCCAGCGTGGTCGCCAGGATCTTCACCAGCAGCGCCCCCAATCCGACGGCACCCACCTCTACCAGGGCCGTCTGTGCCACGGCCGCCTGCACCGAGGTGGCGATCTCATGCGCCTGGCGTTGATGATCGTAGCTGCGCACGACCTCCTGGGCCGCGCGCCCGACCGAGTCCAGCAGGTCTCGTCGGCGGCTTTCGAAGGCGCCGCCCACTCGTCCGACGATGCGATCCTCGTGCTGTGCGGCCCGGCGGTTGACGTACTCCATCACCGCCTGCCACTGGCGGAAATCCTGGTCGACGAGCCAGTTGATCATCTCGTTGACGTGGGACTCGATCTGGCTGACGGTGTCTGCGATGACGATGCGATCGAACTCGCCGCGCACTCGCTCCGTGTTCAGCAGATCCAACAGCCGGCCGAAGCGGATCATCTCGTCGAAGAAGTCCATCCCCCGCATGGTCATCTCGTGCAGCACGTTGTCGATGTGGCTCAAATGGTAGCGGAAGTCGCGACGCATGTCGGCCTCGTAGGCGGCCAGCTGGGCCTTGATGGTCTCCAGGGCCTCGACATCCTCGCTCAGCAGCGCCTGGCGGCTGTGGGTGACCTCCAGGTATTGCCGGGTCAAACGTTGGGCGACGCCCAGCGGGCTGAGCAGCTTCAGCCGGATTCGCTCGCTCTCGTCCAATGTGTGCAGGATATAGGCCTCCAGCGAGGCGAAGCGCGATCGCTCCCAGAGAGCGTCCCGCTCCGGGCCGGGCGGTGTGGTCTTGGCGCGCAGCGCCAGCCGGGCAGAGAGGGGGAACACCTCGGGGCGCAATCCCAGCAGCGTCTGCGCGTTCTCCCGGACGAAACCGACGACCTGTTCAACGTCGGCCTCACTGTCCAGAAGGTCGATCTTGTTGATGACGACGACGACCTTCTTGCCCCAGTCCCGGATATGGGTGAGGAAGGTCCGCTCCGATTCGGAGAAGGGGCGATCGGCCGAGGTGACGAAGAGGACTAGGTCGCTACGGGGGATGAACGCCTCGGTGATCTCCTGGTGGCGCTGGATGACGGCGTTGGTGCCGGGCGTATCGACCAGGTTGATGTCTCGGAGCCACTCGGCTGGGTGGGAGAGGATCACGACGCCGTCTGTGTTTACATAACGATCGGCGCTGCCGTGGCGGAGCAGATGGATCTCCGCCGTGGTGGGGGTGACCCCCTCGGGCAGGAAGGGTTCGCCCAGGAGCGCGTTGATGAAGGCGGACTTGCCGGAGTTGAATTCTCCCACGATCACCAGCAGGAACAGCTCATCCAGCTGACGTCGGGCCTGGCTCAGGGCCTCCAGATCGGCCGGATCAGCGTTTAGTCGCTGGAGGGCGGCCTCCAGCCGGATCAGCGTCTCCCGCTCCTCGCGAAGCCATTCGTCTTGCTGGCGGGTCAGGAACCTGCGCAGCACGGATCCTCCGTGGTCTTTGATGGGTAAGGGCGTGTCTGAGAGGTCCTGTTGCCCCCGCTATGGGGAGGCTTCCGGAAAAAGCCCTTCTCCCACTTCTAACTACCGGACACTTTTGTGAGGGAACTAGCGAGAAGCGACATGCTCCCCTATCAAACATCCCGGATGTAGGGGCGCAGCGCCGCTGCGCCCCTACTGTGGCATCAGTAGAGCTATCGCAGGAGATGCGCGGTCAAACTGGCCGGTAGCTAGCTCCCACTTTTGACCTGCCTGGCCTCGGCCCAGGTCCCTGCGGAAAGGGCCGAGAAAGGCCGGTGCAGGCCGGGAAAGTAAGGTTTTCTGTGGAGGGAATTCCCCCCCCACACCTCCCCCTGTGGAGCTTGTAGCTGAGGGAGGCCCTCAGACACACTCTAAGAGTGGGATCTCGATCGATCCCGGGCGGCTGGAGTATAGCATGGAAAGATGGCGGGCACAAGGGGAGGGGGATCGGGATGTGTTCGTATAGCCGAAGGCGTGTCAGAGAAGATCTCGGCATGGGGATATCAGGTCCCGTCAGGAGTGTCAATTTGACGTGCTACGCCCTTTCGGTTACAATTTGTACGCTTGTGAGCCCCCATCGTCTAGTGGACTAGGACATCAGCCTTTCAAGCTGAAGACGGGGATTCGAATTCCCCTGGGGGCACTATAAACGCCGCGCACCCTCCCCTCCCGGAGGGTGTATTTGTCATTATGCTTTTGTGTGGCGGTTGCTCACGAATCCCTGCTTCTCGTGCTGTATCGGACGGACATGGCGCAGCCGATGGGAATGTCCACGCCCTCTCTCATGTGGTGCGTCGGGCGGGGAATGGGGCTGCGGTTGTTCCGCTCGGATCCTCTCTTGGGACTTTCGTTTGCCTGGAGATTGAGGGGAAGGTCATGCGACCTTTCGTGATTCTCCCAGGGGGTGGGTCATGGTCATGACGTTTGTTGGCGGGAAGAAGGACCTCCATCCGTGGTTGCGCACGATCCACGTGGCGTTCATCCCGGGCTCTATGGACGCGGTCCTGCAGCAGACCGTCGAGGGGGTCCTGGAGTATCTGCGGGAGACGGGACACGAGGTGGTGTCCATCCCGGATGACGAGACGGATGCCATCATCACGACGGCCCGGTTCGGCGAGTTGATTGGGTGGCGCTCCTCGCTGCTCATCACGGCGCGCCGGCGGTATGGGCTTTCTCACAATCCCACGCCGTTCACGTACGTCAGCATCCGGGAGGAGGACTTCCAGCGGTACCTGGAGCTGTTCGAGCGGTTCATCGCGGAGGAGAAGCCGGATCCGGAGCGGTATCAGTTCCCCGGGCTGGCCCCGGGCGCCTATCGTGTGCTTCACGAGCAGGGCCAGCGCGGCGGCCCCATCCTGTCGCTGGAGCGGCTGGTTCAGGCCCAGACCAAGTGCCTCCGGATCGTGTTGATCGTATACAACGATCAGGGGATCAGGGAGGCGTATCACTTCGACCTGGTGGGGGCTTACCCCAAAAGCAGGGCGGATGACCTCCATCGCTTCTATGAGGACATCGCGCTCCGCATGGTGACGGTGTTGAGCACCCAGGAGGTGACGAACCATGAGGTGGTGGGGGATCCGATTCCCCGGGAGGTGTGGGATCGGTTGGAGACCCCGGCGGCCATGATCCGGGCGGCGCAGGAGCTGGATCGTCGAGGGTTCTTCACGGAGATGGTGCGGATCCCTGACCTGGTCCACGTCCCCGCGGTAGGGGATGCCATCGCCAGCCAGTATAGCGAAGGGTGTTTCGCCACGTATGATCCGGCCCTACAGGGGCTGGTGGCGACGGTGACGGGCAGCGCGCGCCCTGTGGACAAGGGTAAGATCGGCGAGGATGATCTGGCGGTCATCGTGGGGGTGAAGCCGGCCGGGGATGGTGCCCTGGTGCGTCACGTGGTGGGGAAGCGCAACGACCCGCCCTCCTCGGAGGCGGTCGAGATGATGGACATGGACGAATCCCTGCCTCGCGTCGAGTGGAGCGACGGCGACGTGGTGGGACAACAGGTGCCCGTGGCGCGCTCCAAACTCCACGGCCATCGTGGGGTGGCCAGCTTCGATCCCCGCTATGTGGAGTTCATCCCGCTGGATCCGCCATATTACAATTACCTGGTCTCCTGCGCGACCCAGGCCCAGGCGCGTGGGATCAAGCAGGCGTTCGCCCGTTCGGAGGCGCTGCGCAACCCGGGGGATCCACGGCAGATGGTGTTCACGATCCTGCCCGGGCACGGCGTCGTGATGGTTGAGAAGTGGGTGCGGGGCAAGGCGCCCTTTGAGGTGATGTTGGAATACATGGACGCGGGATATATCCAGATCGAAAGCCGCATCCCGCAGGGGAGGTTCACCTACGTCCCGGCGCCGGATGGGAAGATGGTCATCTCTCTCGAGGATGCGTGATCTGCGGTTCCGTGATGGAGCGCTTTGTGCACGGACTCTATCCCCTCATTACACGTCAGGCGCAGCCGGGCATGGGGCATCCGCAAAGGCCTCGCCCCGTTTCTGTCCTTCTCGTTATTTCCTCGATCACTTTCCCTTTCGCTGGAGATGAAAACCGCAGAGGTGATGGGTGGTGCCGGGGCTTCCCAGAAGTGGGGTGGCCCCGGTGGTTCGTTGGCGTGCGTGCACCGGGCCATCGTGCACGACGATCATGAGCGATGACACCATTACGGAGGACGATCATGGAGAAGCCGGTTTTGGCGGCGCAGCTTTATACGGTGCGCCAGTTCACGCAGACCCCGGAGGGTCTCGCTACCACGCTGAAGAAGATCCGGGAGATCGGCTATCGGGCTGTGCAGGTCTCAGCCATCGGCCCCATTGATCCCGCCGAATTGAAGGCGATGCTGGATGGGGAGGGATTGACTCTGTGCATCACCCACACCGGCTATGACCGTTTGCGGAACGATCTGCCGGCGGTGATCGAGGAGCACCATCTTTGGGGATGTAAGCACGTGGCCATCGGAAGTATGCCGCCGGAGTATCGGGAGATGGGGGAGGAGGGCTTCCATCGCTTTGCCGAGGTGGCAAACGAGATCGGTCGGGCCTTGTACGAGGCGGGGCTGACGTTCAGCTACCACAACCACAGCTTCGAGTTCCAGCGCTTCGGCAGGCGCACCGGCCTGGACATCCTCTTCGAGGAGACCGACCCTCGCTACGTGCGGGCGGAGATCGACACCTACTGGGTGCAGCATGGCGGCGGCGATCCGGCGGCCTGGATCCGCAGGATGACCAATCGGATGCCCGTGGTGCACCTCAAGGACATGGTGATCCAGGGGAGGGAGCAGGTGATGGCCGAGGTCGGCGAGGGCAACCTCAACTGGCCGGCGATCCTGGAGGCCTGCCGTGACGCCGGAGTGGAATGGTATGCCGTCGAGCAGGATATCTGCCAGCGCGATCCGTTTGAGAGCCTGGCCATTAGCTATCGCAACCTCAAGGCCATGGGGTTAGCATGATCGGTCATCGCATGCAGGCGTGGAGATGATCTGATGTCGACTGCGATCTCAGCTGCTACATTGCGCAGAGGGGCTCTCGTCTCCACCCTCTCCGCCGTCTGCTATGCGAGCGCCGTGGTCTTTATTCGAAACGCCTACCGTGCCGGGATCACACCCGGCACGGCCGTTTTCCTGCGTTTTGCCCTCGCCTCGGTGACTCTGATCGGCGCCCTCGTGCTGGGACATCGCTGGACATCGCTGGCCCGGCGGCGGGTGATCTCGTTGTTCCTCATGGGGTTCCTGGCGTACACGCTGTTGGGGATCACCTGGTTTGTGGCGCTGAGCGTAATACCGGCCTGGCTCGTGTCGTTGTTCATCGCCATGTACCCCCTCTCCATCAATCTGGGAAGCTGGCTCTTCCTGCGGGAACCTCTGCATCGTCAGCAGGTTCTGGCGCTGGCCGCCGTGCTGATGGGGGGGATCGTGCTGTTTGGACGCCGACTGGAGGGCGTGGCCTGGATGGGGATCCTGTTGATGGTCGTCAATATGATCATCCAGACGGCGTATATCCTGGTGGGGCAGCGGTGGACGCGAGGCGTGCAACCGGCCATGAGCACCGTCTGGCAGGTGCTCGGGGCGATGGTGGGGACGTTCTTCTACGCGTGGCTGTCCGGGCAGTTGACCTTCTCCTTCGCCCCGATCGGGTGGGCGTGGGCCGGGCTGTTCGCCGTGGTCTCCACGGCGCTGGCGATCATGCTGTTGTGGTGGGGAATTGGGCTTCTGGGGCCCGGCCGGGCGGCGATCTTCGGGTCCGTGGAGCCGTTCCTGGCCGTGGTGCTGTCGGTGCTCTTCCTGGGTGAGCGGATGGCACCGGCGCACGTGGTGGGGGGCTCGCTGATCCTGCTCGGCATGTTCCTGGCCCAGTGGCAGCCGAGAGGCGAGATGCAACGAGGCGTCGAGGTCCTATGAGCATGCATGTTCCCCCTTCCCGGATCGATCCCCGCACGTTGCCGCCGCCGCTGATGACCTCTGAGCCGGGATCGTTCGCTTACAACACGTTCAAGGTTCGCATCCCGCTCATCTTGGACGAGATTGTCGAGCACAACGCGTTCCCTGAGGAGATCGATCGGGCGCTGGTCGATCTGCGCCTGGAGATCACGGAGGGGGTCATTCGGCCACTGCAGGAGGAGGCCGAGGACAGGGCGTTCTGGGAGCGGGTCTCACGTCCTTACTTCGGCCGCACATGGCTGGATGTACCCTGGTATTGGGCGGAGGCGTACTTCTACCGCCGGGTGCTGGAGGCGACGGGGTACTTTCGGCCGGGGCCGTGGCAGGGGGTCGACCCTTATCGGGACATCAAGCGAACGGAGTGGGATCCCGACGCTGCGCCGAGGGCGGTGGATGAGCTGTTGCGATCGTTGCCTGCTGAGCCTAGTGCCCGCTTCCGCGGCCTGCTCTATGCCAGCCTGTGGGGAAACCGCACCGATCTGAGCTACAACGTGGCGGCGCAGCTGGCGGCCGCCGGCCGGATCGAAGACGAGGAGGCGAACCTGCTGGTGGATGACTGGGAGCGGGTCTGGCGATTCCTGCGAGATCGGTCTGACGCCTGGGTGGTGATGATCCTGGACAACGCGGGCACGGAGTCGCTGATGGATCTGGCCCTGGCGGACTTTCTGCTGTGCGAGCGGCTGGCGGCCCGGGTGGATCTGCACGTGAAATCGCAGCCCTTCTTCGTCTCCGACGCGATGTCGGTCGATGTGCTGGATGGGATTGAGGCGCTTGCCTGCGGGGGCGAGGCCGCGCGTCGGCTGGGCGAGCGGCTGCGTGGACACCTGCACGAGGGCCGTCTGCGGCTGTATTCCCACTGGTTTTACACGACCAGCCTGTTCTATTTCCAGCTCCCGGATGATCTCCACGCGAGGCTGGCGAAGGCGGACCTGGTGATCTTGAAGGGGGATGTGAACTACCGGCGGTTGTTGGGGGATGCGCATTGGCCGCCCACGACGCCCTTCGAGCGGGCTGTGGCGTACTTCCCGACCTCCTTGCTGGCGCTGCGCACCCTCAAAGCGGAGCTGATCGTGGGGCTTGCCCCGGGTGAGGTGGAGCGGTTGAGCCGGGAGGATCCGGCGTGGATGGTCAACGGCCGGCGCGGGGTGATCCAGGCTCGGCTGTAAAAAGAAAACGGCGGGCCGGTTACCACCGGCCCGCCGGGGGCGTGCTTGCTAGTCGAGCTTGACGAGCCGTTTGGCGCACTCGTCGATGACTTTGCGGTCGGCCGATTCGTCGCCGAGCATGATGGCCCAGCCGCCCTCCTTTATGTAGTCACGTCTCTTCCAGGAGCTCGTCTCTTTCAATTCGCTGAGTCGTGCATCCCTGTTTGGATCCTGTTGGAACTGCGCGACGCAGATCGTCGCCAGCCGGTCTACCACGGCCTTTTCCGTCGCCTTCTCCGCGGTGGCCTGTGCTGATCCGCTGGTCACCACCCATCCCGCCGAGAAAATGACGATCAACGACGCGATTACGCCAACGATCGCGCCCCACACGAACGGCTTTATCCATTCTCTTTCCATGCTCAATATCTCCTCTGAGAGCGTGTCTGAGGAATCCCGTTGCTCTTGCCATGGGGAGGCACGGGGAGGCGAAGCCTATCCGGAGGAAGCCTTTCTTCCGCCTTTGACCTGTCGGATCTCGGATCAGATCCCTGCGGAAAGAGCCGAGAAGGGCAGATGCAGGTTAGGGAGGCAGGGTTCCCATGGAGGGGAGATCCCCTCCACGCCTCCTATGGAGAGTGGATTTTCAGATGCGCTCTACGTTAGAACCTGAAGTGCGAATTCGCTCTAGCGGTGGGGTGCTTCACGTGGGCATATCGCTGAGGTATTCGCGGAGTCTTGTATCCCAAACTCTCGCGTATATTACAGGTGGGTTCCCCCCTTCCAGCAAGTGGGCGTAAAGGGATGCCGCCGGGTGTGCACCGTCACCCGCTTGCGGATGCTCGCTTCTCGTCGCTCTTGCTCGAATGCTCTTCGTGTCGTCCGGGATGGGGCGTGACGTCGTGCCCCTGTAACTCGTTTCGGTGCATATGCCGGTATCACTACCGCTCACACGTTTCTCACAGCTCCTAGTATACACCCAGCGACCTTATTTGTCAAAGTTTGTATATTCTTGCATGATGTAAAGCGTTGACGTCCCGCTGGGCGTCCTCCGCCGGGTAGCCAAAACGTCGCGCGTATTTCCACAGGCGGGAGCAGCTGGGAACAGCGCAGCAGGGGGGACGTCTCCTGCAGATGGCGCCAGACGGTCGGGTCGAAGGTGTCGGTGGCCACGTCCAGCTCCCACTGCTCCCAGTCGCGGATGATGCGCACGGGCGCGTCGGCGCTGCGAGACCTGTAGGGTCTCCAAAACCCTACAGGTCTGCTTCCGGCAAGTAAGCCACGATCTGCCTCACATCAACGGCTGTCCGGTGATATACATCGAACTCCTTTCGTCCACCGAACCAGTCCAGGACCTCCTCCCGCAGCAGACGGGTCTGCCTTGTCGAGAGAAGGGTGTGGTAGGAAGAGAACGGCCAATCGCGAAAATCGTCCACGAAGCCGTGTTTCTGCGGGTTCTGGTGGATATAGGCAATCAGTTGCAGGAAGTAGGCATCGGTGTCCACTTCGATGCGGCCAAACGGGTGCTCGAATAAGCTTCCGGTCCGCTCGTAGGTCTTGTTGAAGGCTTTGGCGTAGGCATTGAAGAGGTTGCTGAACTGTTGGCTCGGATCCAAAACCCTAAAGGTCTCGGAGGTCTTCAGAGTCTCGAAGTCCCTCCGTTGTTCTTCCTCCGTCTTGATCCGCACCAGGAAGTGAAAGTGGTTTTTCAGCAGGCAATAGGCGAAGGTGTACGCCACCGGTTCGACGTACTTCGCATAGCGTTGCATAAAGAAGTGATAGTTGCGCTTTTCGCGGAAGATGTTCTCCCCGTTGATGCCTCGATTAAAGATGTGGTAGTACGTACCCATTTGCAGCCGTGGCGGGCCAGCCATTTGTTCCCTCCTCGAAGACCTTTAGGGTTTTCAAAACCCTAAAGGTCTGTTGAAGAACTGGCCTTCTTCCCGGTGACATACCCGGTCCAGGTTGTTCATATCGTGTCTCCTGTTGTAGTTTCGCTTTCAACTCCACTCCACAGTGTGGTGGCCAGGTCATGGGAATGGATGTGGCCGCTTTTCCGTTCCAGGGTTTGGGCCTCAGACGCCTATAACAACTATTCCAGCTCTTGTTTTGCTAATGGCTCGACACTCCCCGGGCAGCCATCAAGGCTTATCGACGCCGCATGTGGATCGAGGAGGTGTTCGGCGACTTCAAGAAGTATGGCTTCGATCTGGAATCCACCCGGCTCCGCCATTTCTTGCCCTTATCACGGCTCATGCTGGCTATCGCCTTGCTCTACGTCTGGCTGGTCACCTTCGGCTCCCGGACCATCAAGAACGGGAAACGGCACTTGGTGGACCGCTCCGATCGCCGCGATTTGAGCATCTTTCGGATCGGCTTTGACATGTTAGAAAGATGCTTGGCCAATGAGGAGATCGTCTTCATCAGGCTTGTCCCGTACTTCACCTAAACTGTCCGGTAGCTAGAGATAGAAATAAAAAATGGCTCACAGACTGTTTAAGTCTGTCAGCCATCTTCGAAGCTTTAGGCTGGGGAGCAGGGACTCGAACCCCGACCCACAGATCCAGAGTCTGCTGTCCTGCCAATTAGACGACTCCCCAATGCCGCCGCTATTCTACCACGTACGGCCCACAGTGGCAAATTTTGATCCGCTTTCGCACGTCGCGACGCCCATCATGCCTGCTGGACGCCTTCGATGTCCATGATCGCCATATGATAGGGACGATAGTCCAGGGCCGGCCGGGGGTCGAATGCCAGGTACACCTCCAGCCAGCGGTCTCCGTGACGGCGCGCCTCCCGGGCTGCCAGCAGTCCCTCGATGATGCGGGCCTGGGAGCGGAAGGCGCGTAGCCCCTCGATGATCCGCTCCTCGGCTGCTGTCGGCGCCAGCAGCGCCCGATTGCCCCGCACCGTGATCGGCCGGCCGTGCACCAGCGCATCCTCCGGGGAGAAATCGCCCCATACCGCGTACTGGAGCACGCTGCGCACGGGAGGAGCCAGCCCCAGATCGGCCAGGACGGGATCGCCCACCTGCGGGCCGTCGTAGCGGCCGATGCGCTCGGCGGCCTCGTGATCGATGTGCTCTCGATATCCGTTGGGGATCAGCAGCCGGGTGACTCGCAGACGCCGTAGGGCGGGGAAGACGCACTGCATGGTCCCCGGGACGCCGGAGGGCAGGTGCCAGCCGATGTATCCCATCAGGCTGAAGTCAGGGAAGTCGCAGCGTAGCACATGATCCTCATCCAGTCCCAGTGCCTGATAGGCGGCCAGTGTCTCGGCCTTTCGGGTGGCGACGATGGTCTCCTTCTCCTCCGGCGTGGAGTATCCCGCGCTGCCGTCGCACAGGATCAGGATGTACACCTCGCCGCCGTTGGCCTGTGCTGCCTGGATGGCGTATCCCGCCCCCAGCAGGGCGTCGTCGTCATGGGGGGACAGGATCACCAGCCGCTCGTCGCCCGCTTGCCATCTGGGAAAGAGCAGAGAGATGTCGTGGCCGGCGATCCTGCGTTGTAAGTCGTAGTATGTGAAAGATACGTCGGACATGGGATTCTCCTGATCTACCGTGTCTGCTCCCGAAGCCATTCGATGACCGATGCCTGCATTTCGGGGCCGAATTGATTGTAATCCTCGGGCGAGAGCTGTGCCAGCGCATCAGGGGTACCGTAGAGGGCGTACACCTCTCGTGCCGCCTCGACCGCCCGGGTGACATCCGCCAGCGGCGCCTCTCGGTCCAGTTGTGGGCTGACCACCAGCAGTGGCCGCGGGGCCATGCAGGCGAAGAGCTGATGTACGTCGTAGGGTGTCCGCTCCTCTTCGCCTAAGAAGAAGCCCAGCCGGGGGAGGAGCATGTGCTGATGCGACCAGCGCCGGATGCCGCCGGTGCGTCTCTCATCCGTGTCCAGTCGAAACGGCGGCGGTCCACACACGGAGGCGAGCCCGGCCAGCCGTTCGTCCAGGGCGCCCAGGTGTAGCCCGACCAGAGCGCCCAGGCCGTATCCCAGCCCCCAGATCTGTTTCGGGTCGACATAAGGAAGCCGGGCGAGCGCATCCAGCGCCGCTCGGGCGTCTCGCACCATCTTCCCAAGCAGCGACCACCGAGGGTGTCGCTCGTAGAAGCCCTCGGCCTCCTCCACGCGTCGGCCGAATCCGATCTGGTCGAAGCAGAAGACAACGAAGCCGGCGCGCGCCAGCGTGCGGAATACCTGCTCGCCGCGGCGGTACGAGGCGACGTAGCCGCTGGCGAAGGAGAAGGGGTGAAGCCAGAGGATCGCTGGCGCCCGACGGCCCGACTCGCTCAGCCCGGCGGGCATATACGCGTCCCCGTTGATGTACTCGCCGAAGACGATCTGTGCCTTCTCCAGTCCCTCGCCGGCGCCCTCCCGCCCCAGCATGGCGGCTATATGTGCGGGCTCTTCGCCGTAGTGCCCGCCGGGACTGCCCGCCCGTGGCGGCGGCACGCCCAGCATCCATCGCACCTGAGCGCGTATCTCCTCCCGTCTCGCTTTCCACTCTGCCACAGTACGCACTGGGGCGCCATTCTCCCGGGTCAGGACGTCGTCTAGACCGCGTACGGGGAAGCTCGTGGGCTCTACCCGGTCGTCGCTGCGTTGACGCCATGTCTCCCAGTCCCAGGGATGCACGAATCGCTCAGGGAAGGCGTACTTGCCGCGGCTGAAGTGCGTATCGCACCAGTCGAGGTACCGCTCGATGACGGTTGGCCATGTCTCGTGGCGGCCGGGGCGCCACAGGATGCGTAGCCGACCCTCGACGCCCAGTTGCCTATACACCTCTCGGACGGCCAGGTAAGTTTGTTGCATGGCCCAGGTGCTCTCCACGCCGTCGTTCAGCGCGATGCTGAGCAGGCACGGGTGTGGCGCGCTGAGGGCTACCAGCGCGTGGAGGTCCACGGGCAGCTTGTGCTCGCGGCCGACGAAGAAGCGCAGCCGAGGATGGAACCAGTCGGGGAACACGCGGGTGAGGAGCTCGATCCCCTCGCCGAAATGTTGTTCGGAGAAGTGACGCGTCGTCATCGTGCCGCCCGCCCCGGAGCTGCTGGAGATGACGACGGCGATGCGTTCATCCAGTGCGGCGGCGATGAGGGATTGCTTGCCGTTGCGGGAGTGACCGGCGATGGCGATCCGCTCGATGTCTGCTTGCGGCACGGTGGCCAGGTAGTCCACGCATCGGCTGGCGGCCCAGGCACGGCGGGTCAGCCGGGACCAGTCGTACTCGGGATACGCCTCCACGAACGTGTCCGTGTCATCCCGGGAATCGGAACCGGCGTAGACGCAGGCCAGATATCCCCGCCGCAGGGCGATCAGCGCCCAGGCCTGGTGGTTGTGCTGCGTCATGAAGACGGGGAAGGGCCTGTCGCCGGGAGGGATGAGCAGCTCCAGCCACAGCCGAGCGCGGTGTCCCGGCCCGAAGGCGAGCTGCACCTGGCGCACCGTCGCCCCATTCTCCACTCGCTCGTCCAGGATATGGGCCTGTAGGTTGTCCGGCGGAGGCGGCACCTGTCCCAGCATCCACCGCTGCAAGAGGGTTTTCAGCTCCTCCCGACGCTTCCGCCACTCGCCTGCGCTCGTGACAGGTTGTCCGTCTTCGCGGGCCAGCAGGTCGGGCAGGTCGGCGTGGGAGGGCAGCGCGTCGAAATCGGGGGGTAGCTCTCACGTTCGCGCCAGCCATGCCTCCCATGGCTCGCTGGGTGGCAGGATGCGACGCAGTTGCTCCAGATATGCTCGGCGTTTCTCCATGGCCTGTCTCCATCACCATCTGCTATCCAGCACGGCCTGCCAGAAGGCCCGGATGTTCTCCAGCGGCGTGTCTGGGATGATGGTGTTGCTGGTGAAGAACACCAGCGAGGCCCTACCCCGGCAGATCTCCATGGCCCGGTGAACCTCAGCGCGCACGTCCTCTGGCGTCCCATGCGGTAGCGTGGTCGTCACCGACATGGGGCCGAAGATGAGCAGCGGATCGCCGTCACGGGTGCGCAGATCGGCGATCCACTCCAGCTCCATGCCGCATTCCCGTTGGAAACCCTGTAGCCCGCCGATGCCGCAGGCCAGCACGTCGTGGATCAGCGGGCGCCAATCGCCGTCGCAGTGCCACACGATCCTGGCTCCCGCTTCCAGCAGCGGCTCCAGGGCGTACTCGACCCATAGGAAGTACTCACGGCGCAGGAACTCCGGCGAGACCATCGGCCCTTTTTGAGTGCAGATGTCCTCGCCGGTGAGGATGGCGCGCGGGTGGATCCCCTCCCGGATGGCCCGCGCCCGCAGGATGGCATGCTGGCGGCCGCGCTCGGCACTGAAGCGGATCAGCCTGCGGTAGCGCTCGGGATAGAGGGCCAGCGCCGTCAGCGCGCTCTCGTAGCCGAACTCGTGATACCATAGCGCCTTGGGGATCAGCTCCCAGTCGGCCGGGCACCACACGATGTCACCGCACTGGGCCTGCCTGGCCTGGAACTCCGCCACGAAGCGGGCGTATTCCGCCTCCTCGTCAAAGGTCACCCACATCTCGTTGGGATCGGACAGTGCCTCGATCTCGGCCAGCACGTCGTCCACGGTGTGGCTGCTTCGCTCCTCCAGGACGTTATGATCCACGCAGCGGTAGGCGCCCCGGGCGATGGGGACGAAGATGTCGATGACGCCGTCGGAGCCCAGGACGCGCTCCGCCTCCAGCCCCCAGTGGAATGGATCGGCCCAATACTCCTCCTCGGCACAGCCGGTCAGCGCCCGGATGTGGTTCGGGGCCGCCAGCCAGCCGCCCAGGATCGGCGGCCGGTCGGGTTGTTCGAGGGCGAAGGCCTTCGCCAGCCGTTCCCTTTTCTCCATGGCTCACCTCGCCGAGCTACCGCAGGGCGCTGCGTTGAAGGAAGAAGTACATGGGAGATGGTGCGGGGTGATCGCACACCTCGTTCAGTTGCGCCGGGAGGGGCTGTCCCACCACGGCCTCCAGCCGCGTTCGCTGCCTGGCCACAACCTCCGGGTACCGGTCGTGGACGTTGTTCCTCTCCTCGGGATCGCTGGACAGGTGGTATAGCTCGGGCTGGGGATCCTCCTCGCCCACGCTGACCACGTAGTTCCACTCCGCGTCGCGCACGGAGGCCCGCCCGCCGGCGTTGCCGGCCACGAAATCGGCCCACCCGATCACGACGTGGTCTCTGATCACGTCTCGCTCGCCGGTGACCAGCGACCAGGCATCCTCCCCATCGACGTTGGCGTAGGGCACTTCGAGCAGGCGCAGGGCTGTGGGCAGGAGGTCGTGGCTCTGCACGAAGGCGTCGATCCGTTTGCCTCGTGGGCCGTCGGGATGGCGGATGTACCACGGGATCTGCGTGTTGAAGGGATGTAATTCATCCGGCCCCTTGCCGAAGCGCGTGTGGTCCTGGAGCTGGGTGCCGTGGTCGCTGGTTACCATCACGATCGTGTCGTCCCATAGCTTCAACTCGTCCACCTTGTTCAGAAACGCGCCCGCCCACTTGTCCACGAGCGTTACCTCTCCCCAGTAAAGCGCCTTCGTGCGCTCCTGTTCCTCGGGTGTGGCGTCCTCGTTGTTTGGATAGATGAAGTCGATCCCATCGTAGGGATAGTAGCGATCAGCGTACGCTTTGGGTGGATCCCAAGGCTCGTGAGGATCGAAGGAGTCGATCCAGAGGAAGAAGGGGGCGTTGGCGGCGTTGTCCTCCAGCCATCGCATCGCCGCGCGGAAGACCCGCGCGCATTGATAATCCTCCTCGCGGGCGCGGCCGCGCTGGTTCCACAGGTATTGGACCAGTTGCAGTTGAGGCGGGTGCAGGGGCTGCCGGGTGTGCTTTTTGAGCTGTTCCTCGATCATCTCCAGTGTGCCGCCGCGCCAGTTGTCCGTCTCCTGGCCGCGGATGAACTCGTAGGTGCAGAATCCCCGGGTGTAGTTCATAGTGGGCTTGAACATATGGTAGGTGTCGGCGATGAGGCCCGTGAAGTAGCCGCGCTTCACGAGGATCTCGGCCAGGGTGTCCTGCTCGGGAGGGATCTTGTGCCAGCCCGGGGCGTGATGCCAGTGCCCCCGGCGGTCGAAGTTGTAGCGCCACGGGAAGGATCGCCTGCCCGTGAAGAAGGCTCGGCGCATCTGCAACGTGGGCTGCCCTTCCCCAAAGGCCTGCTCGAAGGACACCGCCTCCCGGGCGAAGGCGTCCAGATTGGGCGTCTCGACGTGGCTCATCTTCTTGCCCGGGCCGATGAGGTCAGCCCGGAAGGTGTCCAGGCAGATGACGATGAGGTTCATGGCCGGATCCTCCTAAGCGAACTGGGGCAGGTGCTCGCGATGTGCCTCGAACAGCTCCCGCATGAGCTTCTCGATGTCCTCCATCGCCAGCCGCGCCTGCGTCTGCGGATCCTGGATGAAGGCCTGCAACGCCGTCTTGTAATCGCCGGTCAGCGCCGCCTCGGCGGTGAGCTGCTGCGTGGTGATGTGGTTGCGCAAGGTGGCGGCGAGCGGCTCCGGCAGCGCGCCGACGTGCACCGGCTGGATGCCGTAACCGCCGACCAGGGTGTTCACCTCCACGATGGCGTCGTCGGGCAGGTTCTCGACGGCTCCCTGATTGGGCACGTTGACCACGTGGATCGCGTTGCCGTGGGTCAACAGCGCCTCCATGATCTCCACGACCTCGATGGCCTCGGCGCTGGGGAGCACGTCCAGGGAGACCTCCTCCTCCTGGCCGCTGGTCCACGCCTGCACCAGGCGCTCCCATCGCTCGCTGCGCTCTCGTTCACGGCTCATGTCGTGCACGTGGATGCCGTACTTCATCGCCAGCCCCTGTAGCCGGCCCTGATAGGGCTCCTCCAACTGGCTCAGCGCCGGGAAGAACTCGGTCACGTGGCTCCAGCAGTAGGGGAGCACTCCATACGTCTCCAGTCCCCAACGCCCCACCGGCTGCTCGACGTGCTCTAGCATTAGAGGGAAGGCGCCGCGCCCGTCCCGGAGCCGCACGTCCAGGATAAAGGCGCAGTGGTTCAGCCCGGCGGCCGGGGCTGGGACCAGGATCTCCTCGGGATCGATCTTTGCCCATTCCGCCAGATAGCGGGCATTGCGGGGGATGGAAGCGCAGGTGCACAACCCTACGGATCTCACCTCCGGGCGGTGACGGCGCAGGGCGGTGATGATGGCGCTCACCGGGTTCGAGTAGTTGAATGTCCACGCCCCGGGTGCCACCTGGCTGACGTCGTCGGCCACGCTGGCCAGCACGGGGATGTGGCGGAAGGCGCGCATGATCCCGCCCGGCCCGATGGAGTCAGCGATGGCCATGTGGATCCCGTATTTGGCCGGGATCTCGATGTCCTTCTCCCAGGCGTCCATCCCGCCCACGGAGATGGCCGTGATCACGAAGTCGGCGCCGACCAGCGATTCCCGTTGGTTCGTCGTGCTCTCGATGGTGAGATCGGCTCCCTCCCTCTCGACCAGGATGCGGCATAACCGATCCATCACCTCCAGCCGATGCCAATCGATGTCCATGAGCGTGATGGTGCTGCCCGCCAGCACCTCGGAGCCGATGAACAGACGCATGAGCTGGGGAACGAAGGTGCTGCTCCCGCCGCCGATGATGGTGATCTTCGTACCCATGAGCTTCTCCTAGTGTGATGGAAATTTTGCGAAACAGCCCACGATGTCCATCGCAAGCCCTTGAGGGGCGCAGCCCCTCAAAGCCTCCCCGTCGTATTTCCACGCGAAAAGCATCCGCTGCCGCAGTAGAGACGCTGACTTTGCAGTTCTTTTGGGGATATAGTAGCCCAGGTTGACGGGAATATCAAGGAGCCCTGCGTGGAATACACGGATGAGTGCGGAGTACCTTGAGCGCCTGTGCCGGGTCTGTTGACAGATCGCCGCCGCCGATCTAGGATAGGTTCCGTCCGGGGGATGGCGGATCGGACGGCCGATCGGTCGCAAGTGATAGCCCGAAAGGAGCGGTGGTCCGTGAACAGGAACGAGATAGCCAACCGACTGGCGGAATATGATCGGCGGGCGGGGGAGCTTGTCGCCCGGATGAGCCTGGAGGAGAAGGTGGACCTGATGGGCGGGAGGAGGAGCCTGCTGAGCATACAGCTCCGGGACGGCGGGCGCTACAACAAGGTCCCCTATCCGGCCGGCGGCAATGAGCGTCTGGGGATCCCTCCCCTGCTGTTCTGTGACGGCCCTCGCGGGATGGTCCCCAATCACGGGACGTGTTTCCCGGTCTCCATGCAACGGGGCGCCAGTTTTGACGTGGAGCTGGAGGAGCGCGTTGGCGAGGCCATCGCCAAAGAGATCCGGGCGGTGGGTGGCAACTATTTCGGCGGCGTCTGCATCAATCTGTTGCGGCATCCGGCGGGCGGCCGGGCACAGGAGACGTACGGGGAGGATCCGTTCCATGTGGGGCAGATGGGGGCGGCGTTGGTCCGGGGCGTGCAGAAGCACAACGTGATGGCGTGCGTCAAGCATTACGCCCTCAACAATCAGGAGACCACTCGATTTAAGGTCGATGTCACCTGCGACGAGCGCACGCTGCGGGAGGTGTATCTTCCGCACTTCAAAGAGTGCCTGGACGCCGGGGCGGCCAGCGTGATGGGGGCCTACAACAAGTTCCGGGGCGTGCACTGCTGCCATAGCGCCTACCTGCTCCGGACGATCCTGAAGGAGGAGTGGGGCTTTTATGGATTCGTGATCAGCGATTTCTTCTGGGGCGTGCGGGACACGGTGGAGGCGGCCAACGCCGGATGTGACGTTGAGATGGCGCACACGAAGTACTACGGGAAGAGGCTGGTGCGGGCCGTCAGGCGGGGCGACGTCCCCGAGGCCGTGGTCGACGAGGCGGCGCGGCGGATCGTGCGGACGATCCTGATGTTCACCGAGGCGGCCGATCCTCTGGGCGATTATCCGGAGTCGCTGCCCGCCTGTGAGGAGCACATCCGGCTGGCCCTGGAAGTCGCCGAGAAGTCGATCGTCCTCCTCAAGAATGAGGCGGGCACGCTGCCGTTCGACAGGGATCAGGTGAAGAGGGTTGCGTTGTTGGGCCGGTTGGGCGATTTCGCCAATATCGGTGATCACGGCTCCAGCCGGGTGTTCCCGCCCTATGTGGTGACCCCGCTGGAGGGGTTGCGGAAGGTGCTGGGGCCTTCCGTCGAGATTTTGTATAGCGAGGGCAAAGATCTGGAGGAGGCCCGGCGGATCGCGTCGAGGGCGGATGCGATCGTGTTCGTCGTGGGCTATGACCATCGGGATGAGGGGGAGTACGTGGAGTTCCTGGGCGGCCTGATCAAGGTCGGAGGAGACCGAGACGATTTGCGGCTGCACAAAGGGGATGTGGATCTGATCCGGGCCGTGGCGCCGGCGAATTCGAACGCTGCCGTCGTGCTGATCGGTGGAAGCGCCATCGTAGTGGAGGAGTGGAAGGATCTGGTGCCGGCGATCCTGCACGCCTTCTATCCGGGCATGGAGGGGGGCACGGCGATCGCCAGGGTCCTCTTCGGCGAGGTGAATCCGGGCGGGAAGCTGCCCTTTACGATCCCCGCCGACCCGGCTCATCTCCCCGAGTTCGACAAGTACGCCACCCGCGTGGAATACGATCTCTATCACGGGTACACCAAGCTGGAGCGGGAAGGGCATGTCCCGGCCTTTCCCTTCGGCTTCGGACTCTCCTACACGACCTTCCGCCAGGCGAATGCCTCCTTCGAGGTGGACGGCGATCAGGTGATGGCCTCCGTGGACGTGACGAATACGGGGAAGCGCGTCGGGGACCAGGTGGTGCAATTCTACGTGGGGTTTGAGAACTCCGCTGTGGATCGCCCGAAGAAGCTCCTGCGGGGTTTCCAGCGGGTGACGCTGCAGCCGGGGGAGACGAAGAGGGTGGTGATCTCCTGTCCCATCGAGCGGTTGCGCTGGTACAACCCGGAGACCTCCTCCTGGGAGTTGGAGCGCATGGAGTACCAGGCTTATATCGGCTTCAGCAGCGATGAAAAGGACCTGTTGAGGGGCGCTTTCTCTCTTTGACGGGGGGCAATGGGGGATGAAGCGTTGCTTCGTCCTTCGCAGCGTTTCCCGGCCCTCTTCTCGTGAGTCCTATATATACGGCTTCTTGTGTGGTGCCACACTATATCTTGATGTGGGTGGCGGAGGGCGCTGCCTTCCGCCACCCGAAAAGCCAAACTTGAGGAAGGTTTTGCCTCTCTGGAAGAGGCCTTTCTCCCGTCTGGCCCCGGCCCAGTTCCTTGTGGGGATCGAATAGAGGTCAGATGGAAGCGGGCCGTGACGCGTACCGCAGATCGCTCACCGGCGTGCCGGCCTCGTCCACGAAGCGGAAGTAGAAGCCGAACATGCGGCCGGAGAGCTCCTCCTGCGGGCCGCGCGTGGCCTTGACCAGCACCTCATTCCACCCGGCGCGCAGCGTGACCGGCGCCCGCAGCGGCTCGATCACCCGTGTGCCGTCCGCTGCGAATACGAGCTCCCCATTGCACCACAGCTTCAGTTGCTCCTCGCCGGACAGCTCCGCCCACACGGTCCGCTCGTCCGGGGACCACACGGCGCAGGCCGCGTAGGCCACCGCATCGCGAATCGGTTGGGGAAGCCCGTCCTTCTTGGTCGACAGCAGATGCGTGAAGTTCACATATCCGAAGCTGTCCAGCACCTCGTGCTCCCGCCATCGCACCCGGCCGTCCCGACCTTCCATGATCGCCTGGGGATCGACGCCGTCCTCCGGCGGGTACGCCGTTTCGAAGCCTTGTCCCCCGTTGGGGAAGGGCCCCGCGGTCAGCCACGGGCTGACGTAGGCATGGGTGAGTAGCGCCGTGCTCTGCAGCGTGTGCGTTTCGCCGCCCACCGAGGCCTCCGCTGTGACCTCGACCTCCGGGCCACACACCGTCGGCTCCTGGGTTCGCTCCAGCGCCCACCACGTATCGGCGATGCCTCCGCTCTCGGCGGCGCTCCGTCCCTCACCCGTCGGAGACGCTCGCCATCCGGGGGGCGGTGCCAACGAGAACCGGGCCGTCAGATCGGGATTGCCCCAGGGATTCCGCACGTAGGCTCGCACCAGCAGGTGGCCCGGCTTGGCGCCCAGCGAGACTTCCACGCCTAGCTCGGGCGTCCGCACCGGCGCCTCCCGGGGCGTCCCTCCCGGCGTGATGATGACCTGAATCGGCGCTCGCACGGGGCGCTTGCCCAGGTGCACGGTCAGCAGCCGCCCGGCCGGATCGTAAGCCCACCCTTCGCCCTCGGCCAGCGGCTCGCCGTTCACCTGCACCTCGGCCGGGGGATCGCTGTCGTGCAGGATCACGTGCCAGGCCCGGGCGTCGGGCATGCCCTGGAACTCCCCTTCCGATGCGGCGATGGCGATCTCCGGCCTCTCCCCCTCACGGTACGTGATCCGTGTCCTGGCGTACTCGCCGCGCTCGTATGCGTACGTGTCGCCGTCATCCTCGTACAGCTCGAACGTGACGTCGCCGCCGGGGTAGACGTGCAAAGTGACCTCGTCTAGCGGACGCTGGTCGGCGAAGAGGATCTCGGGGCCCATGGGGATCAGGCTGCCGCCTCGCACGAACAGCGGCAGCGTGTCCAACGGCGCCTCCACCTCGATCGTGCGGCCACCCTCCCAGCGTCGCTCCGTCCAGAAGTCGTACCAGATCCCGTCGGGCAGATAAACCTCCCGGCGTCGGGCGCGCGGCTCCACCACGGGCGCGACCAGGAAGGCGGGGCCGAACATGAACTGATGTTCCGCCGCCACCGCGGCGGGGTCGCCTCCGAAGTCCAGGATCATGGCCCGCATAAACGGCCGTCCCGTCTCGTGCGTCCGGCGGGCGCAGGCGTAGATGTACGGCAGGAGTCGGTAGCGCAACCGCATGTAGCGGGCGCAGATCGCTTCCACCTGCGGGCCGAAGGTCCAGGGCTCGTTGCCGGGCCGCGTGCCGTGGGTGCGGAAGATGGGGCAGAAGGCGCCCCACTGATACCAGCGGGCGTACAGCTCGCCGCCGAAGGAGGGCGTGAGGAAGAACCCGCCGATGTCGGTGGTCCAATATGGCTGGCCGGAGAGGCACACCTCCTGGCCGACGATCACCTGATCGCGCAGCACATCCCAGTCGGCGTTGATGTCGCCCGACCACATGAGCGTGCCATATCGGGGGATCCCGGCCCAGGCCGTCCGGGCCAGCGCGCACACGCGCAGATCGCTCTCCTGTCGCTGGTGCTCGTACAGGCCCCTGGACCAGAGGAGCGAGTAGATGTTGTGGACCCGCTCGCGAGGGCCCAGGAAGTGCTGAACGCCCTCGCTGTGTTTCTCCACCTCCCCCATGTCGGTCCAGTAGGCGCGTATCCCCTGGCGCCAGAGACGGCGGACATGGGCCCACCACGCGGCTCGAGCCTGGGGATGGGTGTGGTCGAACACAGCTCGGGGATCGGAGTCGATGTCCACCAGGAACCCTCGGCGATGGAACTCCTGGAAGGTGAGCGCCTGCCGGTCGATGAAGGGGTGCTGCGCTTGCATGACCCGGAAGCCCATCTCCCGCAGCGTCTGCAACATGGCGGCCGGGTCCGGCCAGTCGGCCGCGTCCCAGGCCAGGTCCCCGAACCGCTTGAACCAATGCCAGTCGATGACCAGGACGTCGCATGGCAGGTTGCGATCCCGGTATCCCCGGGCGATGTGCATCAGTTCCTCGGCGCTGCGATAGCGATTCTTGCACTGGATCAGCCCCAGCGCCCAGCGCGGCGGCAGTTCCGGCTGGCCAGTGAGTTGGGTGTAGCTCTCCAGGATGCGATCGGGGGCCGGCCCGTAGATGAGGAAGAGGTCCAGCTCGCCGTCGTCCAGCAAGATGGTGAGGCGTTCCGGGTGCTCCTCCCCGGAAGGTTGGTCGTGCGGCCAGGGGGGCGGGGCCCAATCCGGCCGCATGGGTGCCGGCATCGTCTTCCCCTCGGCGATCACCCAGCGGGATGGCCAGGAGGAGTTGAGGAAAAGACCGTATCCGGCGGTGGTGAACGCCAGTGGGATGCCGCCGTTGCCGCTATGTCGCCCGGCGTCCCACTCCTGCCACATGCGGCGCTCGCGGCCGCGCAGGTTGAGCTGCGAGAGGGCTCCCTGGCCCAGGCCGTAGACGCCCACACCCTTCGGGAGCGTCACCCGACACATCCTTCGGCTGCCCTCCCACTCGATGCCGGGCGCGTCCTCCGGTGTGGATGCCACGACGTTGCCCTGTGCATCCACCAGACGCAGCCGGAAGGGTTCCCGCCGGATCTCGGCCTGCAGCTCGGACGTGGCCAGGGTGATCGTCTCCTCCCCAACGGTGAGCGAGGTTTCCAGGTGCGGCTCCGGATCGACGGCCAGGGTAAACGTCTCCTCCGCCCGGAACTCCCCGTGGGGGGCCAGGCGAACGCGAAGGACGTTGGCCGCTGTGAATCGCACCTCCAGAAGCGCATCGTTCACCGAGAGCAGCGTGCCGCCCGGGATAGGTGTGACCTCCTGCACTCGTGTGGTGGTCATGGGGCACCCCTCCATTCGATAGGTGGGTGGTTCCGTCTATCCCCACAGACGGGTCAGGAACCGGATCTTTTCGACCGTTTGATAAGGGCCGCCGCCCTCGTGGTTGTTGTAGCGGTAGATGCGGATGTCCTTGGGGCCGCCGTAGTGGTTGTATGCGGCGAAGACCGTGGACGGCGGGCAGACGAGGTCCATGAGGGCGACGGAGAACAGGGCCTGCGCCCGGGCCCGGGCCGCGAAGTTGACGCCGTCAAAGTAGGAGAGCGTGCGAAAGACGGTGTCGATTTTATCCCGGTGCACGAGGCAGTATTTGGCGATCTCGGCGTAAGGCGTCGCGTCGGTGATCTCCGTGGCGCGGCGGTAATGGCATAGGAAGGGTACGTCGGGCATGACGGCCTGGACGTCGGGCACCAGGCCGCTGACGGCGAGGGTGACCCCGCCGCCCTGGCTCACGCCGGTAATGGCGATGCGCTCCGGATCCAGGGCCGGATGTGACCGGGCGGCCTCCACGGCTCGTGCGGCGTCCGTGAACACGCGACGGTAGTAGTAGGTCTTGGGGTCCAGGATGCCGCGGGTCATGAACCCAGGGTAGTGGGGATTGGACCCGTCCGGTTCGGGATCGGGCGTATCGCCGGGGGCCCAGGTGCTGCCCTGGCCCCGGGTGTCCATGACCAGATGGGCGTAGCCGACGCTGCTCCATAGGAGCCAGTCGGTGGGGAAGCCACGGCCACCGCCGTAGCCGATGTACTCGACGACGCAGGGCAGCGGTTCCTGGCGATCCCGGGGCAGGAGCAGCCAGCCTTTCACCGGCTGGCCGCCGTAGCCGTTGAACGTGACATCGAAGGTCTCCACCGTGCGCAGCCCGTAGTCCACAGGCTCGAACCGGGCATCCAGCGGGGTTTGCCGTGCTTCGGCCAGGGTCTGTTGCCAGAAATCGTCGAAGTCGGGCGGCTCCTCGCGGGCGGGCCGGTAGACTTTCAGTTGATCCAGGGGCAGATCGAAGAGCATGGCCTATCCTCCCGGGGAAAATTTGCCTGACGAGTGATCGCCTCGATCGCCACAGGCGACTCAGGGCCCCTCGGGCTACAGTATGGCCTACGAGATCGTGGTTTGTCAACTGACCCCCTGCGGGGCTTCGTCAGTGACGTGGCGCTATCCTCGCCTACTCGACGACCTCGAACGACCCGCGCGGGCCGTCCACGGAGCTGCCGCCGATCCAGAGATGGAACTGCCCCGGCTCGGCGACGAATTCCATGTCCCGGTTGTGGAAGCGCAGATCGTCCGTGTGCAGCGTGAACTGGATCGTTCGCCGCTCGCCGGGCGCCAGCCGCACCCGCTGGAAGCCCTTCAGCTCCTTTACGGGCCGGGTGACGCTGCCGACCAGGTCCCGCACGTAGAGCTGGACGATCTCCTCAGCGGCTACAGGGCCGACGTTCTGCACGTCCACGGATGCCACCAGACTTTCGCCCAGGCGGATGCGCTCGCGGGACAGCCGTAGGTTCTCATACTGGAACCGCGTGTAGCTCAGCCCATAGCCGAAGGGGAACAGCGGCGTCGGCGCCACGTCCAGATACGAAGAGAAGAAGCCGACCGGGTCCAGCGGCGTCCCCAGCGGGATCTCCCGATCGACCTGCTGCGGCGGGCGACCCGTGTTCTTGTGCGCGTAGTAGATGGGGATCTGTCCCACGGCCCGGGGGAACGTGACCGGGAGCTTGCCCGACGGTGACTCGTCGCCGAACAGGAGGTCGGTGATGGCGGGGCCGCCCATGGTGCCCGGATGCCAGGCGATCAGGAGCGCGTGCACCCTGTCCACGACGCGGCTCAGGGTCAGCGGCCGTCCCGTCATGACGACGGCGATCGTCGGCTTCCCCTCCGCGGCGACGGCCTCGATGAGCGCCTCCTGCGCTCCGGGGAGGTCGAGGAACGCCCGGCAATGCGCCTCGCCGCTGAGGATGGCGTCCTCGCCCACGAACAGGAGGACGACGTCCGCCTTCCGGGCGGCCTCGATGGCCTCATCGAACCCCTTGCGGCTCTCGCTGCGCGGGCTCTCCAATCCGGGGGCGAAGAGGACCTCGGCCTTCCCCTGTAGCCGCTCCCGGATAGCTCGCAGCGGCGTGATCGTGTCCTCCGACCGGCCATCGAAGACCCAGCAGCCGAGCTGATCGGCGGGGGCGTCCGCCAGCGGCCCGATGACGGCGATGGCGCGCACGTCCTCGGGGAGCGGCAACACGTCCTCCTCGTTCTTCAGGAGCACGATGCTCTCCCGCGCCAGTTGGCGGGCCACCTCCAGGTGCTCCGGGGCCAGCAGGGCGGACTGCCGCGCCGGGTCCACGTAGGGGTTCTCGAACAGGCCCAGGCGCATCTTGACCCGCAGGATGCGGCGCACGGCCTCGTCGATGAGCTCCAGGGGCACCTTGCCCTCGGCGACCAGCGCCGCCAGATGCTGGCGATAGCTCTGGCTGACCATCTCCATATCGACACCGGCCGTCACCGCCGCTCGCGCCGCGTCCTTCTCATCGGCGCAGAAACCATGGACGACCATCTCGATGACGGATTGCCAGTCACTGACGACGAAGCCGTCGAACCCCCATTCGCCCTTCAGGATCTGGCGCAGGGTGAACTTGTTGCCCGTCGCCGGGATGCCGTTGATCTCGTTGAACGCGCTCATCACCGTGGCTGCTCCGGCCTCGACGCAGGCCTTGAACGGCGGCAGGTACACGTCGCGCAGCGCCCCTTCGGGGATCAGCGTCGTGTTATAGTCGCGGCCGCCCTCCGCCGCGCCGTAACCGACGTAGTGCTTGGCGCACGCGGCGATGCGGTCAGGCGCGGATAGATCCTCTCCCTGGAAGCCGCGCACCATGGCCCGTCCGAGCTGCGACGTGAGGTATGGGTCCTCGCCGCCGCCCTCGGCGATGCGGCCCCAACGCGGGTCCCGGGCGACGTCCACCATGGGCGCGAAGGTCCAGTTGACGCCGACGCTGGACGCCTCCCGGGCGGCGATGGCGGCCGCCTGTTCCACGAGTTCGGGGTGCCACGCGGCCGACTGGCCCAGCGGGATGGGGAAGACGGTGCGGAAGCCGTGGATCACGTCACGCCCCATGATGAGCGGGATGCGCAGCCGGCTCTCCTCCGTCGCGATGTGCTGGTAGCGGTTGTACGTCTCCACGTCCACGATGTTGAGGAAGGAGCCGACCTGGCCCTGGCGGATGAGCTCCTCGCGCTCCTCCCCGGCCCCGCTGATCTGGGCCATCTGGCCGATCTTCTCCTCCAGCGTCATGCGGGCGAGCA
>JAJRVX010000551.1:0-4760 GCA_024277095.1 Chloroflexota bacterium
GCCCCCTCCCCCACCAGCCTCGGGAACGGCCCCAGGCGCGGCGCCACGATAGGACAGCCGAAGGAGAACGCCAGCAGGGCGCTGCCCGACGTCACCGCCCGCCGATAGGGCAATACGCAGATGTCGGCCGCGTTCATGTAATCCTGCACCGCGTCGTCCGGGACGTATCCCACCTCCACCCGAATGCGCGGGTCCACGGCGGCCCGCCGCAGGACATGCTCCACATACTCGCCATCGCGAGGCCGGGCGTTCCCCGCCACCAACAGCCGATCCTGCTCCCGGGCCACGTAGCGGAACGCGTCCAACAGACGATCCAGCCCCTTGTACGGCCGGATCTGCCCAAAGAAGAGGTAGACGAACGCTTCGTCCGGCAGATCCAGGCGGCGGCGCGCCTCCTCCCGGGAGCGCACGTTAGGGTAGATGTCCATGTAATGGCCGTGGGGGATCACCCAGACGCCCCGACGCCGACGTCCCCAGCGAAGCCGCCGGACCTCCTGCGCCGTCTCCGGGTCGTGCACGTGCACCACATCCGCGCGACGCAGCAGCCAGATCGTCACCAGCCGATCCAGCCACGGCCAGCGCGTCTCGTGCGGCAGCAGATTATGCACCGTGTAGACCAACGCCACGCCCCGCGCCTGCAAATCCGCCAGCACGCCCAACATCAGGCCCGACACCCGCACGCGGCCCCACGCCGTCTCCGCCTGGCAGAAGAGGTCCGGCCAGTGCAGGTGCAGCACGTCGATGCGGTCGCCGTACGCGGCGGCCCACGCGGGCGAGAGCTCGGCCGTCGCCCACCAGTCCAGGCGAGGGGCGCGTTCCTGCAACGAGCGCCCCAGGAGCATCACATAGGGGTTCTGCCGCACCCTCGTCGCGTGCACCACCCGCAACGGGCCGACCTCCGGCGTCGCCATCACTTCATCTCCTCGACCGCGCGGCCGGGCCACCACGGCACCGCCCGGATCAACCTGCCCGTCTGGCGACGCGCCTCGCCATCCACCAGCCAGATCAGCGGCAGGTACGCCATCCCCATCACCAGGCCCGCGATGAGCAGCCCGATCAACGGCCGCGTGTGGGAGAATGTCTGCACGACCCGTCCCGCGCCCGCGGCCAGCATCGCGCATGCCAGCGTGGGCCCGATGATGCGCATATACTCGAAGACGGGCGCATCCAGGATGCGGTTCACCAGCCAGGCGCTGATGAAGAAATCGACCACGGCGACCCCCGCCGAGAGAGCGCTCACCCCCACAATGCCGAACCGTCGGGTGATCGGATACAACAGCGCGGCCATCGTCAGCAGGCGCCAGGCAGCGATGTACGCCAGCCACTGCGGTCGCCCTCCCGCCCGGAAGATGTTGCCCATGTTGGCGGCGATGGAGCGGATGAACCCGTAGATGGCCAGCAACTGCATCGGCAGGATGGCGGGAGCCCAGGTATCGCCGTAGAGGGATCGGACGAAGTCCGGGGCGAAGACCACGGTAGCCACCGCGATGGGGGCCGAAAGCCAGGCGACGGTGCGCACGGCGGTGAAATAGGTGCGCCGCACCTCGGCCAGCTGGCCACGCATCCGGGAGAAGGCCGGGAACATCACCTGATTGATGAGCCGGGTGATCTGCGTGGCGGGAAGGTTGGAGATCTTATAGGCCAGACCGTAGAAGCCCAGGGCGGCATCCCCGTTCAGCTTCCCCACGAACGCGTCGTCGATGTTGGTGATGAAGAAGATGAGCACCCGGGCGCTGATGATGTGCTTGCCATAGCCGAAGAGATCCCGGGCCAGGTCCCAGCGGAACCGGAAACGCGGCCGCCAGGGGCAAACCCACCAGACCGACGCCGCCCGGAGGCCGCTCTCCAGGAGCTGACCGTACACCAGGCTCCACACGCCGAACCCGCTCAGGGCCAACGCGATCGAGAGCACGCTGCCGCCGAACCCGGCGATCAGATCCGGCGCCGCGCGGCGCCGGAAGTCCAGCTCCTTGGCCAACAGGACGTAGGGCACCTGGCCGAAGGAGCCGATCACCATGATCAGGGCCAGGACGCGCAGCACCGCCGTCAGGCGAGGCGTCGCGAAGAAGTGCGCCACGGCAGGCGCCCCCACCGCCGCCACCCCATATAGGATCAGGCTCATGGCGATGATGGAGAAGAAGGCGGTGTGCGTCGCCTCCTCCACGTCCTCCTGGCGGTAGATGAGCGCCGCGCCGAAGCCCAGCTCCTGGAAGAACTGCAGCGAATTGATGGCCAGCAGGGCCAGGGCCACCAGGCCGAAGTCGGCCGGCACCAACAGTTTGGCCAGGATCAGGGTGGTCAGGAAGGAAACCAGACGCGAGGCGACGGTCGACAGCGCGACCCAGAAGAGGCCAGAAGCAACCTGCCGCTTAAGTGCCATATACACGAACCCCGACCGCATGGGCGGGGCACACCGACCACCTCATGCGGCCTCCTTGTATCCGATGATCAGGAAATCGCGGGCCAGGAGCGAGGGCAGGCGTCGAGCGGCCCACACGTAGACATCGTATATGCCCGGCCAGCGGAGCCACCCGGGGTAAAGCCCCGGCACCCACAGGCTGGCGTTGCCGTCCACTTTACGCACGACCACCCCCCGCTCGGCCAGCAGCGACCGCACCTCGGCCAGGGTGAAGAAGCGAAGGTGCAGCCAGTCGGTCGGGCTATTCTCCAGATAGGGGAATCTCCCCCGCAACAGCCACAATCGGAAGCGCCAGTGGGCGATGTTGGGCAGGGAGATGACGAGCCGCCCCCCCGGCCGCAACACTCGCGTCAGCTCGTCGAAGGCGTGCTCGAACCGCACCCGATGCTCCACCTGCGAGTCGGACATCACCACATCGAAGGCGCCATCCGGAAAGGGCAACGGTCCATCGTCCAGGTCCACCCGACACACGGGGACGCCTCGCTCATGGGCCCGCCCGGTCGCCACCCGGGACAGATCGGTCCCCCAGACCCGCGCCCCCTGGGCGATCAGCATCTCCGCCAGCACGCCCGGACCGCAGTCCACCTGGAGCACGCGCTCGCCGGAGCACACGTAGCGGGCCAACAGCGCCAGCCGCCGCCGATCGAAGGTGTCCCCCTTCTCCCGCCAGTACGCGTCATAATAGGCGGCGAAGTCCATACCACCGCCCTCACCATCGCCACAGCGCGGGCAAGTATATGCGCCGCTGGCGATAGTACGCGAAGTCCCACTGCAACACCTGGCCGCTCACCAGGCTGATGCCAATGCTCGTATCCCCCGCCGGCCGGAAGCCCTCCGGCGTGCCCGCCACCAGCGTATACGTCCCCGGCGTCACGCCGGTGAAGGCGAACCGCCCATCCTGACCGGTGACCTGGCTATCCACGACCGCTTGCCCCTGCTTCAACGCGATCTCCACCCCTGGGATCCCCGGCTCCTCCCCCTGGCGGACCCCATCCTGGTTGAGGTCCTCGAAGGCATACCCTCGCACCTCGCTCGCGGGGGGCGTCGGAGTGGGCGTTGGGGTCGGGGTCGGCGTGGGCGATGGCGTCGGCGTGGGCGTCGCCAGCGCGTACACGATCGTCAGCTTGGGACGATTGACCCAATAGCCCTCCGCAGATACGAAGGCGAACTCCTCCTTCTCGTCGTATTCATCCCTGGGGGGAGAGGACCGCACCACCACGCCGTAATTCGCCTCCGGCGTGGTCAGCCACGTCTTCACCAAGTCCGTCACATCCCAGCCATACCAACGGTCGATCGCGCCGCTGGCGGTGGACTGGACGAATCGCGTGTCGGCGGGCTGGGACGCGATGTCCCCGGGCATCCCGTTGGCGCCCGGGCTGGTCCAGGTCTCCCCCACCCGGGGCCGGTTCCAGGTCGCCTCCCCCACATCCCAGGAGCGGGACATCGCATGCACATCGACGGGCACCCGGGCGTTCGTCTTCGGCCCGGTATCGGCGTACAGGCTGAGCACAGCGCCGCGCAGCCAGGCATCCTGGGGGACCCGGCCGGCCAGATCAAAACGCAGCAGCGCATTGCGGATGGTCTCCGGGCCCTCATGCCGCACGCGCAGGCGCTGGTTGGCCGCGTAGTTCGCGTCCGGGAACCAGCTATCCAGGAAGGTGTCCACCGTCCCCGTGTAATCGGCGCCCTGCTGCAACGTCACCGTGGCGTAGGGCATGGGCGACTCGCCGGGGTAGATGCGGTATCGGTGCGCGCCCGAGTCGATCGTCACCGTGACCAGACGCCCTGAGGAGACGGCGGGGGCAACGGAGAAGGCGCCGGTGTTCTTGTCCAGGTCCTCCAGGATGTAGCCAGCGGGCGTCTCCCCGCCCGGCGCGACCGCCTCCAGATCGAACCCCACGGACGCGCCCACGTCATCCTCGATGGTGGCCAGCACGGTGCCATCCGCCGGATCGTAGAGCGCCGACCAGATCGAGGTCCAGTGATGCTGACCCTGGGAGACGTTCACCCAATACGTGCGCCCGGGCTCATCCCGCCGGAACGAGACCTGGCGGGGCATATCCCCCCGGGTCCACTGCGATAGCCAGTCCAGATACGCGTTGGCGAAATTCGGGTATCGATCGCCGTGCCCGCCCGGATGCCACCACAGCTCCACGTGGTCCGGATTGTACCGCTGGATCTGATTGTACCAGTTCTGGGCGTGATGCGGGGCGACCTTGGTGTCCGTCTCCCCATGGACGATGAGCAGCGGCATGTGCCGGAAGTTGGGCGCGTACTGGACCAGCGAGCGACGCGCGTAGCAATACGGGTTCTCCTGTGGGGTCTGCTTATCGATGACGTA
>JAJRVX010000552.1:0-3951 GCA_024277095.1 Chloroflexota bacterium
GGATCCGCTGCGGGCGCGCACGCCCTCGGAGCACATCCTGGCCGGGCTGCTCTTCCAGGGGCTGACGGAGCGCGCCCCCGAAGGCGACGGGTTCACCCCCGGCCTGGCTGTGGAATGGGAGTCGAGCGAGGCCGGCGCGGTGTGGACGTTCGCCCTGCGCCCGGATATCCATTGGGCGCGATGGGATCGGACGGCGGGCGTGGTCGCCGTGGCCCCCATTACGGCCGGGGACGCGGCCTTCGCGCTCGGCCGGGCTGTGGAGACGATGGGCGATGAGCTGAGTGAGCGCTTCGGGATCCCCCTGGCCGAGATGAGCGCCGAGGCCCTCGACGATCAGACGTTGCGCATCGGGTTCGGCGAGCCCGTGGAAGCGGAGAGCCTCCTGGCCCTGCTCGCCCACCCGGCGACCTACCCGGTGCCCCGGGAGCGGGTCGAGGAGGCCGGGGAGGAATGGGGCCAACCGGACGCTCTCCTGACCAGCGGCCCCTACGTGCTGACGGCCATGGACTCGTCGCAGGTGATCCTGGCCCGAAACACCCTATGGCACGCGGCCGACTCGATCCAGATCGAGCAGGTCCGCTTCCTGCGCATCGCCGACCCGGAGCTGGCCATCAAGACCTACCTGGCCGGGGAACTGGACTGCGTGCTCGTACCCGAGTCACTCCGGGCGGAGATGAGCGATCGCCCCGACTTCCGCGAGGCCCCATCGGGCGTGTTCTGGCTTATCCGGCCCTGGCTGACCCGAACCTACCCGACATCGCCGGATGCCCCGCCGTTTGAGTCGATCCATACGTGGCGCCTGGATTGGGAAGCGAAGAAGGGACGGGGAGCGTGAAGCGTGGAGCGGAGAGCGGAAATTTCGCTCCACGCTCCCCGCCCTCCGCTCCACGCCTATAGAGGAGTAGCCCATGCCAAACCGACGTCCTGAGCTCGACCGCTTTCGCGTCGTCCGATACGATCCCATCATGCCCGAGGGATGGAACGCGCTGCGGGCGGCGATCCTGCAGCTTTACGACGACGTCGCCGCGCTGGCCGAACGCGTGCCCAACAGCCTGTTCGTCGTCGTCCGGGACGCGGTGACGGGCGATATCATCCCCGCGACGTGGATCGAGGCGGTTTCCGCCGCGCCAACGGATCACCCGGAGGCCCCCCTCCCGCCGGGAGTGCGCCTGGGCGACTACTACCTGATCGCCAACCCGGAGCCCGGCTCGCACTCGGTGACGGTGGAGCCGCGCCCCACGACCGGCTACCTGGAGGCCACGGCTGAGGTCACCATCACCGAGGGCACCCCAGCCACGGTGGAGCTCACATTGACGCGTGCGGCCGACCGTCGGGAGATCCCCGGCCTGTTCGGCGTTTCGTTCGCCGCCGCCCAGGATCGCCTGGCGGCGCTCGGCCTGACCATCGGCCGGGTCATGGAGGCCCACGGGCACGTGTTGGACCCCGAGGACTGGCCCCGCTTCCCGGACCAGCCGGTGATCTCCACCGAGCCAGGTGTGGGCGTCACCGTGCCCACCGGACACGCGGTGGACATCCTGCTGGCCGCCATCTCCTTCCCACGCTTCCCGGACTTGGCCGGCCTCTCGCCTGACGAAGCCCGGGAGGCGATCAGGCGCTTCGCCGAGGAGAACGAGCTGATCGTGGAGGACGTGGAGATCGCGGAGGAGGAGCGGGCCGAGGGCGCTGGCACGGTAGTCGCCCAGGAGCCGACGGCGGGGGCCGAGATCACCTCGGGGACGATCCGCGTCCGGCTGGTGGTCGCCATCCCGCAACAGGCGGAAGTGCCCGATCTGACCGGCATGACGCGGGAGGAGGCGGAGGCCGCGCTGACGGCCGCCGGGCTGGCGCTCGATCCGGACGTAGGGGAACGCCCGACGGAGATCGCCTCCGACGATGGTCGCGTCGCCGCCCAGGAGCCCGCGGCCGGGACGCGGGTCCCTCGGGGGACGCCCGTGCGCATCGTCCTGTGGCGCCTGGCCCGGGTGACCGTGCCCGACGTCGTGGAGCGCACAGAGTCAGACGCTCGAGCGATGCTCGCCGAGGCGGGGCTGCGCGTGCGCGTCGAGACCCGCCGGGTGACCGATCCGGCTCTCGCGAACCTCGTCCTGGAGCAGAGCCCCGCCGCCGGGGCCGAGGTGGCTCCCAACACGGTCGTCACCCTGGTGGTCGCCGCCGTCGCCCGCATGCCGGAGCTACGCTGCATGCCCCGGGAGAAAGCGGAGGACCGCCTGCGCGAGTTCGTGGCCCGATTCGACATCCGTTGGGACGAGCGCATCCGCCTCCGACGACATCCCAGCCCGCGCGATCCCGACACGGTGATCCGGCAGCGCCCGGCTCAGGGGACGCCCATCGGGGAGGAGTTGAGAGGCGTCATGCTGACCGTTCGGCGGCCGCCCTTCCCGGACCTGCGCTGCCTCCACGTCGAGGAGGACCGGGTCGAGGAACGACTGAAGCGGTGGGCGGACGAGAATCGGGTGGAGTTGAGGGATCTGAGCGTCGAGCCTTCGCCGAGTGATCGCCCGCCGGGCACGATCCTGGCCCAAAAGCCGGCCGCCCTCTCCGCAGCCTATCCGCCGGAAGGGGTCGCTGTCACCCTCGTCGTCGCCACCGAGCGCCCCGAGCCGCTGCGTGGGCTCCCGGAGCTCATCTGTCTGGATCAGAGGGAGGCGGAGGAAATCCTACAGAAGTTCGCCGAGGAATTTCAGATCGAGGTTCGGGTGGCGATCAAGGGCGCCGCCAGCGAGCGGCCCGAGGGCACCGTGCTCGATCAGTCGCCGGCCCCCGGCGCCGAGATCCCGAACGGGGCGACCGTCACGCTGATGGTGGCCCGCCCGCCCCTGCCCGATGTGATCTGTCTGAGTTGGGACGAGGCGCGGGCGATCATGGAGGAGGCGACGGAGGGACGGATCCTCCGCTGGAGCGAGGCGTCGCAGTCATCTCCCATCCCCGAGGGCACCGTCATCGACCAGGCCCCGTTGCCGGAAGCGCCGCTTCCTGAAGTCGGGCGGGCGATCCGGGTGAGGGTGACCATCTCGACCGGCAGCCGGGACATCGCGGAAGCGCCCGCGATCCCGGGCTTGGAGGCGGTAAGCGGCATCGGCCTCGCGCGAGCGAAGAGGCTCCGTGCCGCCGGCATCCGGGATGCGGCCGCGCTGGCCCGCGCCTCCGTCGAGGAAGTCGCCCAGGCACTGGCCGTGAGCGAGTCCCTGGCGCGGACCCTGATTGAACGGGCACAAGCGCTCCTGTGGGAGATCGGAATCACGTGAGCAAGAACCCAGCGTGCTGGACCCTCACCGCAGGGAAGGCGGCAGCACATCCTATGAGCATCCGTTCAAGACCGTCATCCTTGTGCAGAGAATCCCGCCATTGTTCGCACAGTGGCAAGGAGAAAACCCATGCCAAAGAAAGCCCCCCAAGTCTTCGGCGCCATCCTGTCCCTGGCTGTGCTGGTCATCTATGCTGTCCTGTTGGGAGCCGGGATCTACAACGCGTTCGTGAACCCCAACGTCGCCTATACCGACAACTCCTTGCTGGCCGCCAACCTGGTGACGGGACTGGTAGGCAGCGTGGTCGCCGTGGGCCTGGCGTTGAAGCCGCCCTCTGGAGACGGGAGCGGCAACCAGTTGCGGCGAAATGTGACGGCCCTGAGCCGTGTGGTCGCCCCGCAGCGGGCCTCCCTGCCCGTGCAGGAGATCGTCGGCTGGGCCTACCTGATCGTATGGCTCGTCATCGGCCTAGTGGCCTTCCTGGTCGCCGTGATGCAGGCCCAGGTGCCCGAACTCGTCTTCAACACCGGATGGACCTGGTTGGGCACCGCCGTCGCCGCGGCGTATTCCTACTTCGGCATCGAGCAGCCATAGGGCGCGCTCTTAAGAGGTGGGTGTAGGGGCGGGTCTGAGACCCGCCCCTACTGTAACATGTGAAGAGAAGGGGCGCGCGCCCAGATCCAAA
>JAJRVX010000553.1:0-4534 GCA_024277095.1 Chloroflexota bacterium
CATGACAGGCCGGTATCCACCTGAGCGCCGAAGCCGGGTCATCCCCTGCACAAACTGATCGGCCCAACGCACAACCCTCGGTGAAAAGCCCGAAAGCCGATCCACGAAAGGACGGCGCAACATCATCCAGATGCGGTCACTGAGCGCAACAGCCATCAGGCCAGCGGCCAATGCCCCCAGAGCCAGGCCCAACATGCGTCTCCAATCCGAGGCAATAGGGACCTGCGCGGGCAGAAATGGCAGGACGAGCGCTGTCACTCCGACGAGCATGATCCCATCCAGAGCCTTCTCGATCACAAGCCCGGTGAGGACGGCAGGCAATATCCCTGCATCACTCGAGGATGCCATCCACGTCCGTATCAGATCGCCGCCCCGATAGGGGAGCAAGGCGTTGCCTGCCTGACCCGTCAGGAGCATGCCCAACGTATCCCAATAATCAGGTTCCGGAGCCACCGGGCGAAGCAGGTAAGACCAGCGCCAAGCCTTCAGCCCAAGGCCGCAGAGGACCGTCAGGATCACGACCCCCAACCATCCCAGGTGCACCTGCCCAGCCGAAGCGGCCAGGTTCGCTAAATCCACACCGCGCAAGGCCATCCAGAGAAATGCCAGGCCCAGGCCAAGGCTGGCGATTGTCCTCAGCTTCGACCATACACCTTTCATCGAGAAGGTGGCGACTCCCTCTTCACTCATTGCCGGTCTGGGCTGTCCCGTCGCCAATCTGACCGCTGGGGCAGAAGATCAAGACCTGCCCCTCCTCACGCGCGATGATCTCCGAGAAACACACCGGACGCTTCCAGTACTCCGGAGGAGTTATACGCTGCTCGCCTTCGAGCTGCAGGATTTCGTCTCCCGGCAATGGAAGATCCGGATAGAGCACGGCCAACTGATCCCGATACCATTGAAACTGGGTGAGAGGCACGACGATGATGGCCAAGTCAGGCCGCTGGCCGAGAGCGAAGTGATAATACCAGAGTGGGAACGCGTCGATGGCTTCCCAAGTGAGGATCACGGCACGGCGCGGTGCTTTCTCCATCACCGATTGCCCGTACTCCATGGCGCGGTAATCGCGACTAGCGTTGACCTGGCGGGCAATGCGCGGCGCCTGCCATGCGATACCGAGGAAGGCGATCAAAGGGACGAGCGGCCACAGGCGTCGCATGCGCTGATCAAACTGGGTCTCCATAGCATCAATGATCGCGCTCATGCCCAAGGCGAACAGCCATGCGAACCCCAGGTGGGCAGGGATGAGATACCCGGTTGAATCGGCTGTGTTGTAACCCAGCGCGAAGATCGAATAGGCGAGCATTATCCACACAACGGCAAGATCAAGGCCCCTGCTCTTAGAACGACCGTAGACCAGGCCGATGACGCCGAAGGTCAGGCCGGCATAGCCGAAGGCCTCGACCAGCAACCCAGCCCACGCGCCGATCCGCTCAGTGATCTGGTCCACTGGCAAGGCGAAGGCCAGCCCCTGATAAGGTCGGGCCGTTATCGTCCACAGGAAGCCGCTCACCGTCGAGGGGTTGCCCCAGTTGATGGGGGGCTGCGCGCGCGCCCGCAGCGGGAGGTAAATATAGACAGCGAGCCCGAGGATGAAAGCCAGGATCATCCAGCGCAGATGGACGTGATCCGATGGATTGCGGCGCCAGCGCCTCCAGACGAGGATCACCATAGGCGGGATTACCAGGGCGAGCGTTACGTGATTGCCCATTCCCAAACCGAAAGCAAAGGCCAGCGCCACCGCTGCCCACCTCAACCTCCCCTCCCTGCCATTCAGCATCCACATGAGCCAAAGGGCAAGAACAACGAAGAGCAAGTTGAGCGCATGGACTTCGGCGATCACCGCTTGCGACCAGGGTATCGGCGCCAGGCCGATGGATAGACCGGCGGCCAGGCCCACTGCAGCGCGCGCTGCGGGATTACCCCGCATGACCATTGCCACCAGCGCAGAGAACAGTCCCCCCGCCAGCGCTGCGGCGCTGGCCGATAGCAGGGCAGCCCGATAAGCCAGATCGCCGGTAGGCAGCAAGAGGAAAAGGCGTGCCAGCAGCACATAGGTTGGGTAACCCGGGGGATGCGGGATCCCAAGAGTGGCCGCGGCGGCGATCAGATCGCCGCCATCGACACCATAATTAGCCCATGTCAGCCCCGGTGCCAGGGTCTTGAGATACACCGCCCAAAGGACGGCTGAGCAGAGCACAACCAATGCCCACGGGGCATATCGTCGCAGTTCGAAACGTTGCATCAGACCCCCAGCATCGAATCCACTAAGGGGCGACCTTATCGGTCGCCCCCATAACCGGAAACGGTGTCTCCTTCCCGTGCGGGTTCACGCCACACGGCAAGCGTAGCCCGTTCAGCATCCCGCCTCCTGACCGAGAGCCCAGCCAACATACAAAAGGCTCTCGTTACCGCAACGGCGTCGGTCCCTTTTCCCTCTCAGAGGTCTATGGGAATCCCGGCAGGCATAGCGCTCGAACGATCAGAGCCGCCATCTGGGCGCGGGTCAGGTCATTCAGCGGTCGGTAAGTGCCATCAGGGAATCCGTTGACCAGCTCATCGGCAAGCACCTGCTCGATCCAGGGAAGGGCCCAAAAGTCGAGGGGCACGTCCGGGAAAGAGGAAACGGTGGGGACCGTGGGCGTGAAGCTGGGGCCTCGGTGCAGCCGGGTGAAGAACACCGCCGTCTGTGCCCGATTGAGCAACGTGAGCGGGCGATAGGTTCCGTCAGGATAGCCTATGGTCAAGCCGTCGTCCTTGAGGGCTGAGATCCAGCTGACCGCCCAAAAGCTCAAGGGAACATCCGAGAAGGGCGGCACACTGGGCAAGGTTGGGACAAAGCTCGGGCCGCGGTTTGCGCGCTCGAGGAACACAGCCATCTGGGCCCGCGTTACCGGATCAACTGGCCCGTACGTCCCGTCAGGGTGACCGATGACGTATCCATAGTGCGCCAAGACCTCGATGTATTCATAAGCCCAGAATGTTGGCGGGACATCTGGGAAGGTGGGCACGGTCGGCACAGTGGGAATGGTCGGAACGGTTGGCACGCTGGGGCACCAGCTTGGCAGTGAGTACGCCTGCGCCGTCGGTACCCATGTCGACCCCGACGATCCCAACACGATCAGCAGAAGCAGGAGTCCGACCGCAAATCCCAGTCGGATGATCCAGCGTCTCTTTAGGAAGCTCATGATGTCCTCCTCATCAACAGCGCGAGTTCGCGCACGGTTTGACATTCCTCCAAGGGCGGGGCGATCCCCTTGATCCCAAGATGGAGACGTCACTACGGGGGTCAGCCTGTGAAGAATGGATTCTTCTCTCGCGCCATAGATCCTCCTTCCTTTTCCCCTCAAGACTTGGCCCGGCCCGGCGAGCCGATTTCAAGACAAAGCCGATAACCAGCGCTTCAACGCTCTCGCGCCAGGATGACACATTCGTGCTTGGTGACGCGAATACAGCGATTGGTACGATGTTATTCCTCCGAGGTTGATCTTCGCCTCGACCAGAACCAGTACAGAAGGGCCAACACGATCACCAGCCCCAGCCCACCAAATGCCTTGGCCAACGCACCGCCACTCGGCGACTGGGATTCGACGCTCTCAACAGGGGTCGGGCTGCTGCTGATAGCAGGGGTCTCGCCTCCCTGAGCCGACACGGTGACCGCTTCCGTGGCCGTGGCGCTTGGGCTGGGCGAAGGCTCACTGGTATCTGTGGGCTCAGGTGTGTATGTGGCCGTCGCAGTCGCTGTGTTTGTGGGACTGGGCACGACGATGACTATGGGAGTGGAGGTGGGCTTTGGCTGCGGCGGAGGCGAGGTGTCCGTGGGCGGCGGCGCAGTGGGCACCGTTTGGGCGTGCGCACCACCCCACCCCCCTCCAAAGAGCCCCATCAGGATGATGCCGGGCAGCACGATGAGAGCGAAGAGCAGCCTCCAGGTCTTCCATGTCATTCTTTTGGTCATTTGACAATCTCCTCTCCCCAAGGCAGAATCCGGCCCCATGCAAAGCAGCGATCTTCGTCGCATCGTCAGAAGGGCGGCGCTCGCCCTGCTCCTGCTGTCCTTGGTGGCAGGAGCCTACAAGGGTTGGCGTATCGGGCAGGCCGCCTTGGGGCTGCAAAGAGCAGCGGCCGAGTTGAAGGCTCTGGTGAAAGCTCCTTCATCCGTGAGCGATCTGGCGAGCGTGCGCACGCCGCTGATCAGCGCTTACGAGCACGCGACGCGGCTTCAACGCGAGCTGCAGCCCTTCCGCCCCCTGCTGAGCGGCTTGGCGTGGCTGCCCGCCATTGGCCCGGCCCTGGAAGCCGCGGGGCCGCTCACCGATTATGCGGCCGGCCTCACCATGGCCGGCAATGAGATGCTGGCGGGCGGCGATATCGTGCTGGCAGCCCTCACGGCCCCTCAGGCCGCAGGCACCACACCTCCCGGCCGGCGCCTGCTGCAGGGCCTGATCCAGGCGCAACAACATTTCGCGGCGGCTGAGAGCGCCCTGCGTGCGGCGCAGCGCGCACGGGCCTCCTTCGATCTGGAGGCGATCCC
>JAJRVX010000035.1:0-8172 GCA_024277095.1 Chloroflexota bacterium
CAAGGGCCCGGAGGAGTTCGCCGCGCATATCCGGGCGGTGTTGGACTTCTTTGGGCCAGCCATCACCCTGCGGCATACCATCTTCCTGGGCGACGCCAACGCGCTGGTGATCCCGTTCCCCCGGCTGCGATCCCTGTTCGACACCATGAACCAGACCCTTTCCATTATGCCAGGGGGCCTGGACGCAGGGGAGCGCGCCCGTTGGCGAGCGGCTCACCCGAACGGATTTACGGGCATCTACTCCTTCATGGACGCCTTCAACGTGCACCGCAAGACCATGGAGCAATGGGCATCCCTGAAGGAGCGTGGGCTCCGCCGGGTGTACATCGGCATGGAATCGGGCGACGATGCGCTGCTCCGCTTCCTGAACAAGCCCGGCGACGCGAACGACGTCGTCCAGGCGGTGCGCCGCCTGAAGGAGGCGGGCATCGCGGTCAGCGTCATCATCCTGTTGGGGGCCGGCGGGGAGGCCTATTTCGATGCCCACGTCCAGGGAACCATCCGGGCCATCAACGCCATGCCCCTTCGAGGAGGTGATCTCATCTATTTCTCCGACTTCGTCGAGTTACCGGGCAGCGCCTACATCACGCTCGCGCGAGAGGCCGGGATCCGCCCGTTGAGCGAAGAACGTATGCGAGAGCAAGAGCGACGAATGCGTGCTGGCTTCCGCTGGCAGGATCCATCCAGCCCCCCACAGATCTCCCGCTACGATATTCGTGAGTTTCTCTACTGACATCGCGCCCGCCCGGCGCGAAGATGGCACCACGCGCCGGATATAAACGCCCCATCGCGACACAACACCAATCCCCTATCACAATCCTGTAAGGAGGCTTTCCCTTGAAGAATCACCTCTCTTTTGTTCGTCTGGCTTTCCTGATCTCCGTGATGATGGCCCTGGCCTGGCTGGCCGGATGCGCCGGGCCGATCGCCCTGTCGGGAGCCACGGCTACGCCGGAGCCCACAGCCACGCCTACCGCGGAGCCCACGCCGACGGCAGCAGCTCCGACACCTGAGGAGCCGAAGCAGGAGACGCCCAAGCTGCTGCCGCCAACCGGCGAGGTGGACGGGGTGCCGGTCGGCTTCACGGAAGACGGCCACGCGTACCGCGGCAACCCGGACGCGAGCGTGGTCATGATCGAATACAGCGAATTCCAGTGCCCATATTGCGGACGGCACCAACGCGAGACGGCCCCCCAGATCGAAGAGGCCTACCTGAAGACCGGGAAGGTCGTGCTCGTCTTCCGGGACTTCCCTCTGGAGCAGATCCACCCGCAGGCCGGAAAGGCGGCGGAGGCAGCCCGCTGCGCGGGGGAACAGGGCGCCGAACAGTTCTGGAACATGCATGATCTGCTGTTCGAGCGGACGGAGGAATGGGCGGGACAAGAGGACGCCGAGGATCGGTTCAAGGCCTACGCGAGCGAGCTGGGGCTGAATGAGGAATCCTTCAACGAATGCCTGGATAGCGGGCGCACCCGCGAGGCCATCGACGCCGATCTCCAGGCCGGGCTGGCCGCCGGCGTGCGGGGAACTCCCACCTTCTTCCTGAACGGGTATCCCCTCGAGGGGGCCCAACCCTTTGAGGCCTTCCAGACGACCATCGACGCGCTAGTCGCCGGGCGCACGCCGCCCACCCCGGAGCCTGACATCCCATACTGGGCCACGGCCGAGGGGATGTCACCCGATCCGGAGAAGCCGGGATACACCAAGGCCGGCGATGCCTTCAAGGGGGACCCCTCCGCCGAGGTTGTCATCATCGAGTTCGCCGACTTCCAATGCCCGTACTGTGCCCGGCACGTCTCGGAGACGGCCCCCAAGCTGGAGGAGGAGTATGTGGACACCGGGTTGGTCCGGATGATCTACAAGCACTTCCCCCTGGCGTCGATCCACCCGCAGGCGGAGCCCGCCGCCATCGCCGCCGAGTGCGCAGGGCGGCAGGGCAAGTTCTGGGAGATGCACGATCGGCTCTACGCAACCCAGGAAGAATGGGCCAATCAGGCGAACGCACAGGAGATCTTCGACCGCCTGGCCCAGGAGATCGGCCTGGACATGGAGGCCTACAAAGCCTGCCTGGATGACCCCGAGATCCAGAACAAGATCGCGAACGACTTCAGGGCGGGCCGGAGCATCCAGCTTCGCGGCACCCCCAGCTTCATCGTGCTCAAGGGCCAGCAAGGGCAGCTGATCCCCGGGGCGCTCCCTTACGAGCAGTTCAAGCAGGTGATCGAGGCGGTCCTCGCCGCGCAGTGACCCGAGCGGGCAGATATGCCCTGCGGGGGAGTACATACCTGCGCTCTCGGGAGACCCAAAGGGAACAACTCCGGCAGGGGCGACCGCTCGGTCGCCCCTGCCGTATCCCCTCGCCAGCTCCGTTCGATCCGACAGCCGTATTCGCATTAACTTAACAACATGAGCGAAGCCCTCGCCTGTCGCTTTTTCCCTCCACGGGCGGTCGCGCCTGAAAGGGGAGGTGCGGAGCCCCTCCGCGGGAAAACCCTTTTTCTCGCCTTGTCCCTGCCTGGCTGGGGCTTTGGCCGGTGGGCTCCGGCCCCACGGGGCAGGTGAGGGGCTGAAAATAGAGTTCTTCGGAGGGGCGGCAGCCCCTCCGAGCCACCCCAGAGATGCGGGGCCACGCCTCCGCATCGCTTAACTTGATACCAATGGGGGTTCGATCCGACGGCCGTTATGCGCACAAAGGCCCCTTGACGCGCCCAGATCTACATGCTAGTATCGCGCGGAGTTGAACCCTGTCGGCAGGAGAGAAGATGCCCCGCGTATGGCGCCTCATCCTCATCACTCTCTGTGTGACGCTGACCATGTCCTGGATCGCGTCCCGCCCAACGAGCGCGGCCGTCACCATGGTCCGCTTCGACGCGGAGATCCTCCCCGAGGGGATCAAACTTGTCTGGGAGACGGGCTCCGAGACCGACAGCGCGGGGTTCAACCTGTATCGGACGACGGACCCGGCCCAGGAGCCTGGCGAATACCTGGAGTTCCTCCCGTCCATGGGCGGCATCGGGGGCGCCGTCTACCAATATCTGGACACGAACGTGACCCCCGGGACCACGTATTACTACACGCTAGAGGAGCTGGACACCCGGGGGACCAGCACCTACTTCTACCTGGGCCTTGCCAACGAGCGGGTGGGGGTCACCTATCAGCCGCCCCCCACGGCCACACCCACCCCGACCGCTACGTCAACCCCCACCGCCACGTCGACGCCACCGCCGACGGACACGCCCACACCCACCCGGACGCCGACGCGCACGCCCACACCTACGCACACGCCAACGCCTACTCCCACACGCACGCCGACACGTACCCCGACGCGCACGCCCACCCACACACCAACCCGCACACCGACGCCAGCGCCTCATGAAACGCCGCTCCCCACCCATACGCCCACCTGGACGCCGACGCGCACACCCACGCCCACGCGTACGCCGACGCCCACCCGGATGCCGACGCACACGCCCACCTGGCCCCCCACGCCTACCGCCCCGCCGACGCCTGCATGGACGCCAACTCCCACGCCCTCCTCGGCCACGGTCACGCCGCCCCCCCCCACGGAGACGCCCCCCGCCCCCTCCGTGACACCGCCGCCGACCCCAGAGCCGGCGAGAAGCCCTCCATCAGCGCCCACACCCACGCTGCTCCCGCCGCCGACGGCCACGCCGCGTCCTCCCTCTCTCTCCCCAGAGGCCACCGACGTGGCGCTCTACCTGGCGGGGACATCCTTTCTGGGTGCTTTCATCCTGGCGCTTATCGCGGTGCGACTCTGGCGACAGCTCGGATAGCCCAGTCACAAGGTGAAAGCGATGCAAAACAGCCCATCCCGTCGCTCCTCTCTGCGCATTTTGATCCCGATCCTGGCCCTGGTCGTGGTCGCCCTGGTAGCGGCCCTCCTGTTCGCCTCAAAGCGCCCAGGGCAAGAAGAGCCCATTCCCCCACAGGAATCGGCTTCCACATCCGAGGAACCGAGGCTGCACACCACCCCGGAGGGCTCTCCCCCCGGGGAGAGGCTCCGGATCGTGATCCGGGAAGGGGGATTGTACGGCATCGCCGGGGATGAACTGCGCGCCCTGGGCATCGATCCCGAACGGGCGGGAGAGCTTCGCCTGACCCATCGCGGGCGACCTATCCCCTTCCAGTGGATCGGACAGGGAGAGGACCGAAGGCTCGTCTTCTACGGGAGGCCCAGCGACAGCATCTACAGCCCGGAAAACGTGTACTGGCTGGAGCGCGAAGAGGCGGGGTCGCCCTCACCGCTGGTCGCCATGGGGGCGAGCCCGGAGGGGGAAGCCCGGGACACGGCCTGGGCCCGCCAGCGATTCGAGGAGCAGAAGCTGTACCTGTCCACGCTCCCGGAGGATCAGGACCACTGGCTCTGGCAGCCCCTATACGGCCGCCGCGGGGTGACCATCACGTTCTCCCTTGACGAGCCGGCCCCGGGGGAGGCCACGGTCCGGGTGAGCCTGTGGTCGCACACCAGTACCCCGGAGGACCCCGACCACCATGTGATCGTCGCGATCAACGACGTGCCGGCGGCTGACGTCACCTGGGACGGACAGGGGCGACAGATCATCAGCGGGACGCTGCCCTCCGGCGCGCTGCGCCCCGGGGAGAACCGGATGACGATCCTGGCCCCCGGGGACACAGGGGCCCCCATCGAGGTCAGCTACCTGGACTGGGTCGAGATCGCGTATCCCAGAGCCCTCCTCGCGAGCGAGGGGCGACTGGACTTCTGGGCCGAGCCGGGCGCATACCAGGTAAGGGGGCTACCGGACGAGGAGGTGGCCCTCTGGGACATCACCGACCCGGACCATCCCTTCCCGCTGAGCGGCTTCGCCACGGACCGCGAGGGAAGCAAGTGGACCGTTCGCTTCGCACGGCCCGACGCCGAAGGGTTGCGACGTTACTGGATCGCCGCCGGAGAAGGATTCCTGAGCCCACGGGATGTGAGCGCGCGCCCTCCGGCCCAGCCTCCCCGACCCGAGGACGGCGCCGATTACATCGCCATCGTGCATCCGGACCTGGAGGAGGCCGTCCAACCCCTACTGGACTATCGCTCAGAGCAGGGGCTTCGGATCTTCACGGTGCATCCGGACGTCCTCTACGACGCCTATACCTTCGGGATCAAGGATCCGGCAGCGATCCGATCCTTCCTGGCCGACGCCCTTCGCTCGTGGCCGGCGCCGCGGCCGCGCTTCGTGCTCCTGGTGGGGGACGCCAGTTATGACCCTTATGACTATCTACAGGGACCGGAGCGCGACCTGATCCCCACCGCGCTGGTGCAAACCTACTACGTGGGACAGACGGCCAGCGACAACTGGCTGGCGGACGTCGACGAGGACGGACGCCCGGACATCGCGCTCGGACGCCTTCCGGCTCAGACCCCGCAACAGGTGCAGGCCATGGTGCAAAAGATTCTCCGGTTCGAGCAGGCAGGCGGAGAGGAGTGGCCGCGCCGGGCCCTCATGGTAGCGGACGATAAGGAGCCCTATTTCTTCAGCTTCTCGGACGCGCTGATCAAGGAATACCTGGCCGCCGCCTTCGAGGTTGAGCGGGTATATCTGGGACAGGTGGACGATCCCCACGCCCGCCTCCTGGAGGCTATGAACCGGGGGGTGGGATTGATCAACTACATCGGGCACGGCAGCATCACGGTCTGGGCCAAGGAGAAGGTCCTGTCCACCGACGACGTCGCCAAACTCCGCAACAAGGACCGGCCGCCCGTGCTGGTGAACATGACATGTCTGACGGGATACTTTCACCATCCGCAGATGGTCTCGCTGGCGGAAACGCTGCTGCGATCGCCGGATGGCGGCGTCGCCACGGCGCTGGTCCCTACCAGCGAATCGCTGTCCACCGACCAGCAGGCCCTGGCCGAGGCGTTTTACCGGGCGTTCGTCGACCCCGAGGTGCGGACGATCGGCGAGGCGATGGTGAGGGCCAAGCGGGAAGTGCCCCTGGAGCGGGACGGCCAGAGAGACGTGATCGCCACCTTCAACCTGCTGGGCGATCCGGCGCTACGCCTGCAACACTCCATCGAACCGTGAGCCCTCTCAATACTGCGCCAGACTGCCATCCCGGCGAGCGCGAGACACGGCGAAGCGGAAGGCCAGCAAACTGAGCGGCGTCAGGATCACGCAGAAGCCGAGCAGGATCGCCATATCCGGCAGAAGCGCTCGTGTCTCCGCGCCCACCAGCAGGGCCCGGCGCATGGAACGCAGGGCGTAGGTCACCGGGATCAGCGCGGAGAGCCCTTGCAGCCAGCCCGGGAGCACCTCGATCGGGTAGTACACCCCTCCCAACAGGGATGCCGCCGCGTTGACCAGCCAGCTGATCGGATCTCCCCGCTTGAGCACGATGACGAAGCTGGCGGCGATGATGCCCAGGCTGCTGAAGGCGACCACGCTCAGGAGCAGGATGGCGAAGGCGGCGACATAGTTCCCCTGGCCAAAGCCGACGCCGAAGAACAGGGCGCCCGATGCCAGGTACACGAACGCCCGCAAGGTGGCCAGGGAATAGTCCCACAGGCAAGAGGAGAGGATGATGGTGGACAGCCGGGTGGGCGTCAACAGCATGGCCTCCAGCGTCCCGGTCGTCTGCGCCAGGCGCACATTCCGGGCGAAGCTGGAAAGCCCGATGCCGAAATAGTCGGAGAAGGCGATCCCCACCAAAACGAAGGCGTAATAATCCCCGCCGTAGGCATCCAACGCCAGGATCCCCGCCCCATTCACCAATCGGCTGAGGTAGTAGAACAGGAACACATTGAAGAAGACGGTGAAGAACTGCAAGAGGAAGGAGACCCGATAGGAGGTCTCCACCGCCCAATCCCGCCGCAGGAAGGCCCACACCTTATACATCGATCTTCCCTTCCTGGGTGAACCGCCGGAAGATCTCCTCCAGCGAGGGACGCTCCTCGTGCACCGCGTAAACGTGCGCCCCCTCCCCGGTGACCCACTCGATCAGCCGGGCCAGCGCCTCATCCTCGCTCGGGGCGTCCAGGATCACCTCGCTGCGACCGCCCTGAGCGGGACGCACGCGCAGATCCCCCCATGCCCTCGGCCATTCCCTCGTCCGCTCCTCCGGCAGGCGGGAGGCCAGCAACCGGTAACGCAGGCCGGGAGAGAGCGCAGAGCGGAGCTCGTCGATCGCGCCGCAGGCCCGTATCCGCCCCTGATGCATGATGGCCACGCGGTCGCATAGCTGCTCGGCCTCATCCAGGCGGTGCGTGGTGAGGACGATGGTCATTCCCTCCTTCCGCCGCAGATCGCCCAGGATCAGATCGTGCAGGCGGCGGGTGGCGGCTGGATCCAGAGAGCGGGTGGGCTCATCCAGGAAGAGGAGTTTCGGGCGGTGAAGCAAAGCTCGGGCGATGCCCAGGCGCTGTCGCTGCCCGCTGGAATAGGTACGAAAGCTCTGATCGGCCCAGGGGGTGATCTCCAGCTGCCGCAGGACCTCTTCCACGCGATGCCGCGCTTGCGCCGGGGGAAACCCATAGAGCGCGGCGAAGAAGAGGAGATTCTCCCGCCCGCTCAATCGCCAGAAGAAGCTACGCTCGTCGCCGGAGGACAGGCCGATCGTCCGGCGCACCCGATCGCCATCGCGCAGATCATGTCCAAAGATGCGGGCGCCACCGGAGGAGGGGATGATCAACGTGCAGAGCAGTTTGATCAGCGTGGTCTTCCCCGCGCCATTGGGCCCCAGGAGGCCGAACAACTCCCCCTCTCGCACCCGCAACGTGACGCGGTCCACAGCCAGGACCTCGCGGCGTGCGAACGGGTGTCGGGCCAACGCGCTCAACGCCCGCGGCAAAGAGAATCGCTTGGTCAGCTCCCAGGTCTCAACCGCATACACCACGCGCACCACCCGACCGTTCTGGATGATGCGCATTATAACACGGCGACTTCCTCTCGTGGCAAGGACAAGCCGCCGCACGCCAGGGCTTTTTCAAAGTCAGAGATGGAAATCGGGATGATAGGAACACCCTGCGTGTCGCCCGACGCAAGACATTCCCCTGATCAGCGACCGAGGGAAAACGGCCCTCATCCCCCAAACCCCCTTCTCCCAAGCCCAGGAGAAGGGGGCTCAACGGTGGGTGGTGGCGGCGGCGCAGCTCCGCTGCGCCGCCGCCACCACCCACTCCCAGGTCCCCCCTCCCAGCGAAGC
>JAJRVX010000554.1:0-4595 GCA_024277095.1 Chloroflexota bacterium
TCCAGGTCCCCCCTCCCAGCGAAGCGGATTGGGGAGGGGGGACGACAGGGGGGTGGGGTACGTCTGGCCACGTCGTGTGCTGGGGGAAACCGAGAAGATGCGTATACAGACACGACACCTTGCCTCGTCCCTGCAGGCGCCGTGTATGCCAACATGGACGTTGGACTTTGAAAAGGCCCTGTCTGGAACCCGCTCAACGTCGCAGAGGTGGCCGAGAAACCCCTTGTGGAGATTACAGTGGGCCGAGCGTGAGAGCCCGGCCCGTGGCGGCGTGGGAGTCGCCACTGCTTGATCGATCGTGCTGACGGTTCCACTTTCTCAAGGCCAGCAACGTGATGAACGAGTACATGTTCCGGCATCGTTTGGCTTCATGAAGAGGAGATCGAGGCCATCTCCGCCGCCTTCACCCGCAGCGTGCGCAGCCGGTTGAGTGCCGCCGCCAGCTCAAACGCCCGAAAGCGGGCGTAATCCCCCATCCGGCGTGGGTCAAGCACATCCAATCCCTGTTCATCGATGTCGCGCATCACGGCGTCCAGGATCTCCTTCACCGTGCGGCGGCCATCCATGTACTTCTCGCGGGCGTAATACAGCGCCTGCGCGATGGCCCGTACCTGCGAGTCATCCACCAACTGCTCCACGGCGCTCAGATCGATCTCCTCCCGTCCGAAGAGGATGGTCTTCAGCCCTTTCGCCTTCAAGCTCACCTCACGGCGCCCCTTGCTGGGGTCCAGGCTATCCGGCAGTGGAATGCGAGGGGTGATCGTGCCGAAGGAGTCGCCGCCTTCAGGACGGCGCTCCGCTGCGTACTTGCGGGCGATCTCCCGGGCGCGCTCCGTGGCGTCCCATGGCCGGTAATTCTCCATGGCGATCACCGTGTCAGCCACATCGAAGTAATCGCCGCTGCCTCCCATGACCAGGATCGTCGAGACGCCGTGGTCCCGGTATAGCAGCCGTACCTTGTCGATAAATGGGGTGATCGGCTCGTGTTCTTTGGCGATCAGCTCCTGCATCCGGTGATCGCGGATCATGAAGTTGGTCGCCGCGGTGTCCTCGTCCACCAGCAGGACCCGTGCGCCCGCCTCCAGCGCCTCGATGATGTTGGCGGCCTGGGAGGTGCTGCCGCTGGCGTTGTCGGTGGTGAAGCTGCGGGTGTCTATCCCGAACGGCAGGTTCGTGATGAAGGGGCTGATGTCCACGCCGGCGATGCGGCGCCCGTCCTCCGCCCGCACTTTGACCGCGGCTGGGTGGGTGACCACGCGCTCGCGGCCATCGCCCGGGATATGGTTGTAGACCCCTCGCTCGATGGCGGCCAGCAGCGTGGACTTGCCGTGGTATCCGCCTCCCACGATCAGCGTGACCCCGCGGGGGATGCCCATTCCCGTGATGCGCCCGGCGTGTGGCAACTCGACCGTGACCCGGAGCGACTCCGGCGACTCGAAGGGCACCGCGCCGCGCTCCATGGGGCGGTCGTCGACGCCGCTGCGCCTGGGCAGGATGGCCCCATCGGCCACGAACGCCACCAGACCCAGCGCGTCCAGTTGTTCCCGTAGCGCGTCGGCGTCCTCGACCACACGCAGATGCTCCAGGAGGGCCTCCCGCGGCTGGCTGCGGGCCAGCAACGCCCGCTCCACGATGGCCGGCAGGTCCTCGCACAGCATCTCGGCGGCTTGGCGGCCCAGGATGCGTCGCCCGGCGGCGGGCAGCCCGGCCACGAACCGGGCCTCCACCCACTCCGCCGTCACCAGCACCGCGGTTCGCTCCAGCACCTCCTGGCCGGGGGTGTCCATGGCCAGGAGCCCGCTGCGGCCGCTCCCGCGTCGTCCGGCGCGCTGGCGGCACGCTTCAGCGAAGCGACGGCACAAGAAATCGCGCAGGGCGATCTCCCGGCTGCGGGTGGAGTACGTGGACGCGCCGAATCGGGCGACCGATTGGGGCACCCGCACCCGGAGCCGGCTGGGGGATGCGAAGGGGTCGCCCTGGACGTGGTCGATGAACAGGGTGAATCCGGGAAACTCGTACCGCCGGGCCAGATCCTTGTAGGCGGGATACCCGCGCCCGTCCAGTCGTAGCAATGTCTGGCGAAGATCGTCTTGTGTCGGCATGATGCTCGCTCCCTGCACGCAAAACAGGGGCAGGCTTGCGAAGCCCGCCCCCGTGATCTCCCTCCGACCGGTGATGCCGGTGGGCTATTATACCCGGATCAGCGCAATCCCGCCAATTCCTGCAGCCGGTGCCAATTGGCCAGGCGATCCGCATTGGCCCGCAGCAGCGTCTCCGAGGGGTTCCCGTCCTGATCGAACTGCTTGGCGAACCGCCCCTCCGTGCGAGCGAAGTAGATGAAGTCGATCACCTCGCCCGTCTTGGGGTTCCTGTACCAGTCCTCCTTCATGGCCGGGTTGCCGCGCAGGCTGAGCCGCTCTCGGAACGTGCTCCCCTTCCGCGGGTCGTAGATGAAGATCGGGAATGCCCGGGAGTCGACGGCCAGCTTGGCCTGGTGCAGGGACATGTCGTCGGCGACGCCGTGCTCCGGCTGGCAGGTGGTATACACGTTTACCACGGCCGGGCCTGGGAACGAGTTCGCGTCCATGATGGCCCGGTAGAAGTGGTTGATGTGCGCGGCCGTGGTCTGCGCCACGAACACATTGGGATGCATCATGGCGATCATCCCCAGCTCCTTGCGTTGCTCCTGCTTGCCCTCAATCGCCTTGCCGTGGACGGACATCTTGGTGTTCTGGCCGGTGTACGTGGCGGTGGAGGCCTGGCCGCCGGTGTTGGAGTAGACCTGGGTGTCCAGCACCAGGACCTTGATGTCCATGCCGGAGGCCAGCATCCGGCTGAGGGACTGGAATCCGATGTCGAGCATGGCCCCGTCGCCGCCCAACACCCATAGCCGCTTCTCCTGCCAGCCCATCTGATCCCAGCGGGCGCGAATGCCCATGGCGTCGGCCGGGGCGTTTTCAAACAGCGAGTTGGTCCACGAGACCCGGTAGGGGTTGTAAGGGTAGGTGGAACCGTACACCGTGTTGCAGCCCGTAGCCGCCACGATGCCGATGTTCTCCGCCCCGTAGACGAACCCGGTGGCCGCCAGCATCATGCGGATCACGGTGGCCTCGCCGCAGCCCGCGCAGGAGCCCGCCCCGCCGACGTACAGCAGCGAGCGCTCGGCCAGCATCATGTCCGCCAGCACACGCTCGTTGATGAAGCGCTCCGGCGTCTCCGGCAGCTTGCGGAAGAACTCGATCCGCTTGCGGTAAGTGGGGATGGTATCGTCCTGCTTCCGGATCATCTGCAGCGCGTTGTGATCGCCGCAGGCTACCACACACTCCGCGCACCCCTTGCACTTGGTGGGATCGATCATGATGCTGAAAAGGCCGGGCTTCTGGCCCTTGCGCTCGTAACTGGTGTAGTACTTGGTGGTCTTGGCGAACTGCTGGCGCAGGTCCTCTCGGGTGGCCTCGTCCTCGACCTCTGCCAGGTGTTGATCCAACACATCCGGCTCTACCACCTTGCCCAGGATCGCCGTGTCCGGGCACTCGGTGACACACTCCATGCAGCCCACGCAGTTTTCGGCGATGAAGCGCGGGATCTCCGGCGCGATGTAGGAGAAGTCTCGCAACGCACCCGTACCGGCCGGAACCAGGCTGCGGCCGACCTCCTCGTCGGCCTCCAGCTCCACATCTGCCGTGCCCTGTTCGTAAGCCGTCAGCACACGGTCGAAAAACTCCTGCACGTCGATGATGTCGGAGTATCGCTCGTCTCCGTTATCACCGGTGCGGATCTTCTTGATATCTTCGCGATCCGTTACCACACCCATGTCTTAACCTCACTTCCGCTCGTTGTGCCCTTCCCAAGAAAGACTTCCTATGCCGTCACGGCCTCGCCGTAGATCACCTCTTCGGGGATCTCGAACACTTCCTCGTATCCCCGACGCACCGCGGTCAGGTTGTCCTGCACGACCTGCTCGCCGCGCTTTCCGAAGTATTTGCGGAGCGCTCGCTCCACGCCGGCCATCAGCTCCTCCCGGCCCATCCCCGCCCGCTCGGCGAAGGGGGTCGCCCGCAGGAAGATGCCCAACAGGACGATGCCCTGCATGCGGACTCGGAGGTCGGGCTGGGAGGCCACCTCCTCGGCGATCTTCGCCGCGTCCAGGGCCAGCACCCGGATCCTTCGCTCCCGGATGATGCGCTTGGCGTACTCGGGCACGTCGGCCCAGACCTCGACCGGATCCGTCTTGGCCGTCTGGATGAAGACCATGCCACCCTCCTGCAGGCCCGCCAGCGGGTTGCCCGTGTAGAACGCGCTCACGTCGTTTAACGGGACGAAGTCCACGTACTTCAGCTCGCAGTGCGTGCGGATGGGCTCCTCGGAGATCGTCAGGTAGTAGGTGGTGGGAAGCCCCTTCTTCTCCGATCCATACTTGGGATAGGCCTGCACTCGGAGCCCGAAGACCTCACCGGCGATGTCGGCGATGACCTTGTTGGTCGTAACCGAGCCGTAGCCGCCTACCGAGTGCCCGCGCATGGAGAAGGCGCCCTTGGGGCGGATGTCCGGGTCGAAGGAGTTGTCCAGAGCCAGCTCGTGCTTGATGCCCAGGA
>JAJRVX010000555.1:0-3198 GCA_024277095.1 Chloroflexota bacterium
GAACCCGATGGAGGTCAAGGCCGGATGTGACCTGTTCGCCTTCGCGGAGCAGTACGGGGACAGGCTGGCCTTCGTCGGCGGGCTGGATGTGCGCATCCTGGAGACGAACGATCGGGATGTGATCCGGCGCGGGGTGTCCGATCTGATCGAGGGGATGAAGGCCCGGGGTGCTCGCTACATCTTCGGGACCGACCACTCGGTGACGCCGTTGGTGACGTATGACAGCTATCGGTACGCCGTGGACGTGTATCGGCAGCACATGATGTATTGATCTCCCCCCCATGACCACGATAGGCGAGGGCAGAGGCCGCTGGATCGGCCTCTTCGATTCGGGGATCGGCGGGTTGTCCGTCTGGCGAGAGGTGGCCCGGGAGTTGCCCGGCCGGCCACTGCTATACCTGGCGGACCAGGCGCATTGCCCGTACGGGGTGCGGCCGTTGGAGGAGATCCGGCGCCTCGCGCAGGCGGTGGTGCAGTGGCTGGTCGATCAGGGGGCGGAGGTGATCGTTGTGGCGTGCAACACGGCCTCCGCGGCCGCCCTCTACCATCTGCGTGAGCGCTTCTCCGTCCCCATCGTCGGCATGGAGCCCGCGATCAAGCCCGCTGTGCAGCGCACGCGCAGCGGCCGGGTGGGCGTCCTGGCCACGCCGGGGACCTTTGCCGGGGAACCATATGCCCGGCTGTTGGCCCGCTATGCCCGTGGCGCGGAGGTCATCGCCCAACCCTGCCCCGATTGGGTCGAGCATGTGGAGTCCGGGCAGATGGGGGATCCCACCACGGCCGAGTTGGTGGCGCGGTACGTGCGGCCGCTATGCGCCGCGGGCGTGGATGAGCTGGTGCTGGGATGCACGCACTACTCGTTTCTGCGGCCGTGGATCGAGCGGGCGGCCGGGCCCGGCGTGGACGTGATCGACCCCGCCCCGGCGGTGGCGCGGCAGACGCGGCGGGTAAGCGCGGGGATCGGCCTGGTGTCTGGGGATGGGCCGGCCGCCTGTCGGTTCGTGACGACGGGGGAGCCGAGGCGTTTCGAGGAGCAATTGCGGCGACTGATCGGTTGGGCGGGGAGGGTGGAGATGGCCCGCTGGCGTGATGGGCGTATTTTATCCCCGATTATCCCAGATAAACCCAAATAACCCAAGCGTTAACCCAAATATCCCAAAGTCATCTTGGGATATTCTTGGGATACTTGGGTTAACTTGCGATATCTTGTGATATTTTGGGTTTTCCACGCTCAGGATAGCGTGAGAAAGCGATACCAGCCGGCCCAATCCTCGCGTGCGGCCTCGTAGCGCTCGTTGAGCGCCTCGTGCAGGCGGGCGTTCTCGATGGCGATGGCCCCCAGATCGGCGATAGCCTCCAGGAACTCCACCTCCTCCTCGCTGAAGCGGTGTGGCTGGGCGGAGTAGGCGCGCAGCACGCCGATGATCTGATCCTGCACCTTGAGGGGGACTGCCAGCACGGAGCGGATGCCCTCCCGCGCGGCCTCCTCTGGATACTGGAACCCCACCTCCCGCTCCACATCGTAGATCATGGCGGGCTTGCCCTGGAGCACCTCACGATCGATGGGGCTTTCCTTGATCCAGATATCCCCCTTCTTCAGGTAGCGCTCGCTCAACCCTTCGGCCGCGACCAGGTGCAGCCGACGCTTACGAGGGCCCAACAGCCGGATGGAGGCCGCCTTGCAGTTGACCTCCTCGATCACATTGCGCAGCAGGGCCTTGAGCACCTCGTTCAGCTTGAGGCTGGAGTTCACCTCGGAGGCGATGGTGTGCATCGCTCGGTACAGGTGGGCGTTGCGGATAGCCCGGGCGGCCAGATTGGCCACGGCGCCTACCAGCAGTTGCTCATCCTGGGTGAAGTGATGGGGTTCAGCCGTGTATACTCGCAGCACGCCCAGGTTCCGGTCCTGGATGCGGAGCGGGACGGCCAGGACGGAGCGAATGCCCTCGGCTCGGGCCTCGTCGGGGTACTGCAGGCCGCCGTCATGCACGATGTCGTGCAGGGCCACCGCGTTGCCTCTGAGCACCTCTCGATCGATGGGGCTATGGGCGACTTCGACGGGCCCCTTGGCCAGATAGCGCTCGCTGAGCCCCACGGCCGCCTCCATCTCCAGCGTCTGGTGCTCCTGATCCAGCAGCCGGATCGATGCCGCTTTGTATCCCAGCTCCTGCACGATCGTCTCCAGCATGCGTTGCAGGAGTTCCCGACGCCCGTAACTGGCGTTCATCGCCTGGGCGATGTTATAGAAGGCCCGGATCGCCCGGTGAACCAGTTTCTCTTCGTTCATCACTTATCATCCTCCCGCTTCATCCGACCCACAGGCTGGCGAACATCACGGCCAGTACGATCACCGTCACCCCGACGAACGCCCAATCACCCTGGCGAGCCAGGCCGATCGCCACGCCGATCAACCGGACGACGGGGGACGTGATCAGCACGATCAAGCCCAGGGAGAAGAGAAGGCTGGGCCCATGGGCATGGGGCAGGTCGGCGAGCGGCACCACATCGTGAATGGGGGAGAGGCCTGCGAGGGCCTGCCATATCGCGCCGGCGGTGAACAGCACGGCGCTTATGATGAGGGTGATCATCAGCAGTCGTTGTACGATGCGGTCTGTCTGCCGCGTACTGCCCATCGCCTCCAGAGCGGCCTCGTCCTCTTCACTGATCTCGGCCGCGTCGGGGATGAGCCTGCTATAGTCTCGCTCCTTCATCCCGTGATTGCCTTCCATGCCATCTGAATCGCGAATATGACGAGCAGGACCTGGAACATGCGCTTCAGTGTCAGGGAGCGGGCCCGTCCTCCGAGGCGGGAACCCAGCTGGGCCCCGATCAGCACGCCCAATGCTGTGGGGACCGCCACCTGGGGATCGATCAGGTCTTGCACGTAGTACACCATCGCGCTGGTGGCGGCCGTCACGCCGACCATGAAATTGGATGTCGCGATGGCGGCCTTCAACGGGGCTCCCATGACGACGCTCATGATGGGAACTTTGACGACGCCTCCTCCGATGCCCAGCAGGCCGGAGAGATTCCCAGCGATGAAGGCTGCCCCCAGGCCGAGGGGGAGATTCCGAACGCCATATCGCACCAGCTTCCCTGTGAACGGGTCCTTGTAGACGGTATCGAACAGCCCTGTCGGGCGGGAGATGGCCTCATCGCGGGGGATCTGGCGCATGCTGTACATGACGAACAACAGAA
>JAJRVX010000556.1:0-6838 GCA_024277095.1 Chloroflexota bacterium
GTTGGTCAGCGATCGGAGCAGCATGGGCCCGATGGTGGGCAGGTTCAACACCGTCGCCACGATGACGCTACCAGAGAACAGCAGGGGCAGATACCAGCCGATGGTGCTGATCAACGGGTTGATGGCCAGGCGCACCGGATACCTCAGCACCAGCTTCCATTCGGGCATCCCCTTGGCGCGGGCCATCTCCACATACGGCTTGTTGAGCTCGTCCAGCAGGTTGGCCCGCATGATGCGAGCCAACCGGGCCGTGCCGTCCATGCCCAGGATGACGGCGGGCAACCACATGTGCTTGAGCAAATCCACCACCCGGCCCCAGCTCCAGGGTGCGTCCACATACTCCGGCGAGAACAGGCCGGTGATGCTGATGCCGAAGTATTTGAAGGCCAGCCACATCAGCACCAGGGCGGTCATGAAGGTGGGAGTGGCGACGCCGATGTAGTTGAACACGGTGAAGAAATAATCCAGAAATGAGTACTGACGGGTAGCGGAGAGGATGCCGATCGGGATAGCCAGCGCCCATGTGAAGCCAAAGGTGAAGGCCCCCAACATCACCGTCAACAGCAAGCGCTCCTTGATCAGCTCCAGATTGGGGCGCTGCCAGTCCAGGGACACGCCCAAATCCCCTCGCAGGATTCGGCCTATCCACTTGAGATACTGCACGTACATGGGCTGATCCAGGCCGTACATCTGCCGCAGCGCGTCGATCTGGGCCTGATCCATGGACGACCCCGAGGCCGCCAACTCGGCGACGTAACTGGTGACGAAGTCACCGGGCGGCGCCTGGATGATGAAGAAGGCGAAGACGGAGAAGATGAACAGAAGGAACGGCAGAAGCAACAGACGCTTGACGATATATTGGAGCATACCCAATACACCTCACCGGGTGATAGCGCCACGCTGAAACGTGAAGAGCAGGGGAAAGACATGCCTCGCCCCCACTCATGCCGTGTACTCGGGTGGGCGAAAGATGTCCACGTGGGCGAAAGCCAGGTCGGCCCGCCCACGTGGACTGAGATCCGTCAGCGATAATCCGTCGCTTGAGGGGTCTGGCTTAGACGACCTTATCGCTTGAAGAAGTACTGCTCCGGACGGGTGTTACCCGGCGTGCGCAGCGGCCAGTCGTTCCCCGCCGTCTCAGGCACGTTGCGGAGATCCTGGTTGACCACGATCACACCCTGGATCATGGGGGTCAGACCGACGGTCCCGATCTCCCACAGGTTGTCCACCCAGTGGCGGAACAGTTCCTGAGCCAGCTCGATCTGCCGCTCACGCCCGGAGACCTTGGCCTCGTCGATGATCTCGACCAGCTTCTTGACCTCGGGCGGCGGCTCCATACCCTCAGCGCCGTTGGTCTGATACCACTTCCGGTAGAGCGGGCCGAAGGTCAGAGCCGGGTCGCTGCGGGGATCCATCTTCGGCTGCCCGCTGAAGGGGAAGCCGGTGGTGTCCTCATTCCAGATCTCGATCATCAGATCGTTGGTGTTGCGCATCTGGAAGTGGAGGGCACGCTCTCGGATCTCCACATGGGCCCGGATGCCCACGTCCGCCCAGTTCTCCACCACGATCTGGCCCACGTCGGTCCAGTTGGCGAAGGCCGGGACGACGCTGATCTCCAGGTCCAGCCGCTCGCCGTTGGGCAACAGCCGGAACCCTTCCTCATCCCGCTCGGTCAGGCCGATGCTGTCCAGCATCTCGTTGGCCTTGTCCGGGTCATGCTCGGTGTACTTGTAAGCCCACTCGTCGCCCGGATAGTAGGGATGATTGGGCGCCGGCACACCCTGACGCGGCTCACCCAGACCCAGGAAGGCCAGCTCCTTGATCTTCTCCCGGTCGATGGCGTAGGACAGAGCGATGCGGAAGTCCCGATTGCGCAGCAGCTCGCCCACCGCCGGGTCCTTCGCCACGTAGGTCTGGTTGAACATCAGCACGGCGTCGGAGCCGCCGAAGGTCGGCCACGTGACCACCCGATAGCCGCCCTTCTCCTGATTCTCCACCAGCACCGGATAGTTGCTCATGTTGATGTGGCGGCCCTGCATATCGATCTCGCCAGCCACTGCCGCCAGGTTCAGGGCCTCCTTGTCGGCAAAGAAGGTGAACCGCACGTAATCGATGTACGGCAGCTGGTTGCCCTCCGGATCTACGGCGAAGTAGTAGGGGTTGCGCTTGAGGACGAAGACCTGATCGGAGACGGAGGAGTTGTCCGGGATCCACGCAGCGGTGCTGGGGCGCTCCGGATTCAGGTGCGGCATGGCCTTGACGGCGAAGAGCTCGGTCCATGTGTCAAAGCCTGCCTCCTCCACCTTGGCCTGCAGCTCCGCCTCGTCCACGAAGGCCGGATGGAACTGCTTCATGTAGTGCGCCGGGACGAAAGCCAGATTGTGGATGGACTTGTCGGCGCCGTCCTTGTTGGCCAGCTCCAGCAGGAAGGCGGTGTTCGGCTGCTTGAAGGTCCACTGGACCGTGTAGTCGTCCAGCTTCTCCACCTTGGCCACCGAGCCATCCTGGTTCTGCATCCAGATCGGGACGCTCGGGGTCAGGTCCTTGTTCAGGAGGATGTACTCGTACCAGAACATGATGTCGTCAGCGGTGAACGGATGGCCATCGGACCACTTCAGCCCCTTCCGCAGGAAGACCTTCCACACGGTGAAGTCCTCGTTGGACTCCCACCCCTTGGCGATGTGAGGAATCACCTCCGTGCCATCGGGCGAGAAGCGGACCAGGGCATCATAGACCACTCGGGTGTAGTTGTTGTGATCCGAGGGGCCAAGGAACCCACGACGCAGCGTGCCGCCATACTGGCCGATCTCCTCCACCACATCGATGACCAGGGGTTCCTCGGGGAGCCGCTCATCCACAGGGGGCAGCTCACCCTTCTCGACCAACTCCTTCAACATGGGAGCTTCGTTGTACTTGGAGACACGCTCCTCCGGCTTCGGCTGGGCCGGAGCTGGGGCCGGAGCCTCCTCTTTGGGTGTAGGAGTTGGCTCGGGTGCCGCTGTCGGCTGCTGCGCACACGCTGCCAGCGCCAACAGACCGACCACCATGACGAGGACGAGCAGTAGCCGATTGAGACGCATGGATCCAGGCATGGTACCAACCTCCTTGTTTGGTATGCCACATGGGGTTTGGACCTACATCCACTTCATGGAGCTCGAAGCTGTCGGGGGAAGTACCGGTAATATCTTACCATATCAAACCCCACTTTGGCTAATTTGAGGGCCTTTTCCGGGATGGTACGGATAACTCATCGGCATAAATCGTCCCTATCAGCCAAAAGGTGGACGGTTTAGCTACCGGACAGTTTGACCACGCACCTCTCAGGATAGCTCTGCTGATACCGCGGTAGGGGCGCAGCGCTGCTGCGCCCCATTGGTATCAAGTTGAGCGCTACGGGAGTGTGGCCTCGCATCTCTGGGGTGGCTCGGAGGGACGGCAGCCCCTTCGAAGAACTCTATTTTCAGCCCCTCACCTGCCCCGTGGGGCCGGAACCCACCGGCCAAAGCCCCAACCAGGCAGGGAAAAGGCGAGAAAAAGGTTTTTTGCGGAGGGGTTTCTCCTCCGCACCTCCCCTCTCAGGTATGACCGCCCGTGGAGGGAAAAAGCGACAGGCGGGAGCCTCGCTCATGCTGTTCAGTTGATGCGAATCGAGCGCAGCGCTGCTGCGCCCCAACATCAGGGACGTTTGATAGGGGAGCATGTCGCCTCTCGCTGATTCCCACGCAAAAGTGTCCGGTAGCAAGGTGGACGGTTAAAGGGGACCCGGGAATACGAATGGGACTAGGGAAGCCGAACCCACTCCACGTCCGCATGTCGGATATGGATCCGACCTTCGTCATCAATGAAACGCTCGGCGCTGTCCGCGGGGAAGGAGATCAGGTCAAACGGGGCTTCACGACGGAGGTCCACAAGCGCATCCTCGACGATGGCAATGAACGGATCCAGGCGGGCGTCCCACTTGGCGATGGCGAAATGCGTGCGCCGATAGCGCCTGGCCAGCGATCGGATCTTGGCCACGCCGATCTCCCCGGCCTCCCCCCAAAAGAGCGGTCGGCCGAACGCATCTATCGCTACCACATCCGGCTTATAGCGGTCGCCGATAGAGACCTCCACGGAAAGATCGGGATACCGAGGCAGGTAAAGCGCCCACAAGAGCGCCTTCATCACCACATGCTCAGTGCGCTCATGGCGCCGCTTGACGAAGACGACCCGCCGGTCATACGCCCGCAGCGTCCACTTGCGAGGAAGCATCCGCTCGTCGGTCACGAGATCCCTGCCATACGCTCGCATCCGGAAGAGGCACAGGGGGATCAGCGACGTAACGCCGCCAGGCTCCCCTCGGTGGCAATGGGCGATTTATGGCAATGCACCAGCTTCCACTGGGGCTCATCATCCGTGCCGAAGTTATGGAAGACACGGGTCTCGTTGTGGCTCTTGTGAACGACCCCGGCCGAGCTTACGGCGCGGGTCAGCAGCGTATAGGTGATGATCGCCGTGTCCCCATAGATCTGCACGCGCGGCTGGAGAACCTCGTGCTCGATGCGAGCCGCGTCCGATCCCCCGCCCAACACGCGGGCGTGCACCTTCAGCTCACGCAAGTGAAAGTCGATGCCGTCGATGCGCTGAGGTGAGATGTACCACTCGAAGAAGGAGACATCCTCGGCCGTGGTCGCCCGATAGGTCTCCACATCACCATCCCAAATGCTCTGCAGATTGCGACCCAGGACATCCAGCAGGGTCTGAATAGAGTCCGCCATGTGCTCCTCCTGTCCCCTCGCTTCCCCGTCTCCGCTATCAACGCAGCTCAACGATCACGCCCTCATGCCCCCGCAGGGATAACCCGGACAGATTCACCGGCCCCTGACGATCGAGATAGGTGGAAATGGCCACCCTCCCCTCACCCAGGGCCGGGAGGGCCACCCTCTGCTCCTCGCCGGAGAAGTTGAGGGCCACCAAAAGCCGCTGATCGTCCACGGCGCGCAGGAAGACGTAGCACGACTGCGGCACATCATCGAGGGGGCGATATCCCCCGCACTGCAGAGCAGGCGTCCGCCTGCGATAGGCCAGCAGCTGCCGATACAGGTTCAGGATCGAGGTCGGATCGGCCAGCTCGCGCTCCACGTTGACCTCCCGATAATCGGGCGCGAGCGGCAACCACAGCTCCGGCGTCTCCGGAGGGGAGAACCCGGCATGGGGCCCGGGGGTCCACTGCATGGGCGTGCGACACGGATCCCGTCCCAGGCCGGGCACACGCTTTCCCCAGGGGTCCTGTTGGCGCTCCGGCGGGACATCCACGTTGACCATGCCGATCTCATCACCGTAGTAAAGTGTGGGCGTGCCGCGCAGCGTGAGCAACAACATGGCGGCCACCCGGGCCGGTGTGCGCCCGTAGCGGCTGGCGATGCGTGGCTCATCATGATTGCCCAGCACGTAGTTCGGCCAGGCGCCCGGCGGCAACGCCGCCTCGACGGAATCCACCACCCGGCGCACGGCCTGGGGAGCCCACTCTACATGAACCAACCCGAAATTGAAGGGCATGTGCAACTCATCGAGGTGCTCGCCGTAGTAGCTGGCCCACTCCTTCCAGTCGAAGACATGGATCTCGCCGACGGACATCCGGGGCCAACTCCCGTCATATGAGTCCAGGATGCGGCGAAACTCACGGAACACCGCGTGAACGTCCGGATGCCCTTTGTCATACAGATGGATCTGTGAATCGTACTCTCCCAACGACTTGTACGGGTTGTCCCCCGGATGGGCGTTGGGCGGGTTATCGCGGAACAGCGGGTCCTTCATAATGAAATGGGCCACATCGATCCGGAAGCCATCCACCCCGCGATCCAGCCAGAAGCGGACCACGTCGAACATGGCCTCCTTCACGGCCGGGTTGCGCCAGTTGAGGTCGGGCTGCTCCTTGAGAAACGAGTGGAGGTAGTATTGACCGGTGGCCTCGTCCCATTCCCAGGCCGATCCCCCGAACACGCTGAGCCAGTTGTTGGGCGGCGATCCATCCGGCTTCGGATCCTTCCAGACGTACCAATCCCGCCGAGGGTTATCACGAGAAGAGCGTGACTCCAAAAACCATGGGTGCTGATCCGAGGTATGATTGGGCACGAAGTCGATGATGATCCGCAGATTCCTGGCGTGGGCCTCCGCTACCAGCTCATCGAACGTGGCGAGATCGCCGAAGAGCGGGTCCACATCCGTATAATCGGCGACATCGTAGCCGAAGTCGGCCATGGGCGAGGGATAGAAGGGCGAGATCCAGATCGCATCCACCCCTAACGTCTCAGTCAGATAATCCAGCTTCTCCAGGATACCCGCCAGATCGCCAACACCGTTCCCTGTCGTGTCCTTGAAGCTGCGCGGATAGATCTGATAAATGACGCCGGTCTGCCACCACAGATACTCCGAACACATGAACGATCTTCCCTCCGATGCTATCGCACCAACAGTGCGCAATCGATCTCGTTCAACAGGGTCTGCAACACATCCCCGGGCAAAGTGGAGCTCTCGCCGGGCAACACCAGCAAGCCCACCCCCTCCGAACGGAGGATCCGGGCCAGCTGCGGCAGATCGGCGCTGGTCAGCCACCGATAGCGCGCCGCGATCTCCCGCTCCTGCAGCCAGGCGGAGACCTGCGCCTGCAGCTGCCTCATCCGCTCCCGATCGTCAGCCAGGATGTAGACCACGGGAGGCTCCTTCCCATGAGCCAGGCTCGCCGCGGTCTCCAAAGCCCGCTGAGCTGAGGGAGATCCATCGTACAGGACCACCATCGGCGCGCCCAGCCGGCCGCCCTGCCGCGCAAGCAACGCATGGCACCGGACCTGCGAGAACA
>JAJRVX010000557.1:0-3400 GCA_024277095.1 Chloroflexota bacterium
CCAGGTAGGATTGATCAACTATCTCCTGGCCTTAGTGGGCATCAAAGGGCCGGGATGGCTGGGCAGTCAGAAGTGGGCTATGCCGGCGCTCATCCTCATGAGTATGTGGGGAATTGGTGGTAACATGATCATCCTCTTGGCAGGGCTACAGGGGATCCCAGAGTATCTCTATGAAGCCGTGCGTATCGATGGAGGTAATCGATGGCATGAGTTCCGTCATGTCACCCTGCCTATGTTATCGCCGGTACTGTTCTACGTGATCGTCATCTCCATCATTCAATCGTTCCAGATCTTCACCAATGTTTACGTGATGACGCGCGGGGGGCCGGGAACAGCGACCCTGGTTTATGTGATGTATTTATATCAGAATGCATTTGAATACCTGAAGATGGGATATGCCTCGGCCATGGCCTGGATCCTCTTCGTCATTATCCTGGGACTCACCTGGCTGCAGTTCAAGAGCAGCAAGTACTGGGTGTACTATGAGTTCGAGGGGAGGTAATGGATGAGCGATGCGCTCAGCAGGTATGAAACGCTAGAGCATGGGACAGGTGTGGCCCACCCGATCGCCAGTCGCCCCTGGTATCGTCACAAGCGCATCCGCCGCGTCCTGTACGTCATACTGGTATACGCGCTCATCATCCCAGGCGGGATCCTGCTCACCCTACCGTTCCTTTGGATGCTCTCCACCGCCCTGAAGGAGCCCAAGCAGATCTTTGTCTACCCGCCGAAGTGGATACCCGACCCCATTCGATGGCAGAATTTCATCGAGGGGTGGACCAAGTTCGCCCCCTTTAACCTGTTCCTGCGCAACTCGTTGATCATCACCCTGGGCAACATCCTGGGGAACCTGTTCTCCTGTGCGCTGCCCGCCTACGGGTTCGCTCGACTGCGGGCACGGGGAAAAGAGGTGCTCTTCCTCATCGTCCTGGGCACGATGATGGTGCCCATGTGGGTGACGTTGATCCCCCAATATGTCCTCTTCAGCAAACTCGGCTGGACGAACACTTTCCTGCCCTTGATGGTACCCGCATGGTTCGGATGGCCTTTTTTCATCTTCCTGCTACGCCAGTTCTTCATGACGATCCCGAGGGACCTCGATGATGCCGCTCGCATCGATGGCTGCTCCACGTGGGGCATCCTCTGGCGCATCATCCTCCCGCTCTCCAAGCCCGCCCTGGCGACCGTGGCCGTCTTCGCCTTTATCGGGAATTGGAATAACTTCATGGGACCGCTGGTGTATCTACAGGATCAGGATAAGTACACCCTGGCCCTGGCACTGAATCAGTTTCGGGGACAGCAGGGCTCCTTTTACTACCACTACATGATGGCTGTGGCGGTGCTCACGCTCCTACCCATCATCATCATCTTCTTCCTGGCCCAGCGATACTTCGTCAGGGGTATCGTGATGACCGGGATCAAGGGATAAACTCAAGCAGGGAGGATCTTTTCATGACCGAGCTCTACCGAGAACCGCAAGGCGACTGGAAGTGGTGGGTTGAGGCTCGCTTCGGCATGTTCATCCACTGGGGGCTCTACGCGCTGCCCGCCCGGCACGAGTGGGTGAAGAACCGCGAGCGGATCACGGATGAGGAGTACCAGAAGTACTTCGATCACTTCTATCCCGATCTCTACGATCCCAAAGCGTGGGCCCGCGCGGCCAAAGAGGCCGGGATGAAGTATTTCGTCATCACCACCAAGCACCACGAGGGATTCTGCCTCTGGGACTCCAAGTACACCGACTATAAAGTCACCAACACCCCATACGGCAAGGACGTCCTGAAGCCGATGGTGGAAGCCTTCCGAGAGGAGGGACTGCGGGTCGGCTTCTATTACTCCCTGATCGACTGGCACCACCCGGAATTCCCCGTCGACCGACACCATCCCATGCGGGACAATCCCGAATTCCGGGAGCAGAACAAACATCGGGATATCCGCAAGTACGCCGAATATCTGCACAATCAGGTCCGGGAGCTCCTCACGGAGTTCGGCCGTATCGACCTCATCTTCTACGACTTCTCCTATCCGGGCGAGGACGGGAAGGGCCGCGATGACTGGCAGTCGGAGAAGCTGCTGAAGATGACCCGGGAGCTTCAGCCCCACATCCTGATCAACGATCGGCTGGATCTCCTGGACGTGCCGGGCGGCTGGGACTATCGCACTCCTGAGCAGGTGGTGGTGCGCGAGTGGCCCAAGATCGACGGCAAGCCGGTGCTATGGGAGACCTGCCAGACCTTCTCGGGCTCCTGGGGCTATCATCGCGACGAGGCGACATGGAAGAGCGTGGGACAGCTGGTGCGGATGCTCGTCGACACGGTGAGCAAGGGGGGCAACCTGTTGCTCAACGTCGGCCCCACCGCTCGCGGCACCTTCGACGACCGGGCCATGGAGCGGCTGGAAGGCATCGGCCGATGGATGAAATACCACAGCCGGTCGATCTACGGTTGCACCCAGGCGCCGGAGGAGTTCCAGGCGCCCCAGGACTGCCGGCTGACGTACAACCCTGAGACGAACCGCCTGTACGTGCACGTCTTCGCCTGGCCCTTCCGGTTCCTCCCCATCGACGGCCTGGCCGGGCGTATCGAGTACGCGCAGCTGTTGAACGACGCCTCGGAGATCCTGTACTTCGAGGAGACGCCCGAGCGCCTGGAGCGTTGGGGAGGCCAGGGAAGGGACACGGTCATCCTGGAGCTCCCCGTGCAGAAACCCAACGTCACGGTGCCGGTGATCGAGCTGTTCCTGAAGTGAGAGATGCTCAAGAGGTGCGTCGCACTTACGCAAGTGCGACGCACCTTTTTTGCCCACATGAGAGGGATGACCATGAAGATCACGGATCTGCGGTGCATCCACATCCCTTCGCTGCGGGCGCTGCTGCTGCGCATTGACACGGATGAGGGGATCTACGGCGTAAGCCAGGTGGAGATGAGCAAGCACGCCTATATGGCCCCCCATATCCTCTACTACAAGCCGTTCATCGTTGGCCTGGATCCCAGGGACGTCGAAGACGTCATGCGCCGGATTCGACGCCTTGGCGGCTTCAAGCCCTGGGGAGCGGCGGTCAGCTCCATCGAGATCGCCCTCTGGGACATCGCCGGCAAGGCCGCAGGCGTGCCGATCCACCGGCTGCTCGGCGGCAAGGTCCGCGATGCGATCCGGCCGTACATGGGAGGCCCCCCGCCATTTCACGTGCTCCAGCCCTACTGGCAGGGCGGAGACAGGCCGGAGGACTACCATGCCATGGCGAAGGCCCGCAAGGAGTCCGCATGCGGCATGACCATCATGAAGGTCGCGACGGGGTTCCACGACAGCCGATGGCGCGCCGTGGCCGATCATCATTATGGCATCTCGTACGTGCCGCGCAAGAGCACCCAGTTCCTGGAGTTCGCCCCGGAGGCCCTAG
>JAJRVX010000558.1:0-4991 GCA_024277095.1 Chloroflexota bacterium
CCCGGGAAGCGCACGGCCGATCCGCTGGCCCGGAACAGGTAGGGGCGATCCCCCTCCTCCGGCCCGGCCACCACATCCACCCGCATGGTGTCGTAGATCGCCGGGGCCATCTGGCTGGCGACGAACCGCCGCCAGATCAAGTCATACAGCCGGAGCTGGTCCCGCGTCAGATAGGGGGCCACTGACTCCGGCGTGCGGAACACCGAGGTGGGCCGGATGGCCTCATGCGCCTCCTGTGCCCCCTTGACCCGGGTGCGATACACGGGGGGCTTGGGCGGCAGATAGTTCTCCCCATACCGTTCGGTAACGAAACGGCGGGCCTCCTGCTGCGCCAGAGGCGAGACATAGGTGGAATCGGTTCGCATATAGGTGATGAGGCCGACGTTGCCCTCCCCACCCAGAGCAACCCCTTCGTAGAGCGCCTGTGCGGTGGCCATGGTGCGACGAGCGGTGAAGCGCAGACGGCGCGAGGCCTCCTGTTGCAGCGTACTGGTGGTAAACGGCGGAGACGGCCTGCGCTGGCGCTGGCCGCGCTTCACGGCGGACACGATATATGTGGACCGCTCCAGCTCCTGCACGATCCGACGCGTGTCCTCCTCGTTCTTCAGGTCCACCTCCTGTCCCCGGATGCGGACCAGCCGGGCGACGAAGCTGGGGCGCCGCTTGCGTCCTCGCGACTCCTGACGCGCCAGCTCCGCGTCGATGGACCAGTACTCCTCCGGCACGAAAGATTGGATCTCCCGCTCGCGCTCTACGACCAGGCGCAGGGCCACCGACTGCACCCGCCCCGCCGATGTGCGATTGCGCACGCGCTTCCACAACAGGGGGCTGATCTGGTACCCCACCAGCCGGTCCAGAATGCGCCGCGCCTGCTGGGCGTTCACCAGGTCCATGTTGATGCCCCGGGGATGGGCGAACGCCTGCTCGACGGCCGGCTTCGTGATCTCGTGGAAGACCACACGGCGCACCTGCTCGGGCTTGATCCCGGTGGCCTCGACCAGGTGCCAGGCGATGGCCTCCCCCTCCCGGTCCGGGTCCGTGGCCAGATACACCTCGCTGGCCTGCTGCACCGCCTCCTTCAGCTCCTTCACCACCTGGCGCTTCTCATTGGGGACCCGATACTTGGGCCGGAAGTCGTTCTCGATGTCCACGCTCAACTGTGAGCGCAACAGGTCCCGCACATGCCCCACAGAAGCGCGCACCGTATACTCCCGGCCCAAATACCGGCTGATCGTTCGCGCCTTCGCCGGCGACTCGACGATGACCAGCGGCCCGTTACGCTTGCGCTTCGCCTTGGAGGAGCGAGCCCGGGTCCCCCGCTTGGACGACGAGGTCGATGTCGCCGGTGGCGGCTCCAGACCGGCATGCGCCGCGGTCTTGCCCATGCGGAATAGCGTCGCCCCACACACCGGACAACGCCCACGGGTGGCCGGCCTCCCGCCCTCCGTGAACACAGGCTGCGGGTCCGCCATCTCCCGTTTGGTGCGACATTTGACGCAATACGCTTCGATGTGTTCCTCGGTCATGGCTTATCTCGTCCCCATAATGCCCCAATAGGCTCTGATGATCGCTCTGCCCCGATGCAACGAGCTAGAGCACGTCGTACAGCCCCTGCTCCTCGAGATACTTGACCACCCGCTTCACATCCTGCGCCCGATCCTTGGGGCAGACCAGGATGGCATCGCCTGTATCCACGATGACGATGTTCTCCAGCCCCACGGTGGCGATCAGTCGCTTGGGGCTGTAGATCAACGAGTTGCGCGTCTCGATCCCCACATGCCGTCCCACGACCACGTTCTCGCCGTCGTCGGAGGGAGGCAGCAGATCGAGCAAGGTGGCCCAGCTCCCCACATCGCTCCACCCCAGGTCGGCCGGCACCACCGCCACGTTATCCGCCTTCTCCATGATCCCGTAATCGATGGTCTCCGACTGGATGGGCAGCCAGAGCTCCTCCGGGATCACGCCGACCTTGCCGGTCTTATCCCAGAACTTCTCGATCTTCAAGAGCTGCTCGTAGAGCTCGGGCATATAGCGGGCGAACGCGTCGAGGATCGTGGAGGTCTTCCAGATGAACATGCCGGCGTTCCAATAGAAATTCCCGTTGGCGACGAACCGCCGCGCGTCCTCCCGCTTCGGCTTCTCGATGAAGCGCACAGCCCGGCGAACCTCCACGCCGTCCACCTTCATCAGGGGATCCCCCCCCTCGATGTACCCATAGCCCGTCTCGGCGTAGGACGGCTGGATGCCCAGCGTGACCAGGTGCCCCTCCCGGGCTGCAGCCTCCGCCACCCGCAGCACCCGCCGAAACTCATCGGTCCGGGTGATGAAATGATCGGCGGAGAGGCACGCCATCACGGCCTCCGGATCCCGGCGACGCACGAAGAGGGCAGCCACGCCGATGGCCGGGGCCGAGCCACGCCCCGCGGGCTCGCCCAGCACGTTCTCGGCCGGGATCTCGGGCAACTGCTCTCGCACGGTGGGTGCATATGCCTTGGATGTGACCACGACGAAGTGATCTGCCGGCGCCATGTCGGCCACCCGCTCATAAGTCTCCTGCAACATGGTGCGTTCAGGCGACGTAATGTTCAGGAATTGCTTGGGCATCTGCCGGCGGCTACGCGGCCACAGCCGGCTGCCGACCCCGCCTGCCAAGATCACAAAGTACATCTTCACCCTCCTCGCACAGAGATTCCCAACGCAACCCGAAAGATGCTCCCTCTTCCTCGACTCAGTCGATGCGGTACTCGACGCCGGTCTCCCGAGCCAACACGTAGTTCATGCCGCCCACCTGCCGCACCATCCCCTTCAGCTCCATCAGAGCCAGCGTGCTGGAGACGACCGAGATGGGCAACCCGGCCGCCTGGGCCAGATCGTCCACATGGACCGGATCGGCGCCCAGATGGGCCATCAGCCGCTCCTCCGCGGGATCCGAGGGGACGACGGCCCGCATCTCCGCCTGCTCGGCGATCTGTTCCAGGTTCAGCGCCTCCAGGACATCCGATGCCGACAACACCGGATGGGCACCCTCCTGGATCAGGCGATTCGTGCCCACGCTGCCGCGCTGGAAGATGCTTCCCGGAACGGCGAACACATCTCGTCCCTGCTCGGCCGCGAAGTCCGCCGTGATCAGCGCGCCGCTGCGCACGCCCGCCTCCACGATGATCACCCCCTTGGAGAGGCCGCTGATGATCCGATTGCGCGGCGGGAAGTTGCCCCCCTCCGGCCTGGTGCCCAACGGATACTCGGAGAGGATGGCACCGTTCTCGGCGATCGACTGGGCCAGACGCCGATGCTCAGGGGGATAGATCACATCCACGCCCGACCCCAGGACGGCGATGGTGCGCCCCCCCGCCTCCAGCGCGGCCCGATGCGCCACCGCGTCGATGCCGCGCGCCAACCCGCTGACGACGGTCACACGATTGCGCGCCAGATCCTCCGACAGGCGGCGGGCCGCCTCACGGCCATAGGCGCTGGCCCGTCGCGTGCCCACGACGGCCACCGCCCATTCATCCTCCGGGGTTAGCTCCCCCCGAACGTAGAGCACGGGAGGCGGATCGTAGATCTGAAGCAGGTTACGCGGGTAGTCGGGGCTCTCCCACGTCAGCACCTGCACGCCCGCCCGCTCAATACGGGCAATCTCATCGTCCAGAGAAAGCGTGGACCGGGTGGTCAGCAAGTTCTCCAGCGAGCGGCGGTCCAGGCCCGCCCTGCGAAGGGCACCCGCCGGAGCATGCCAGGCGCTCTCGATATCGCCGAAATAATCCAGCAGCGCCCGAAGCCGATGGGGACCGATGCCATGTACCCGATTGAATCCCACCCAGTAGCCCAAGTCGGACAAGAGAGCCTCCCGAACGCGAGGGCGATCATCGCCACCCGGCCGTTTTCCGGCCCGGATGACGGCGCAAGCATACTCGAAAGGATGCCTTTTGTCAAGACAGATGTAATGAAATCCCCCCGGGACGGCAAACCTGAACGCCGCCCGCCCTCTACCCTTGCAGTCACACGTGAAAAACGGGGGATGGGACAAAGCCGTTCCACGTCCTCCGGGCTTCATCCCTGCCGTCGCGTGGCCTCCTCCAGCCCGGGCGGCAGGGCCACCTCCATGCGCCCAGCCTCCAGATCCACCTTGAGGACCACATGGCGAACGGCGGGGAGAAGGATCTCGCCCTGTTCCCCGCGTACCACGTAGACGTCATTGGCCTCGGCCGGGGTCTCGATCACCTCGACCACACGGCCGAGACAACGCTCCCCCTCCCACACCTCCAGGCCGACGATCTCGTGGATATAATACTCGTCCTCCCCCAGCGGCATGGCCTGGCTGCGGTGCACGAACAGCCACTGATCGCGCAGCGCCTCCGCCGCGTTGCGATCCGGGCACATCGCCAGCTTCAGGAGAGCCTGGCCCTTATGCAGGCGGGCGCTCTCGATCTTGGTCTCCCGCAACGCCCGGGCCGACGGATCGCCCACGTACACGCGATCGAGCAGGGCGAAGCGGTGAGGCCAGTCCGTGTGGATCTCCACCTTGACCTCGCCGCGTATGCCGAACGGCGCCATGATCCGTCCGATGGCCAGGAACTCCGGTCGCTTCAATGTCTTCGTCATAGGCCCCGATCCTCAATCGCCGGATTCATTGCGGGGGATGCCCCCCAGGTGTCCATTTAGGCGATACGCAAGCGTGATCTGCATCCTCGAGATAGCCCAAAAGAGCTGGCCCCTTCCCAGCCGCCTGCTTTCCTGCCTTCCGCCTGTCCCGCGGGGCTGGATGCCACGTAAGCGCGCACGGCCATCCGCTCTACCATTCACCCATCCTGGCAGGGTGAGCCACGCCTCGCCCTGCCACACGCGTCGCATGTGCCGAGCCACTCCCCCATGGGGCCGCCAGCGAGGTCCGACGAGCATCGCAACGGGACGTCCAGCACTCAAACGCGAAGCGGCGGGGGCGCACAAATCGCAGCCTCCCGCCGTTCAGGAGTCGGCACGTCATTCCTGCC
>JAJRVX010000559.1:0-40473 GCA_024277095.1 Chloroflexota bacterium
AGTTCCTGATCTCGGAGGAGCTGACGGCCACGGCGATTCGGGTGCACCCATACCGGCGTGAGACCATCGGCTGGTTGTGCGACCTGCTGCAGATCACCCGGGACGAGCTGTACGAGCACTATCGCACGTATTATGCGCCGGACAACGCCACGTTGGTAGCTGTGGGTGGCTTCGCCCCCGACGCGCTGCTGGAGCGGATCCGGGAGTTGTTCGGGCCGATCCCGCGCGGCCCCGGCGTCCCGCCGGTGCGAAGCGTGGAGCCGCCGCAGCGGGGTGAGCGCCGGCTGACCGTGCACGGGCCCGGCATGACCACGTATGTGCAGGTGGCATTCCATGTGCCGCCCGCCTCGCATGAGGATTTCTTCCCCCTGGTGGTCATGGACACGGTGCTCAACGGCGCTCGGGCGTTGGGCGTCTTCCGCAGCAGCCCTCCCAGCCGCAGCTCTCGCCTGTACCGGGCCCTGGTGGAGACGGATCTGGCCCTGGATGTGTCCACTTTCCTCTTGCCAACCATCGACCCCTACCTGTATAGTTGCACTGCCACTGTGCGCGCCGGACGCAGTGCCTCGGAGGTGGAGGAGGCGATCCTTCGGGAGCTGGAGCGATTGCAGGAGGAGCCGGTCAGCCCGGAGGAGATGGCTAAGGCGATCAAGCAAACCCGGGCCGAGTTCGTCTACGGCAGTGAGAGCGTCACCGATCAGGCTTACTGGCTGGGCTTCACCGAGACGGTGGTGTCGCCTGAGTGGCTGGAGGCTTATCTGGATCGGGTGGCGGCGGTGACGGCGGAGGATATCCAGCGAGTTGCGCAGACGTATCTCGTGGCGACGAATCGGACGACGGGCTGGTTCCTGCCGGAGGACGTGAATCATGGTGACGAGACGAACAGAGGTGAACATGGGTAAGCGCCATACTTCCATTCCGGGGCCGGAGGATATCACCCGGCACGTGCTGGACAATGGCTTGGTCGTGCTGGTGCGGGAGAATCATGCCAGCCCGGCCGTCGTGCTGGAAGGATACGTGCAGGCCGGGAGCATCTACGAGCCGCCTCAGCAGGCGGGGCTGGCCAGCTTCGTCGCGTCCATGCTGATGCGGGGCACGGAGACGCGCACTTTCTCGGAGATCAACGAGACGATCGAATCGGTGGGGGCGTCCCTCAGCTTCGGGTCGGGTCGTCACACCTCCGGCTTCTCCGGCCAGTGCCTGGCGGAGGATCTGGGCCTTCTGATCGAGATCCTGGCGGACATATTGCAGCATCCCACCTTCCCGGAGGAGCATGTAGAGCGGGTGCGCGGGCAGAAGCTTACGGCTCTGCAGGAGCGGGAGAACGACACCCGGCAGATGGCCAGCCTGGCCTTTCGGGAGGCGGCATATCCGGAGGGGCATCCGTATCGCCTCTCGCCGGCCGGATACCCGGACACGGTGCGGGACATCAGCCGAGAGGATCTGATCTCGTTCTACCGGCGATTCTACGGCCCGCAGGGAGGGGCGATCGCCATTGTGGGCGCCGTCGATACCGGGCAGGTGATTGATCTGTTGGCTGGCACCCTGGGGCGTTGGGAGCCGGAGGTCTCCCCGGTGGAGGTCGAGGTGCCCCCGGTCTCCTCCCTGGATGGCGTGCGCCGCAAGGTGGTCCCCATGAACGGGAAGAGTCAGACGGACCTGGTGATGGGGGTGCCGGCGATGACCCGGAACGACCCCGACTTCTACGCCGCCCTGCTGGCGAACACGGTGTTGGGCGTGTTCGGCCTGATGGGCCGGCTGGGCGAACACGTGCGGGAACAGCAGGGGCTGGCTTACTACGTGTACAGCGCATTGCAGGCGGACAAGGGGCCCGGGCCCTGGGCCGCCATCGCCGGCGTGGATCCCGCCAACGTCGACCGGGCCATCGCCAGCATCGAGGAGGAGATCGCCCGGATGGGGAGGGAGTTGGTGCCGGAGGAGGAGCTGGCCGATTCAAAGGCCTACCTGACCGGTTCCCTGCCCTTGCGTTTGGAGACCAATAGCGGCGTGGCCAGCGTGATCCTGGATATGGAGTGGTATGAGCTGGGGCTCGACTATCTGCAGCGCTATCCGGATCTGATCGATGGGATCACGGCGGATCAGGTGCGGGATGTGGTCGCCCGGTACCTGAGGCCGGAGGCGTATGCGCTGGGCCTTGCCGGGCCGCAGGAGGGGTAGCAGCCGTGTTGGCCGTAGGGGTGGACATCGTCGAGCTGGATCGCATCGAGGCCATGATCGCCCGATGGGGCGATCGGTTTCTGCGGCGGGTCTACACACCCTCGGAGCTGGAGTATTGCGCCGGGCGTGTGGCATCGCTGGCCGTGCGTTGGGCGGCCAAGGAGGCCGTCAGCAAGGCGTTGACCTGCGGCTGGATGGAGGTAGGGTGGACGGAGATCGAGGTGGGGCGTTCGCCCATCGGACAGCCGCACGTGGTCCTGCACGGCCGTGCCCGCGCCCGGGCGCAGGAGCTGGGATTGACGGAGTGGGCGATCAGCCTTTCCCACGGCCGTGATTACGCGGTCGCCGTCGCGGTCGCTATGGGCGGGAGACGAGAACCTGATTCGGCATAGGCTGGGGAGGGGGGCTTTTCCCCTGCCCACAGTTACGTGGGCGGTATGGAAGCCGCTGCGGCTGAAGCGTAGGGGATTCGCTTGTTTGGGGAAACGCGATTGAGCAAGGTGGAGGGGCGAAACGTGTCAGAGGGCAGTGTCCGGGTCCTGGTGGTCGCCAGCCAGTTGGATGTGGCGCAGCCGTGGGCGCGAGCCCTGGAGAAGGCCGGGTATCAAGTGGATGCGGTGGAGGGGATGAGCCGGGCGGCATCGCAGGCGCGCATCACCTTTCCAGACGTCATGGTGCTGGACGGCCGGTGCGTGGCGGCGGGATTGGAGGGGTTTGCCGCGCTCCGAGAGGCGATCCCGGAGGCCGTGTGGTTGGTCATCAGCCCTCCGGATGCCCTGCCCTCCGTGATCACCCTGCTGCGCTTTGATGTGGCGGATATCCTGATCGAGCCGGTGACGGAGGAGGATCTGTGTGATCGAGTGGGGCAGGCGGTGGAGCAGGCTCACGAGCGCCGGGAGATGGCCCGGTCGCGAGCCCTCGTCCCGCTCTATCAGATCAGCCAGGCCTTCATGCACAATCTGCATCTGGATGACCTGCTGCAGCGCATCGTGGAGATGGCGGTGGAGGCGACCGGCGCCCAGCGCGGCTCCATCATGCTGATCGATGAGGACCGTCAGGAGCTGACCGTACGGGCGGCGGTGGGGATGCCCCCTGAGGTGATGGCGATCGCCCGGGAGCGGGTGGGGCGTGGAATCGCCGGGTGGGTGGCCCGGACCGGGGCTCCGCTGGTCATCAACAACGAGGAGGATGTCCCTCCCTTCCTGCGCTCCTCGCTGCGAGGGGGCATGGCCCATTCGGCCGTCTGTCTGCCCCTGACGATCAAGGGGCGGATCATCGGCGTGATCAACCTGACCAAGACGGCGGGGCAGCCGCCTTTCACCCGGGGGGATGCGGAGTTGTTGTCCGTGTTGGCCGGGCAGGCGGCGATCGCCATCGAGAACGCCCGGCTGTTCGAGGAGATGGAGCGGGCGTATGAGGATCTGCGCCGGCTGGACGAGATGAAGTCGGAGTTCATCAACGTGGCCGCTCACGAGCTGCGGACGCCTGTGGCCGTGATCCTGGGGTACGCCTCGTTGTTGACGGAGCATCCCCCCGATGAGAACATCGGGGAGTATCTGCAGGCCATTTTGAGGAGCGCCCAGCGGTTGCAGAAGGTGACGGATGATCTGCTGCAGTTGGAGAATCTCAGCAATTGGCAGCCGGGTGAGGGCGAGATGGAGATCGGGCCGGTCCTCGTCCAGGATCTGGTGGAGCATATCGTGGCGGAGTTCCGGGTGCAGGCTGAGGAGTTGGAGCTGTCGCTGGAGGTCTCCGGCCGGGCCGAGGATGTGTGGGTCCGTGCCGATGAGGCGAAGACGGCCCTGATCTTGCGCAATTTGCTCAGCAACGCGATGAAGTTTACCCCGCGTGGGGGACGTGTGGTGGTCTTTGTGGAGTCCTCCGAGGAGGAAGTGATCGTCTCCGTGGCGGATACAGGGCCGGCGATCCCCCCGGAGAAGCGGCGCCACATCTTCCAGCCCTTTTACCAGGCCGAGCCGGCGCTGACGCGCTCGCATACCGGGCTGGGGTTGGGGCTCAGCATCGCCCGACGGCTGGCGGAACTGCAGGAGGGGCGCCTGTGGCTGGAGGATCGGGAGGGCTTCGGCGCCGTCTTTTGCCTGGCCCTGCCGCGCGCTCACAAGGAGCCTGTCGATCCCCGGCCGGTCAACTACAATATTTAGCCGGTGAGAGCGTGTCTGATTCATAAGACGAGGAGGAGGCTCCCCATGCTGGTGATTGACGCACACCTGGATCTCGCCTGGAACGCGCTCCAGTGGAACCGGGATCTGTTGCTCTCGGTGTACACCATTCGCGCTCAGGAGAATCGGACGTCCGGCCCCGGGCGGGCTCAGGGCACCGTTGCGCTGCCGGAGATGCGTCGGGGACGGGTGGCGTTGTCGTTCGCCACGATGCTGGCGCGCTCCACCGGTACCCCCGTCCCCTACCTCGATTATCTCTCGCCGTTGCAGGCGTATGGAGTTGCCCTGGGGCAGCTGGCGTACTATCGAGCGCTGGAGCGGGAGGGACATGCGCGGATCATCGTGGACGTGGAAGGGTTGGACCTGCACATGGCCGAGTGGCGGGCGTGGGAGACGACCGGCAACGCGGATCCCGAGTCCGCCCCGCCGCTGGGGTTCGTCATCAGCATGGAGGGAGCCGATCCTATCCTGGGCCCGGACCAGTTACAGGAGTGGTGGGATGCGGGCCTGCGGGTGTTGGGGATCACCCATTATGGACGGGGGCGCTATGCCGGCGGCACGGGCACGGAGGAGGGGCTCACCGATCTGGGGCCGGCGCTCCTGGCCGAGATGGAGCGGGTGGGCATGATCCTGGACATCACCCACTGCTCCGATCAGTCGTTCTGGCAGGCGCTGGAGAGGTTCCATGGCCCTGTGCTGGCCAGCCATAACAACTGTCGGGCGCTGGTGCCCCACCAGCGGCAGTTCAGCGATGAGCAGATCCGGGCGCTCATCGAGCGGGACGGGGTGATCGGCGTGGCCTTCGATGTCTGGATGCTTCAGCCGGGGTGGGTGAAGGGCCAGAGCAACGAGAACGTCACCGTCTCCGATGTGGTGGATCACATCGACCATATCTGTCAGCTGGCGGGGAACTGTCGCCACGTTGGCCTGGGCACGGATCTGGATGGCGGGTTCGGGCGGGAGCAGTCGCCGTGCGATCTGGACACCATCGCCGATTTACAGCGACTCCCGGCGCTGTTGGCCGAGCGTGGCTACGGTCAGGATGACATCGCCGCCATCCTGCACGGCAACTGGCTGCGGCTGCTGCGTCGGGCCTGGGGCGAACGGTCGTGAGGAGGCGGCAGCGCCGCACGTAATGAGAGGGCGCGACCAAGCGGCTTCGCTCGTTGAGGCCTCCGGCCCAAGGTGTCGGGAGCTCATCTGCACCGCCGTCCCTTGCAGCGGTGGCTCCCACGCCACCGCCCGGGCGTGAGAACGCGGTCTCTCGCTCGCCGAGATGAGGCATCAGGGGGAATCGCGCGATGCAACGCAAGCCCATGGCGATCTCCAACTGGAAGATGGCGATGACGATCGCCGAGAGCCTGGCCTGGGTCCGGGACTTCCGGGATATGGCGGGCGGTCTGTTGGACGCCGTGGATGTGGTGGTCTGTCCGCCGTACGCGGCGTTGTGGGCGGTGGCTCAGGCGTTGGGCGACGATCGCATCCAGTTAGGGGGACAGAACATCGCGCCGACAGATGATCCGGCGCGCACGGGCGAGATCTCGGCTGCGTTGCTGGCCGACGTGGGCTGCCGTTGGGTGCTGCTGGGGCACTGGGAGGTCCGCCGGCATCTGCACGACGATGACGAGGTCGTGAACCGTAAGGTCCATCTGGCGCTGGAGGCCGGCCTGGCGCCCATTCTACTCATCGGCGAGGCTCATGATGATCCGTCGCCGTTGGAGGACGCGCTGGATCGGCAATTGACCGCGGTGTTGGCGGGCTGCACGGCTGAACAGGTGGCGGGGATGGCGTTCGTGTACGAGCCGGAGGGGGCGATCGGCGTGGCGGCGCCGGCCACCCCCGAGCGCGTGGCGGCCGGGTGTGCCTTCATCCGGGGGTGGCTGCGCGGCCGTTGGGGGGATGCGGTGGCCGAGCGCGTGCGCATCATCTATGGTGGAAGCGTGGCGCCCGAATACGCGGCCGATCTGCTGGCTTGCTCGGATGTGGACGGTCTGGGGGCGACGCGGCGCGGCCGCGACCCCATCACGTTCACACAAATCGTGCATCAAATCGCTCAAGTCAAGAGCGAATCGTCGTGATCTCCCCTGGCCCTCACCCCCGCCTTCGTTACGCTCAGGCACCCCCTCTCCCAAACGCTGGGAGAGGGGATAGCGCCGAAGGCGCTGGGGGTGAGGGCTTATTTCAGGCGTTCTTCCTGGTTCACCGAACGACCTTCAAACCAAGGTGCTTCTCAAAGGGATCGAAATCCCGGTCGTCATGCAATAACCAAAACCCGCTCTCGATGGCGAATGTGGCGATGAGGCAGTCCACTGTCTTGCGCACTGTGATCCCACGACGACGCAGGAGGCGGAAGTTTGCGGCGCTTTTGAGGGCGATTTCCACGCCGCCGAGGGTGAAGATGGGGAACTGTAAGAGGGCGTCGCGAGCTCTTTCGAAGTCCTCCTGGCTTCGGAAGCCCTGGAGAACCTCGGCCAGGATGATGTCTCCCAGTCCGATCTCCCGCTGGCCTAAGGCGGCATCCAGCAAATCCGTCTGGGGAGTGACCTGGCCGTTGAAATAGTCGATCCAGACGGACGAATCAACGATCCACACTTAAGAACCGCCCTTGCCGCATCTCGTCCAGATTCCCTTCCCAGCGTAGTTTGCCGCGCAGCGATCGCACTTCTTCCTGCGCTTTTAAGCGGATCAATGTGCGAAGGGCTTCTTCAATCACCGCTCTCTTCGTTTTGAGGCCTGTGTACTTCATGGCCTGGGCCATCAGCTCATCGTCAATGACGACATTGGTGCGCATGCCTACCTCCTGCAAGGATACCGTTCAATGTGTATATTGTAGCATGTTTATGTGTATCGTTCAACCCAGGGTATTTGATGTCTTCGCCGCTGGCCCTCACCCCCGCCTTCGCTGTGCTCAGGCACCCCCTCTCCCAGCGTTTGGGAGAGGGGGTAGCGCCGAAGGCGCTGGGGGTGAGGGCCTGTCCCTACGCCAGCCGCAGCCTAATCGTCTTCACCTCAAACGTACGGAAATCCAACGGGATCTTGCCACCATCACATGGCAGCTCACTCTGCACGTTCTCCAGCATGTCCGTGGCGAACGCCTGCGACACCGGCAGCGTTGTGGACAGCGTGCAGCGGGTGGCCGTCCGCTTCGCCTCATACAGGCGCACGATCACGTCCCCTGATCCGTCCTCGGCCGGCTTCACCGTCTCTACGATCACGTTGGGCGCGTCCACGGAGAAGAGCGAGCGCTCGCCCGCCGCGCCGGGGACCGTCCGCACGGGGACGTTGAGCTCATACGCCTCCCGCACGACCCCGCTCTCCGCGAAGCTGCCGTTCCAGGCGTAGAAGGCGTAGGTAAACTCCTGCATGCCCCTATCCGCCGTCATGTCCGGCGCCAGCGCGGACTTCAGCAACGTCAGGTTGATGCTGTTCCCCAGCACGTTCACGCCGTACTTACAGTCGTTGAGCACAGCGAAGCCCCGGTTCTCCTCCGCCAGCGCCGTCCACTTGTGGTTCACCACCTCGAACCGGTCGGCGTCGAAGACCCGGGACCGGTGCGTCGGCCGCCGGATGTGCCCGAACTGGATCTCGTGGATGGCCTCGTCGGCGTGGAAGTCCACCGGGAAGGCCACCTTGAGCAGCTTGTGACGCTCTTGCCAGTCGATGACCGTGTGGAAGTCCACCCGGCGGCTGCCCCGTCGCAGGGTGACCTCCTGCGTCATCTGGGACTGATGCAGCCTGCGCGTGATCCGCAGCGTCGCCAGCAGCGGTCCCGCCGTCACCACCTCGATGGAGGCCGGCTCGTCCAGCTCCACGGGCGTGAGCTCATACATGCTGTCGATATCCCAGGCGTCGAAGCGGGTGGGGACGTCCTTGTACATCCGGAACTGGTTGCAGGCCCCCGCCGCCAGCTCCCGCCCGGCTTCCTTGTCGAAGATGCTGATGATCTCGCCGCGATCGTTGAACTCGACCCGCAGCAGCTCGTTCTCCAGCGTCCGATCCGTGGCCGCCACGCCGTCCTCAATGGGGGTGGAGGTACCCTCATCGGTGAGCTGAAGCGTCGTCCAGCCGCACGAGGGGATCCGGGCCTCCACGATCGCCTTGCCGTCCACAATCTGGACGGGCAGCGTCTTACCGGATGAATTCACGGCCCCGCGAGCTCCCTCGGGCAGCGCCACCAGCGCCGTGCGCTCCCAGGACAGGGAGTTGAAGACGGTCACGGCCCGGGCGTCCTCAGCGAGTTGCGACGCGGCCGCGTTCGCAACTCGCTCCGCCGTCTCGATCACCCGCTGGTAGGCGGCCTCGGCCTCCTCGTACACCCGATGGATGGATGAGCCGGGCAAGATGTCGTGGAACTGGTTCAGGAGGACGGCCCGCCAGGCCTCCTCGATCTCCTGGGCGGGGAAAGCGTATCCGGTCAGCGCCCGCGCGGCCGCGCTCCACATCTCCGCCTCCCGCAGCGCTAGCTCGCTCTTGCGGTTGCCCCGCTTTGTTTTGGCCTGCGAGGTGTACGTCCCCCGATGCGCCTGGAAGTACAGCTCGCCCACGTAGCGGGCGTCCGGGATGCCGCGGGCCTCCTGATCTTTGAAGAACTCGATGGGCGAGGCCATATGTACCCGGGGCACGCCCTCCAGATCCTTCTCCCGCCGGATGAACTCCAGGTGATTGCGTGTGGGGCCGCCGCCGCCGTCGCCCCAGCCGAAGGGCAGGAGCCGGGTGGCGACGCCATCCTTCTGGACCCGCTCGTTCCAGTGCTGGATGACGATATCCGGGGCCGTGTGTGAGTTGTAGTTCTTGTACAGATGCGCCAGCACCTCCGATCCGTCGATCCCCTCCCAGATGAAGGTGTTGTAGGGGAACATCTCGCCGCCGTTGTAGTTCCAGAAGATCTTGGCCGAGGCGAAGTACTGGATGCCGCAACCACGCATGATCTGGGGCAGCGCGCCCGAGTAACCGAACACGTCGGGCATCCACAGGAGCTCGCTCTCGACGCCCAGCTCCTCCCGGAAGAAGCGCTTGCCGTGCATGAACTGCCGGATCAGGCTCTCGCCGCTGGGGATGTTCGTGTCCGCCTCGACCCACATGCCGCCCTCGGGGACGATGTTCCCGGCCACCACGGCCCGCTTCACGCGCTCGTACAGATCAGGGTAGCGACGTTTCACCATCCAGTAGAGGTGTGGCTGGCTCTGGAGGTACTTATACTCCGGATACTCCTCGATCAGCTTCAGCTGGGTCGCCAGTGTGCGGGCGGCCTTGCGCTCCGTCTCGGCCAGCGGCCAGAGCCACGCCACGTCAAGGTGGGCATGGCCGCACGCGAACATGGTCGGCATGGTCGAGCCGTTGACACATTCCATTAGCGGCTTGAGCCGCTCGCGAGCCTCCCGGATGGTCGCCATCATCTCGTCGTGGGGCAGCTCGAAATCGACGATCAGGGTGAACTCCCGCAGCCCCTGGTCAATCTCGGCGACGCGCAGGGAGTCCGGGTCCAGGCTGTTGCGCAGCCGATAGAGCGTCTCCACGTCGATGAGGAGTTGGTAGACGTCCTCCTCCCAGATGCCGAAGGTGGTCTCGCCCACCTCCACCTGCGTCGGACCCGGCTCGGGCACGGTCTCCCGGTCGGGCGGCGTGGGGCCCGCATGGGAGACACGGGGACCGTGGCCCGCGTACGACTCCACCAGGATCTCGTATCGTGTCCCCGGGACGCCGCTCATGGCGAGCGTGATCTCGTGATGTCGGCGGTCCCGCGCCCCAAAGGGCTCTCCGTTCACGAAGATGAGGCTCTCGCCGCCCACATTCACTCGAAGGGCGATCCGCTGCCCCCTCGCCTCCTCGGGCAGCGTCAGCTCGCCCTTGAACCAGCCGTACTCCCACTTGGCGCCCCACCTCGTGCCCGGCGGCATGGGTTGAAAATCACGCTGCAACGCCTCCTGGGGCGTCAATTGTTCCAGCGTGGTGAAGCCTTGCATCTCGATGGTGCCCAACGGCCGATAGAGGTGTTTCGGCAGCTCATCCTTCCAGGCTTCAATCCGGCGAGTCCATTCGGGTGCCAATGCCATCAGAAGACCTCCATTTACGTATTGCGTGTTGCGTGTTGCGTGTTGCGTGTTATGGTCGAAAAGTAGATAGTGAGGCCATCAATTCACCCAATCCGTCCGTAGGACCAACGCTTATCATCCAGGCGGTTGCCGTCCTCGTCGATGTACCACCAGTCGTCGGCGAACGCTTTGCGGCCCCGCCCGGGAGCGCCCGCCAGGTCCAGCTGCCCCTTCCCGGTGACGGGCTCTCGAACGCCGTCCACTCGGGGGTCCACGTAGCGCAGGAACCAACCCTCCAGCTCCGCCTTCAGCTCCTCCGCGCGAGCCCGATACCTCTCGTCATTGATGAGATTGCGCTCCTCGCCCGGATCGTTCGCCAGATCGTACAGCTCGTGGGGGCCGTACGGATAGCGATGGACGTACTTCCATTCACGGGTGCGGATCATGCGCACCGGACCGTATTCATCGAAGACGACCACGTGCTCCCGTTCGTCCAGGGGCTCTCCCCGGAGGAGCGGGGCGAAGCTTCTCCCGGGGAGCATCTCGGCTTCGGGGTTCTCCAGCCCCAGGTATTCCAACAGGGTGGGCATGAGGTCGTAATGGCTCAGCAGGTGCGCATCGACCACGCCCTCGGGCACGTGCCCAGGCCGGGAGATGATCATTGGGACCTTGACGGAGGTGTCGTACATGTTCATGGGGAACGTGCCGTTTCCCTTCCCCCAGATGCCATGGTGTCCCATGTTCATCCCGTTGTCGCTGGTGAAGATGACCAGCGTGTTGTCCAGAACGCCCATCTCCTCCAGCTTGTCCAGGAGCTGACCCACCCCGTAGTCCAGCCCCGTGATGGCGGCGAAGTACCCGCTCAACAGCTCGTGCCGTCTGGCGCCTCGCCCCTTGGGCGCACTGTTGATCTGCCAGGGATGCCCTCCGGGCACGATGGGGCAGGTGTGGAACTCGCAATCCGCATACAGGGCGACCAGTTCTTCCGGATGCTGTCCCCGATCCCATGGGGAGTGAGGGGCCGTGTAGTGGACGCTGAGGTAGAACGGCGCGTCCGTCTCAGCCTGAGCGTCCAGGAACTTTAACCCTCCCTCGGTGATTACATCGGTGAGATAACGCGGATCCCGCTCCAGCTCGCCGTCCCGGATCATGTAGGCGTTGTAGTAATTCCCGCCTCCCCAGGGAAAGACGTGCCAGTAGGAGAATCCCTTCTGAGGGGTCAGGCTGTCGCCCAGATGCCACTTGCCGCTGATGCCGCAGATGTAGCCAGCCTCCGCCAGAAAGTCCGTGTAAGCGCGCAGGCCAGCCAGGTATTCGATGGACCGGTCGTCGTCCCGATTCGGCTCCAGGCCGGTCGCGTCCAAGCATCCCTTGCGGATCCAGTCGTGAACGCCATGCTGTGAGGGGATGCGCCCTGTTAGGATAGACGCCCGGGCGGGCGAGCACACCGGCGAGGCGCAGAAGAAGTTCTCGAAGCGGATCCCGTGGGCTGCGAGACGATCCAGGTTCGGCGTGTAGATCTCCTCGTTGCCCGCGCAATGCATCGCCCAATATCCCTGGTCATCCGTCAGGATGAAGAGGATGTTGGGGAAACGTGGGTCTTTGCCAGGCATGGTATCCTCCTGCCAATGCGCATTCCTCCTGGTGCTATGTCATTTGTATCGTGCGAATTCGACGGGTGGTCGGTGATCGTGTGGTGCTCGATCACCTGGCTCACGTATCACCGGCGGTGGTGGTCACGAAGCGCCTTCGTTCCTGGTGACAGATCAGCTGGATCACGTTCCGTCCGGAGTAGATGGCGATGGGCACGCCGCCACCCGGCTCCACCCATTGCCCGGCCATGTAGAAATCCGCCAGACCCGGCAGGGTCTTGGGCACGTGGACCTGAAACATCCGTGGCGTCATCAGCCAGCCTTCATATGCGCCCCGATAATTGCGGGTGTAGCGCCAGAAAGTGTACGGCGTGGCGACGTCGGTCATCTCCACCTGTGCGGAGATACCGGGATAACGGTCCTCCAGCCAGCGGAGGATCTCGTCGGCCACGCGCTTTTTCTCCTCCCTGTAGCGCTCTCGATCCCGACGCGCCGCGTCCCACCAGTCGAAATCGGTCTCGATGAGCACCTGGAGGACGGTTTTGCCCGGCGGAGCCAGGGAGGCATCATAGTTGAAGACGCGTAGCTCAAAGGCGTCCACATCTTGCCCTGCGATGCGCAGCGGCCGTTTGACCCGGATCGCGTTGGCTGGCGGATCGTCCGGGAACGATCGGGCCACGCCGAAGCTGGCCAGGATCAGCGGACGGAAAAGCGGCCAGCTCGTGTAGCGCTCACGGATCGGATCGTCGACGTATCGGCCCTCCAGCATCTCGAAGATCGTGCTGTAGCCATCGGCGGCCGAGATGACGATGTCCGCTCGATGTTCGGAGCCATCGGCCAGCCTCACCCCGACCGCCCGATCGTCCTCCACCAGGATCTTCTCCACGCTGGCGCCGTAGACGATCTCCCCGCCCAGGGATTGATAATGTCGAGCGACGGCCTCCGAGAAGCGCTGAGAGCCGCCCTCGATCACGGCCAGCTCTCCCTCCGCCAATTGACCGAGGATCATAAGGAGGAAGGAGAAGGGCATCTCCGGGAGGAACAGATGCGCGATCGCCCATCGCAGGAAGGGATGCTGAAAGCGCTCCGTGAACTCCGCCACGGAGACGTTGTTGTACTGCCCGAAGTACCGGATCGCCCGGCGAACTGACCACATCTGCCGCAGGGTGTCCAAACGCCCTCGCAACTCCGGCGCCTTGCGCATGTCGATCTTGATGCCTCGCATGGCGTGTGCCCCGCGAATCATCTCATCGATGGCGTCGCCGTCCTGGGGCGAGATCGCCTTCAGGTTGTGGGCGAGGCGGTCGAGGTCTCGGGTGAATGCGACGCTGAGGCCGGATCGCTCATCCAGCGCCCGGGTGAAGCAGTCCAGCGGCAGCAGCCGATTGCCCGTGAGCGCTCCGACCTCGCGGTAGAACTGATAGAACGACTGTCCCGGCTTGCATCCCATCAGCCAGTGGATGCACCCGTCGATGGTGTAGCCTTTGCGCTCCCAGGCCGTACAGACGCCCCCCGGCAACGTGTGCTGTTCGAAGATGCGCGTCCGATACCCGTTCATCTGGGCGTAGCATCCGGCGGACAGGCCGGCCAGCCCCGCGCCGATGATGATGATCGATCGATCAGACATGAGCGAACCTCCGCGTCCCCTTTAACGCCGTCACAACGATGTGCTCAAGCCATACCTGCCCATCTTCGGAAGCCGCCCCCGGATTTCGTCGCCCCGGCGCGCGCGGGTGCCTCCGAGTGGCCCGGAACTCGCCCGCCGGGAGGCGATCTGGCTCCTCGCGAGAGTATCGGCTGGCTGTCAGCTTACTCGAGTCGATGAGCTTCGTCAACTCGCATGCGAACAGCGGACCGCTCCACATGGCCCTTCTCTTCGCACTCCACACCGGGCTTTCAATCCCTTTTTCGCCATCTGTGGGGAATCCACAAAAGGGTTGACATACGTGTTATCCCTCTGCTAGAATTGCAGACAAGAGGTATACCACACTCCTCGCTCACTCACGGAGGCCACGGTAGCTGACAGCGGGCGGAACTGCCCGCTCTGCTCGTGTTCGCTGACTCCTCGATGGAACGAAGACTCTTGGCAGGTTACCCCCACCTTGGGCTCCGCTGCTGCCCCCCGTGTTCGCTGTGCGCAGGAGTCCGCTCGTCTCGCGTGCCATCAGGCGCGAAGGGCAGCTTCTTGGAATGAAGCGGGAAGCCCGCAGTAGATTAAGGAAAGGGGTTCGTACGATGAACACGCGAAAACTGATCGGTGTCGTTCTGGCCACCCAGATCGTGACTCTGGTGGCGGCAGCAGCCCTGTTGGGGTTTATACCCGGCGTGAGTGCCCGGGTGGCGGCGGCCGACAGTGTGCGGCATTTTTCATTGCTGGCCGAGACGATGCGGCCGATCGACTCGAGTATCGGCTATGACAACACTATGGCGTTCCTCAGGACCATTCAGGATTCTACGATTTCACCTCCAACATCCTATATCGGGCAGCTCGATCTGCCGGATGGAGCCAGAATCGTCCGTGTAAAGTGCTTCGGCCTGGATAGCGATCCGAATGGTGAGTTCTACTTCCGACTTTACCGATACAGCCTTCAGAGTGACCCGGTTTGGTCACCAGTGACCGACTTTGCCTCTTCGGGTGTTGCCTTCAATGGTGGCAAAGTGGTCCTGGAGGCCACTGTCGATCCTGATAGGGCTGTAATCGATAACGCCGAATTCAGCTACGGCATCTTTCTCGTGCTGCCCAAGGCCCGATCGGGTGATCTGGGGGTATTGCGCTGTGTAGTGGATACCACCTACGCGATCTCACTTCCGCTTGTGCAGCAACCCTGAGCCGATCGGTGGGGTGCTTGGGTCTGCGAACGCGACATCTGCTTCTAGAAGCTGGTGGGCTCATCTGCGGAACGTATGCCACGCGCCTATAGCGTGTTCCGCCCCTCCGACAGGGCGCGCTCCCGGCCGTCCCATGCGAGCACGCCGTTCACGCCCTCGGGCAGGCGGATCGTGCCTTTTAGCGCGCCATCCTCGATCCGAAGATCCGCCTCGATCTCTCCCTGGGGGTGTACCAGCGTCCCCCGCGCCCAGGTCAGCGGCCCCAACTGCGGCTCGATCCGCACCGTGCGAAAGCCCATCTCCGCCGGACGGATCCCCAGGATCGAGGCGAAGTAGTGATAGATGGGGTGTGCCCCCCACGCGTGGCAATCCGATCGGCTGGGCTCTGGATGCTCCACCGTCGTCTTGAATCCCAGCCTCTTCAGCTCGAGCCACAGGCCGAGCCGATCCAGCAGCGCGTCAATGCGCCCCAACAGCCGGTAGGTCTCGAAGAGGTAATGGGTGAAATAGATGGTGGTGCGGTCCAGGCCGGGATCATGCAGGAGGCCGTGGGCCACCCGCTCACGCGTTTCCGCATCGAGCCGCCCGCTCAGCACGGCCAGGCATTGGGTGTGCTCGGAGAAGTGCCGCCTGGCCAGATCATCGGCGAGGAGCCCCCGGTCCTCGTCCCAGAAGGCTGCAACCGCCCGTTGGGCCAGCTCGTGAGCCAGCCGGCGGGCCCGGGCGCCCAATTCCGGTTCGCCTGCCCATCCCTCCAGCTCGGCCGCCATGGTCAGGACCCAGACGAGCTGCCAGTTGATGACGCCGCTGACGCCGAACTCACCATCAGGGGGGATCCCCCACCGCCAGGCGGGCACCCAATCCATGTAGTTCCACCCGTTGGGTGCCTGGACCAGGCCATCGTCGTTCCGGAAGGAGAGGAAACTGTCGATGACGGAGCGCACGCCGGGCATAAGCCCCTCGATGAAGGCTCGATCGCCACGCCACAGCGCGTAATCGTACACCATCGCCACCCACCACAGCGAGAACGGCGGGATGACCTGCGTCACCCGGCTGGGATAGCGGGACTGGGTGAGCCCCGATGGCCTCCGGGAGACATCGAACATGCGCAGCGCCTTGCGCGGCAGGCGATCGTCCCGGGTCGTGACATAGGTCGTGAGCGCCTCCAGGCGCGTGTCCCCGACGTACATCAACTGCTCGTAGTAGGGGCAGTCCATGTACGTCTCGTGGGAACACATCTGCAGCGCCCGGAAGGCGATGGGGATCACCTCCGCCAGCCGGGGATCGCTGGCCTCGAATGCGCTCTCCATCTCCAGCGGATAACGAGTCTCCCGCAGCCTGAGGTCTTCGATGGTCAGCGGCTCATCGTCCGTCTGCACCAGCATCTCGATGTAGCGCCCCGCCTGCCACCACAGCGTGTCGAACCGACGATGCTCTCCGCCGTCGGGCTTGAAGGTGTCCCCCACGCCGAAGAAGTACTTGCCCTCGATCTCGTCCCGGTTCCCCTTGGTGCGGGCCTTCGGCTCGTGGAACAACGATTCGGCCCAGAGGATGCAGATCGAGGCGCCTCGCCCGCCGGACGTGATCACCTCTGGATAGGCGCAGTAGTAGTCCTCCAGGTCGATGATCACGCGCCGCCTGGTGTGCGCCGGAACCGTAAGGGGCTCGCCTTGCAAGAGTCGCCCCCACGCCCCGGCCTCGTCGGCTAGATGATCCTCGGCGCGCACAGGTACAGTCCGGGTGTCCGCCGAGGGCACATCCGCCGCAAAGCGGACCGTCCCCACGCGCCGCTCGGCCTCCAGCATGGGCGGCAGGGTTGCCGGCTTCATCAGGTGGATGGGCGGGAACTCGTTGCGGATGAAGCCGTTCGCCCCCGCGTCCAGCGCCTCGACCGGTCGCCAGCCGTCTCCCTCGCCACGCTCGAAGCCCCACGGGAAGCGTGAGCCGTCGATGACCAGGTTGGCGCCGGTGCCCCACGCCGGCGACGGATCGACGAACTCGTATCCGTCCAGCATCTTGGCCTCCCAGGGCGCGACGCCTGTGCCCAGGAGCTGGATAAACTCCTCCCCCTCGGGCGAGAAGATGAAGCCCGGATAGACGGTCATCTGGGCGTAGGGCGCCATCTTCCCCAGCGACCACACCCGGGCGACGATCACGTGCTCGCCGGGCTGGAGGTGGAGATCGTAGGTCTCATAGAACCAGTTGTTCGTGTCGCCTCGTTCGCTGCCACGGCCGATCCGTTGGCCGTCCAGGAAAAGCTCGTAGCGCTCGTCGGCGCTGACGTGGACGCGAACGATCGCCTCATGGTCGATGGTGAACCGGCGGCGGTAGGCGGTGACGAAGGGGGGATGTCCCGCGTCCGGGCAACGCACCCAGGCGCAGGGCCAGATGCCTCGCTGGATCCAGGGCTTACCGGCGTCGAGGTGGGGATAAGGATCGCGATCGATCAGCACGCGCATGGTGTCCTCCGGTGGTCGGCGAGAAGCAAGGAGCGGATCGCAGATGCCCAGTAGCAAGGCCAGCTTACTAAAGCGAGCGGATTTCGTCAACCCGATAATGAGGACGCGTGACGATGCGTCGTGTCGGCGAGATCCGGTTGTTTCTGCCATGGGGAGGCCAGAGGAGGAGGATTGAGGTGGCCTCCCGCTCGGGAGGGGCCGGGGCAGGGGCGATTCATGAATCACCCCTGCCCACAGGTAGGCGGTGGCAGATAAATCCCCTGCCTGGGAGAAAGCCCACAGGAGGCGCCATTCATGCAGCGCTGCTCACAGAGAGGATCAATCCTATCCCCGTAGAATCATGGGGAGGTAGGTGTCGCGTATCGAGGAGGTGCCGTTCCAGAAGCCGCCGATGAGCGTATAGGAGCCGCCGCTGAGCATGCCCGCGTCCGGCTGGCCGATGGCGCCGCCCAGCATGTAAGGGCCGCCCGCGCTGAACCCACCGCCGCCGTCCGCTGTCCACCACGAAAGATGGAATCCTCCTCCCGATTGGGCGAGAGCCAGGGCGGGCGCCAGCAGTAACGAGAGCAGGCACAGACCATAAAACGCCCTGTGTGTGCTCATCAGCTTCCTCCCCTTCGGCGATCGGCCCAGAGCAACGCTCCGGCCAGGGCCAACACACCTGCACCGGGGAGCAGCCTGCCCTCCAGGTCCCGGCCCGGCGATGCCCGATCCTCTAACGCGCTCAGCCGCGCTTCCAGGTCGTTCACGCGCTCGCGCAGGATCGTGTTCTCTCGCTCCAGGGTTTGCACGCGCGCCTCCAGGGCCTTGTTACGATCATAAAGTCCCTGGATAGCCGCCAGAGCCACGCCGTCCGCATCGATGGTGCCGATATGGGTATCGTCCTCACCCAGGCCGAACGCTGCATAGAAGTCCTGAGCCATTGGCCCCATGTGTCGGATGCTGTCATCCTGGCTCTTGTAATTCCACGTGCTGATGGGCAACCGGGCCACCTTCTCCAGCACGGCCTCCCCATCGACAGGGACCACGTTCTCCTTCATGTTTCGGTCGCTTAAAGATCGCCAGGATCCCGACCCGGTGGACAGGAACACCCCAGCGGAGCGGCTGGCGTTGGTATAGATGATGAACCCGCCGCTGGAGCGGAACACGGTCTGGTTGGTCGCGTTGCAGACTACGTCATTATCCGTCGAATCTCCCCAGACGAAGCAGCCATCCCGATAGGCCTTAGCCCGGCGCCCGGCGGCGAAGGCATATTTCCCCGCGGCTACATTCAGGTTGCCACCCGGCACGGTGGCGTACTCTTTGCTCGCGATGTTTCCTCCCCCGCCGCCGATGGTCGCGCGGGAGCCGTCAGCCCTGTTGTTGTCGCCTCCGCCGACCGTGGCACGGAAGCCCGCGATGTTGTTGAACCCTCCACCGATCGTGGCAAGGTACCCGCTGGCCGTGTTTTTCTCGCCCCCGCTGATGGTCGCGCGGCCCCCGCTGGCGGTGTTGCGCCAGCCGCCGCCGATGGTCGCATAGGGGGCCGTGGCGGTGATGACGTTCCCGACGCCCCCGCCGATGGTGGAGGCCGTCGCGAGGGCCTGGTTGCTCTCGGAATGGACGCCATCGTATCCACCACCACCGACGAAGGAGCCGATGCCATCCGCTGTGTTGTTCTTGCCCCCGCCTACGGTGGAAAGATAGCCGCTGGCCGTGTTTCCCGAACCGCCGGCTATCGTGGCATCCCAACCAGCAGCCGTGTTGTGATCGCCGCCTCCTACAGTGGCATTGGGAAAACTGGCCGTATTGTGGTCTCCCCCGCTGATGACGGCGGATGCTCCGCTGGCCGTGTTGGCAAATCCTCCGCTCACGGTGGCATAACTTCCCGTCACCGAGTTGGGAGCGTCCTTCATCCCACCCCCGCCGATGGTGGCGCCCACCACGCCGGCGTCGACGCCGTTGTCCCTGTACCCACCGATGATGTTGGGGCTCGTGTCGTTTTGCCGGGTCCGCAGCCCTGGCAGGGCCAGAGCGTAGGGGGTGGGAGTCAGCGCCTGGCGAGGATGGAGGGGGGTGAACGCCCCGGTGCTGTCGCCCGGCCGCACGCCGATCTCCAGCCACAGCGCCGAGCCGTCGAACACCCCGCCGAAATCGAGGAGCACGGTGAAGAGCCCATCGTTGACGGGCACGTCCTCTTTGACGACCGGGCTGCCTACTGCGCTTCCGCCATTTGCGGCATTATACAGGCGGAACTGGAAGTCGTAGGTTCCGCTCGCCGGTCTTCCACCATCGAGCAGCCGCCCCTGATAAGTGAAAGATGTTCCCAAGAGGGAAGGGGCGCTGCTTTCCTCCAAGGGGCTCCGTCCCTGAACGGGGATCGCCCTTACTCCTATCAGAAGCAGGACCACCATCACGAGGGGGCTCCAATGGGAGAGTATCCGTCTCATAGGGCATCCTCCTTTGTAATGTAAAAGAATGGATGATGGGAGCGCGATCTGATCGGAAGGCGGCATCATACATAGGCGTGCGATGTGGAGAAGGACACTACTGCCACCATCGATTCGCCTCCGGGAGAGGCCTGGAGAGGCTTACCCTCATAGGGCGAACGGCCGTTCGCCCCTACCGCAACCTCTTGCCTGCCCGGGCCCGGCTTGCATCCTCATCGGCAGGCCAGGGACAGGAGAAGATGTTCTTTACCCGGCGATTTTACGCTCGAAGTAGGCTAGCATGCGCTGGCGGTGATCGTCGTGGGGGTTGGGCACGTTAGGCCGATCGATGCACGGGGCCTGCTCGTCCAGGTAGGTGGGAGGCACCGCATCGAACATCAGCCACTGGGCCAGCGCCTCGTGGTGCTGCCGGACGAGCGACCGATACGCTGGATCGTGAAAGTGATTCGTCAGCTCCAGCGGATCCCGCTCCAGATCGAAGAAGAGGCACTGGTCGGGGTCACGGGACAGGATCAGCTTGTGCGTGCGCGAGCGCGCCATGTACACCTGCCCCCGGCGGTCCTCGGCGAAGATCATGGGGCGATCGGCCGTCGGATCGGCCAGATCGAGCCCCTGCATGCATTCCGGCGGCTCGATCTGTGCCTGCCGCAGGATCGTCGGGGCCAGGTCGATGTTGCTCACCAGCGCATCGCGGGCCGCGCCGGCTCCCTGGTTGCCGGGGAACTTAATCAGCAGTGGGACCCGCATCAGCGGCTCGTACATGTGGCCGCCCTTCAGGATCATGTGGTGGAAGCCCATGTAATCGCCGTGATCGCTGGTGAAGAGGATCATCGTGTCGTCGTATAGCCCTTTCCGCTTCAGCAGATCGATCATGCGGCCGACGTGGTGATCGATCTGGCTGATGGTGGCATAGTAATAGGCGGTGAGGCGCCGGATCGCCGCCTCGGTCAGCTCATGGTTGGGGAAGTAACCGGCGTGATAGGCCCGATCACGTTTGGGCTCAACGGCCAGCCAGCCGGGCAGCGGATCGATCTCCTCAGGATCGTACATCTGTGCCCACGGCTCCGGCGGGTCGAACGGATGGTGCGGTTTGATGAAGCCCACCATCAGCAGATTGCCCGAGTCGGTCCATCCCTCCAGCGTCTCCATGGCCCGATCGGCGATCCACGTCGTCGAATGCCACTCCTCGGGCAGATCCGACGGCTGGGCACCAAAGGTCTCCCAGTAGGAAGCGGGTGCCCGTCGGCGGAACTCGGAGCGCTGATCGATGAGGTCGATGGCGTCGATGAGCCCGTGAGCCATAAGCGCCCGGTGGTAATCGTCGTCCAGGCGGCCATCGCCATCCTGCTCGGCCAGCTCCATCTCCTCGAAGCCGACGTCCAGGTAGGTAGGGGTGAAGTGCATCTTGCCCACCGCCTTCGTCCGGTAGCCGGCCTGCCGCAGAAGCCGGGGGAAAGTGTCGATCCCCGGCGCCAGCGTACTGTGGTTCGTCCATCCCCCGTGCTGGTGCACGTAGAGCCCCGCCAGAAGCGAGTAACGGGACGGCGTGCAGACCGGGTAGGGGCAGAAGCTATGGTCGAATCGCACCGCATCGGCGGCCAGCCGGTCCAGGTGCGGCGTGTGGATTTGCGGATTCCCATAGAATCCCAGGCAATCCCAGCGGTGCTCATCGGTGTGGATCAACAGGATGTTGGGGTGTGTCGCCGGGCGGGTCACGGCGGTCCTCCCTGGCCGGCCATGTATCGCTCGCGCTCCAGCCAGACCTCAGTCAATCCCAGGTGTTCGATCAGTTGGGGGCCGGGAAGGAAGGGGTCGTTGGCCCGCTCCAACCAGGCGCTCAACTGTTGCCTCAGCTCATCGGCCACGTGCCGGTAGCCGGGGTGGTTCACCAGGTTGCGCGTCTGATACGGATCGGCTTCATTGTCAAACAGCAGCCAGGGGACCCGCCCTGGCCTCTCGACGTAGGTATACCGTCGTGTGCGCACGCCGCGCCATTCGGTCATATGCTGCCGCCTCGCCTCGTCGAAGCAGATGTAGTTGGCGATGAGGACGGACTCCGGCGATGGCGCTCCGGCCTGGCCGAGCAACGCCGCCGAGAGGTCCTGTCCCTCCAGTCCGTTGGGGAGATCCCAGCCCATCAGTCCGGCCAGCGTGGGCAGGATGTCCACCGTGCCTACGAGGGTATCACACACCCGGCCAGCGGGCAGCACATCGGGCCATCGGATCAGGAACGGGACGGAGATGGACTCCTCGTAGGGCGTCTGCTTCTTCATCCAGCCGTGCGACCAGAGCATATCGCCGTGGTCGGACGTGAACACGACGATGGTGTCCTCGGCCAACCCCAGTGCGTCAAGCCGATCCAGCAGGCGCGCCAGTTGATCATCCAGGGCGGTGATCGCCGCGTAGTAGTCGGCGATGGTGCGTCGGCAGTCCAGACCTGCGGCCAGCGGGTTGTCGGCATCCGGTTGGGCATTGGGCCGCAGCGTCAGAGCCTTCGGGTCGTACATGGCGCGGTACGTCCCGGGCACCTGATCGTAGGGATCGTGCGGTGGACCCCAGGAGAGCACCAGGCAGAACGGCTCGGCTGCGTCTCGCTGTTCATCCAGGAACGCCAGCGCCAGATCTGTCTGGACCTCGGGCTCGTAGCCGTCCACCTCGACCACCTGCGGCGTGTCCCGGTAGTATTTGGGATGGAAGTAGTCGTGGGTGCAGTTGTAGGCGGCCCAGAAGTCGAAGCCGCTGCGTCGGGGGCCGGGTGGGGTGAATTTGGTGCGGGGCACGCCGTCCAGGTGCCACTTGCCGATGTAGGCGGTGCGGTAGCCGTGGGCTCGGGCGATGGTGCCCAGCGATGGCAGATGGGAGGGCATGGGCAGGTCGTTGCCCGGCACCCGGTTCGTTGTCGGGTAGGTGCCGGTCAGCAGGACGGCCCGATTGGGGCTGCACACCGGCGACGTGGCGAAGCAGCGCGTCAGGCGCACGCCCTCTTTGGCTAAGCGGTCCATAGTCGGCGTGCGCACATCGGGATTGCCTGCGCATCCCATGTCCATCCCCCGCATCTGATCGGCGAACACCAGCAGCAGGTTGGGGAGGGGGCGTTTCGTGGATCTGGATCGGCTCACGGCGATTCTCCTCGGGTGCTTGCTCTTCGTCTGTTACCGTGCGTGGACTATCGGTACGAGGCTATCGACATTGTACTCCCGACTGGGCAAAAGGGAAAGGGGAGGGGCCTCTCTGATAGTGCTTTTGCTCCAAGGGGCAGGGCGCGTTATAATGGAAATGACGGGGATGGATGTCCATCTCCTGCCATGCATCGTTGTTAGGCCCTTCGAGAATCTAGTCAAGCAAGGAGAGAGACCGATGCCCGAGTTCCTGAACCCGTTTACTGGCATGGCCCCCGGCCGCAAGCTGACCCGCTCAGAGCTGGCCAGGACCCTCCGGCTCGCCATAGCTGCTGAGGAGGAGGCCGTCCATCTCTATGAGGCCATCGCGGATGCCACCGATCACGATCTTGCCAGGAAGGTCTTGCACGATATCGCGAATGAGGAGCGTGTGCATGTCGGCGAGTTCCAAAAGCTGTTGAACCTGCTTTTGCCGGATGAGGAAGGGTATCTGGCGGAGGGCGCCGCCGAGGTGGAGGAGATGATAGAGGAAGATTCGGCGGAGGCGCCTTCGGGCTCGTCCGATGAGGGCTCGCTCACCGTGGGGGACCTGAAGGAGTGATCGTTACGGCGGATTGTGCAAGATCATAGAACCTAAGGAGGATGCCATGTCGCACCGTTTCCTTCATCGCGAAGATGCGCCGTTCGGCGATGAAGTCTGGCGGAAGATCGATGAGACCGTCACGGGGGCGGCCAAGAGTCAGCTATGTGCCCGGCGGTTGCTGCATATAGAAGGTCCCTACGGACTTGGGTTGAAGACCCTGCCCTCGCGAGATGCCCCCGTCGAGAAGGCGGACGTGGAAGGCGTGAGCCTGGAGGCGAGCGGTGGGACCCCGGTGGCGGTCATCCGCGGGGAGTTCGCTTTGGGGGCCAGGGACATCGCCGCGTTCGAGCAGGCCGGGGTGCCCCTGGATCTGAGCTCGGTCGCGGAGGCGGCCATCGCCTGCGCCAGACAGGAGGACGCGTTGCTCTTCAACGGGTCGGCGTCCCTGGGCGTGAGCGGATTGCTGAACGCGGAGGGGACCCTGTCCACCCGGCTCAAGTCGTGGGATGAGGTGGGCACCGCTGTCGAGGATATTATCGCCGCCGTCATGAAGCTGGATGAGGCCGGCTTCCACGGCCCATATGCGCTGGCCCTTTCACCGGGGCGCTATAACTTGCTGTTCAGGCGGTACCCGCAGGGCAACCAGACGGAGATCGAGCATCTGCGCATGCTGGTGACCGACGGGATCGTCAAAGCCCCGGCCATCTCATCCGGCGGTGTGCTACTGGCGACGGGGCGTCAATACGCCAGCATCGTGATCGGGCAGGACCTCATCGCCGGGTTCATAGGGCCGGCGGGCGGTCGTTACGAGTTCACGCTGTTTGAGAGCGTGGCCCTTCGCCTGCTACAGCCTCAGGCGGTGTGTGTGCTTCGATAGGTGGATTATCCGTCCGGCTGCAACCCGGAAGGGGGCGAGGCACCTGTGGAAACCTGGCCGGCCAGGTTGACTACCCTGAGCGCGTGGAGGACAGAACCCGACTTATGGGTTCTGTCCTCGCTCATCCTCTACCTGTTCGGCTCACAGATCGCTGCCCGAACGGCGATGTTTTCCTCGCAGCAGGATTCCTCTCGCGGCGTGGGAGCGTTGGCCTGGTGGACCATACGCCTGGCGTATCTGATCGGCATCCCGTATGTGGCGCTGTTGGTCGGTGCCCTGTCGCCCAGGTGGATGGGGCTAAGCGGGCTGGATTGGGTGCGCACGCTGGGGTTGGGGATGCCGTTGGTCATCGTGGCCTGGCTGGCGATCCTCATCGGCTGGCGCCGGGGTTTGGGGGCACGGAGCCGCGTTCCCTCGCCGGTTCCTCGCCATCGCCTGCCCGCCGGGTGGCCATCAGCCATCGTGGAGGCCGCTGCGCAGCAATGGCACTGGGCCTTTTATCGCAGCGCCGCCATTCGATGGTGGGGGCTTTATTGGGGGACGTGGGCGGGTGTCCTCCTCCTTCTCATTGAGTGGTGTGGTCATCCGTTCACCTGGCAGGCGCTGCGCCATCCTGACCGAATTGGGCCTATCCTCTTGCGCCTGCTGATGGCCGTGGTCACGGCCTCTCTCTACCTGGTGGTGCCCAACTGGTGGCTCGGGTGGGGATTCCACGCCCTCGTCCTGTTGGGCACTCAGGCTCATGGCTCCCCTGCTCCGGGGCCCCAGATGCTCAAGGCCGGGGACGTAACAGATGGGTGAGGAGCGCATCCCTCTGGGTCCCTCACGGCGCCTGCCGGATCTGCAAGGGCAGGTAGAGGCGGAAGGCGACCGCTTTTCCGTGACTGACGAAGATGTCCCCCGCGCCCGTCTTATCCGGGCTGCTCCACACCGCCCATGCCTCGCCGTCTGTGCCGACCACCAGGGCCGGTTGATTGACGCCGTTGGAGTCCTGCCAGACCGTTTCCGGTGGGCTCCACTCGCCATCGAACCAGCGCATCTGAAGCGTGTTGTTGCTCACCCATGCCTGGGCCAGGCGGTCTCCCACGGCCAGCGTGGGCTCGCTTAGATCGACCCCCGTCCGAGCCATGGTGGAGGGTTTTCCCCACCCCGTGGTGAGACGGGAGGAGGTCCAGACCTGCCAGCGCCCATCGACCTTCTCCTGCCAGGTTGCCCATAGCGTTCCTTTGGGATCCAGGGCCAGCGAGCCCCATGTGGAGTCCGCTTTCGGCGTGTTGGACACGTACTCCGGCCACGTCCACTCGCTCCCCGTCCACCAACAGTAGAAAACCTCCAGAGGGTCGTCAAAGGTATACGGTCCTACCCAGAGTACATGGGGGCGCCCCGTCGCGTCCGTTACGACCTGGGGGCCAGTCCCGAAGGCATCTGCGATGGGACCGCTCTCCCAAACCAGCCCGTCTGTGGACTCGGCGTAGAAGATCATGGGATCTGTGAGCGCGTTGTCTACCCAGACCACATGGCGGCGGCTGTTCCCGGAGATGGCGATGCTGGGCGTGGCCGAGGCGGCCGTGGTGCGAGAGACGTTGATGGCTGAGGACCACCCTTTGGCTGCATCCCAGGTGCGGTACAGGATCTCCGCGTTGCCGCCGAAGACGGCCACGTATACCAGATGGAGCTTGTCACCATCGGCAGCCACGGCAGGCTCCGATCCAGTGCCGATGGCGGATGCGGTCGACCAGCCCGAGTCCGTCTGATATCGGTGGTAAAGCTGGTCGCCCTCCTCCCAGATGACGTGAAGGCGTCCGTTCACCAGCGCTGCAGCTGGGCTGGTGGAGTCAGCGGTGGATTGGGAGATGTTCTCGGGCTGCGACCAGCCCAGCGGCGTCTCTGCTGTGGACTGTGCCTGGGCAGTTCCGGGATACATCAGAACCAGGATCATCAACCCGCTGATGACAAAGCCAAGTGTTCGCCATAAGACACGCATTTTCCATAACACCTCACACGATATGTTGAATTGGTTGTGAACGCGTCGGGAGGCGGGACGCACGGAGCGTGCCCGCCTCCCACGAGCCCTCAGTGGGGGAGAGGCTTAGCGGCTCCGGACGTAGATCTCTTCCGCCTCGACCTGAGAGGTCGAGAGTACACGTCCTTCCACTTTCGCCATCCTCCCCACAGCCGGCGTGCCCTCGATCTCGGTCTCATCCGTCACCACCACCGGGACGCCGCCGACGTTCCACAGGCCGATCACCCCGTCCTCAGGGAGGCTCAGGATCAGCCCCGCGAACTGCACTGTGGGCGGCTCGGGGGTGTCGGTTGGCTCCGGAGTGGCGGTCGGCTGTGGTGTCTCCGTGGGCTCAGGAGTCTCCGTCGGTTCCGGAGTCTCGACTGGCCCAGGGGTCTCGGTCGGCTCTGGCGTCTCGGTTGGCTCCGGAGTCTCACCCGGCCCAGGGGTCTCGGTGGGTTCGGGAGTCTCGGTAGGCTCCGGAGTCTCCGTAGGCTCTGGCGTCCCGGTCGGCATTGGGGTTCCGGTCGGCGCAGGCGTCGGCGTCTCACCAGGCTCGGCGGACTCCGCCTGCACCTTCACGGCGATCAGGACATCCCCCTGTTGGGTTGCGTAGATCTCGACCCCGACGCCCACCGCCGGTGTGCCCTCGATGGTAGCCGTGGGCGGGACCTGCACGGAGATGCCGCCGACCACCCACTGCTCGCCGTCCATGCTGTAGATGGTGCCCTCGAGCTTCACCACGGCGGGATCACCCACGCGGGCCAGGACCTTGATGTGTCGGGCGTGCAGCTCCCAGCCGCCCTCAACGGGAACGGCCACTGCCTTCACGGCCACGCGGGCTCCGACCTCGGCCGAACCTTCGTCGGTGTCGACCCGTGTGAATTCGTCCACCTTGACCCGGATGCCCGAGATGAGCCAGCTATCATTGCTCATCTCCTGGATGATCCCGGAGAACTTCACCCGATTCTCATCGGGGACCTCCGTGGGCCTGGGCGTTACCGTGGGCTCCGGGGTTGTTGTGGGTTGGGGCGTCGGCGCCTCATCGGACTCTGAGGTCTCGATCTTCACCGCGACCAGGGTGTCCCCCTGGAGCGTGGCGAGGACCTCTACCCGATCGCCCACCCCCGGTGTATCCGCCGGCGTGTCCTCGATGGTAGCCGTGGGCGGGACCTGTACGGAGATGCCGCCGACCACCCACTGCTCGCCGTCCATGCTGTAGATGGTGCCCTCAATCCCCACCACGGTGGGATCACCCACGCGGGCCAGGACCTTGATGTGTCGGGCGTGCAGCTCCCAGCCGCCCTCAACAGGGGCCACCCGGGCGTGGACGACAACGCGCACGCCCACCTCCGCCGGGCCGCTGCGGGTGTCGATCCGGGTGGAGTCGTCCACCAGGACGGTGACGCTGGAGATCACCCATGTGCCGTCCGCCTGGCTCTGGATGATGCCGGAGAACTCCACATCATCCTCATCGAGCTCGGGGCGAGGCAGCTTGACCACGATGCGCGTGGCTACCAGCGTACCGTCGTCTTGCACCACTGCGTGGACCTCGGCGACGGCGCCGACCTGTGGCTCACCGACGATGATCGTCTCATTGGTGACGGCGACCGTCCGCCCGCTGATCACCCATGCATCCTCACCGACGGACTCGATGACCCCCTCGAACTCGATCTGCGCGGGGCGATCCGCGGTATCCTTTACCTCGATCTTGGTCGCCACGAGCTGTCCATCACGGTATACGGCGTGAACCTCCGCCAGATCCCCCACGTCCGGGGTTCCCTCGATCACCGTCTCGCTGGTCACGAGGACCGGGACGCGGCCGATGATCCAGACGTCGCCGTTCATGGCCCGGATGATCCCGCGGAACTCGATCTCTTGAGGTGCTGGCGCCTTTTTGCGTACCCGGATGGCCTCAGCCATCAGGTAATCCGCGTTTTCACGCTCCCGGGCGATCACCTGGACGTAGTCCCCGCGGGCTGCCGGGCCGTTCACGATGCGCGTGTCCGCCGTGACCTCCACCTGTACTGGCCCGCGTCGCGTCTGGATCGTCCAGATGCCCAGGCCGCCATCGGGTATTTCCTGTACGATCCCGGCGAATCTCACCCGGCGCTCCGCCGGTGGTTCCGCAGAGTCCGCCTGGGCACTGCCTACGATCCCGATCAGCAGGACAACGATCAGGCTGATGACAAGTGTTGCTTTGAAACGTTGACGAGCCTTCATAGTAACCCACCCTCCTTACATCCTTGATGTTCTCGGTTGTGATATCCGGTCCTTACTTACCTCGCGATCGCTCCATATCCGAGGTGCGGAGCGATCTAGTTTGCTTCGCAACGATCTCTATGGCGATGCCGTGCGCCTCGGGATCACACGGCGCCGCCAGACGTTACCGCAGATCTCTATCGCGTGCTGGGAGAGTTTTCTTCTCACTCTTGTGCACCGTTCCAACCTCCTAAGTTTATGCTAACTTTACATTGCTCCTGTGGCAACGGGACCAAATGCCTAACTGAGCTTGTCTTGGGGGCGATCATCTCGCTTCCGAGAAAGCAAACGCCCTCGTTCGTTACGGGGATACGGCGCTCAAACGCCATGTATGGGGGAAACCCGCCTATCCGTATAGGTCAATTGGCCTATACGCGAGGAGAAAGCCCTCTCTTTTATGGGAGTCCCTCCGGAAAGAGGCCTTCTTCGGAGGGGGCCTCCCCTTCGTATTTCCTCCTGTCTCCTGTCAGGCGGGTAGTTAGGGGAGTCCCTCGGACGCCCTACCGGCAAATTTTCAGGCCCTTAGCTTGCCATCATCTCACCAGGGCCTCGGATCGTTTCTGTGATTTTGACCGGTTTGCCGCATTGGTTTGCATTGACACCCATCTGGCGCCGTGATATAATTTATACGTCCCCTCGCACGGGGTGCGCAATGCCTCCGTGCACATTACACTTGGCTTCCACGATCCCGGTCCGGGGCTGCAAACGAGGGAGTGGGGTATGCGGATGTGGATGTCGCAGGATATCTCTACGCCCCAACTGTATAGGCGGATCGCACACGAAACGCAAAGGGAAGGATGATATGCCCTTTGCGTTTTTGGTTGTTCAGGGATGGCCTTGTCCCCTATTCTGACAGGAGAGGAGGTGATGAGAAAGGATATCTGAGCGAGATCCCCTTGGTCGCATCCGGCAATCACAGCATATATTAAAGGAGGCAAGAAGATGCTGGAGCGAAAGCTGAGTCGGCGAGACTTTCTGCGCGTCTCGGCTGTGACGGCCGTCGGATCTGCATTGGCTGCCGCTTGTCAGCCGATGGCGGCCCCTCAAGCCGGTGAACAGCCCAGCGCACCGGAAAAAGCCCCTCCCAAGCAGGTCGTGCTGACCCATACCTTCTGGGGAAGCCCGGAGGAGTGGAAGCTGTGGGTGGCGTTTGATGACCAGTTCAGCGCCGAGAACCCCGACATCACGGTCACCTCTGAGCATATCCCCACCAACTATGAGGAGCAGATCATGCTCCGTCGGGCGGCCGGGGACATGCCCGATGTGCTGAACATCCAGGATGAGCCCTTCCCCAAGTACGCCGATAAGGGAGTCTACACGGCTCTGGATCCCCTGGTCGAGCGGGACAGCGAAGAGTTGATGCTCGACGACTTCTTCCCCCAGGTACTGGATATGTTCAAGTGGGATTCGGAGGCCAAGGCGTGGATGCAAGGTACCCAGTACGCCATGCCCTGGGACGGCGCGGGGATCCTGTGGTTCTACAACATCGACGTCTTCGAGGAAGCGGGGGTGGAGCCGCCGCCCAACCAGGGCTGGGACTGGACCATGGATGAGTTCCTGGACACGTGCCTGAAGCTTGTAAAGTTCGATGCTAACGGTAACATGGTCCGGGGTGCCTTCCCCTTGCCCGGGTGGGTATACCATATGCCATTCATCTACACCATGGGCGGCCGCTACGTGGACCTGGAGAAGAAGAAGTGCATGCTGAATACTCCTGAGTCCATCGAGGCGGTACAGTTCTTCGTCGATCTGCGCCTCAAGCACCATGTGACCCCGCTCTCCACCGAGTTCTCCGGCATGGGCAGCACGGACCTCTTCCGGGAGGGCAAGATCGCCATGAACCTGACCGGTCCGTGGTGGTTCCCCGATCTGCGGGCGATCCCGGAGGACGAGTTGCGCTGGGATGTGCTGCACTTCCCCAAGAACCCGGCGACCGGCGAGCGGTACACCCGCCAGAGCTGGGACGCGATGGCCATCGGCGAGGGCACCGAGAATGTGGAGGCCGCCTGGAGGTACATCAAGTTCGTTCTGGCCCCCGAAGGGCAGGCTCGCATCGCCCGGTTGGGTCGAGCCATGCCAGCACGACCCTCCGTGGCCAACTCCCCCGCCTTCTTGAACCCGGATCTGCCCCCCGCACACGAGGAGGTCTTCCTCAAAGCGGTGGAATACTACATCGTCCAGCCCATCAACCTGTACTGGAGCGAGATGTGGACCATCATCGGAAAGTACTGGGAGCAGATGGTGCTGGAGGATGTGCAGATGCCTGTGGCCGAGGCGGTGGAGAAGATCTGCGCCGGGGTGGACTATCTCTTCGAGAACGGGGAGATGCCACCGGAGTTCTAGCCTGTATTGGGGTAGCGGCCATTGGGGGGCGAAGTCTCCCCAATGGCCGCTCGGCATCGGAGGTCCTGATGACTACGTTGGTGGATCGGTTGTTCCCTGCCTCAAGCCGCTTGCGGCGGCAAGAGGCGCTCACAGCATATGCTCTTATCTCACCCTGGCTGATCGGGTTCATCTGGTTCACGGCCATCCCTATGGGGATCGCCATCTACCTGTCGCTCACCAAGTATCAGATCATCAGCCCGCCTGAGTGGGTAGGGCTTTCGAACTTTACCAAGCTTTTCCAGGATCAGCGCTTTCGGGTCGCGTTGTTCAACACGGCCTTCTACGCGGGCATTTCCGTGCCCCTTTACCTGGCCGCCTCTTTTGTGGCTGCGCTGGCCATGAACCTGAAGATCCGGGGCATTCGCTGGTATCGGACGATCTTCTACCTGCCGTCGATCACCCCGGCCGTGGCCAACGCGATGCTCTGGCTGTGGATCTTTAACCCGCAGTGGGGGTTGGCGAACTCGGTCCTGAAATTCCTCGGTATCCCGACCCAGGATTGGCTGCTTGATCCCAAACTCAGCAAGCCCTGTCTGATCTTCATGGGATTGTGGGGGATCGGCCCCACCATGATCATCTTCCTGGCTGGCTTGCAGAACATACCCGAGCAGCTCTACGAGGCGGCGATGATCGATGGGGCGGGGCAGTGGGCGCGCTTCCGCAACGTCACGCTTCCCATGCTCTCCCCGGTGACCTTTTTCAACCTGATCATGGGCATCATCAACGCCTTCCAGATCTTCACCACCGCCTACATCATGACGACCGGCGGCGCGGGGGGTGAACGCTCCTATGGCGTAGGAGGGGTTCTGGACTCGCTGCTCTTCTACGTGCTGTACCTCTGGCAGAACGCTTTTGAGTTCTGGCGAATGGGATACGCTGCCGCCATGGGATGGGTGTTGTTGTTCATCATTCTGGTTCTGACCTATATCCAGTTTAAGCTGGCAGAGCGCTGGGTCTACTACGAAACGGAACAGGGAGGATAGAGGGATGGTCACTGAGGCTGCCGCGGAAGCCAAAAGCGCAAGGCGTGAGCAAGGGTGGTTGGATCGGATATGGACGGCGAAGACCAAAAGGGTGCTGAAGGAGCTGTTCGCTCACCTGTGCCTGATCCCCATCTCGATCACGATGTTGATCCCGCTTCTCTGGCTGTTCAGCACCTCGCTTAAGCCGAAGGGGATGGTCTTCACCTATCCGCCCCAATTGATCCCCAACCCTGTGCGCTGGCAGAATTATCCAGAGGCTCTGACCGTCTTGCCTTTTCACATCTTCTTCCGCAATACGATGATCATCGTCGTCGCCCGGGTGACCGGGCAGATCCTGGTCTCCACGATGGTGGCCTATGCCTTCGCCCGGCTGCGATTCCCGGGGCGGAACTTCCTCTTCTGGATGGTGCTGATCAAGATGATGCTCCCGGGCTCTGTGACGTTGGTGCCTGAGTACGTCATGTTCAACAAGCTCGGGTGGATCAATACGTTCCTCCCTTTGACCGTGCCCGCGTGGCTGCCAGGCTGGTATAGTTCCTCATTCTACATCTTCTTATGTCGGCAATTCTTCATGGGGATCCCAGCGGAGCTAGACGACGCGGCCAAGATAGATGGGGCCAGTCATCTGCGCATCTGGTGGCAGATCATCCTGCCCCTTTCCAAGCCCGTGGTCACGACGGTGGGTATCTTCTCCTTCATGATCGCGTGGAACGATTTCATGGGGCCCTTGATCTACATCCAGAAGATGAACCTGCGCCCGCTGGCTCTGGGCCTGCAATCCTTCCAGGGGGCGTTCACCACGGAGTGGCACTGGCTGATGGCTGCCTCGACGACGATGGTCGTCCCGGTCATCTTCCTCTTCTTCGCGGCTCAGCGCTACTTCCTGCAGGGCATCACGATGAGCGGGATCACGGGAAGATAACCCCCGGCACGATCGATCCCCGTTTCCAGGTGGAGCGTCGGGTATGATGTCGTCTCCCATCAGACCCGGCGCTCCATAGTTCATGCTCCCAATTCCCCCGATCTCATCCTGCGAGAGGGGTTCCATGCCCGACGTGTTGTATATCCACCCGACCAAATACGGCGTCGCGACCAGAGGGCGAAGGATCAACACCCCATACCCCATCATGCCCATGGGGATCATTCCCCTGGCGAACCTGCTGCGCGAGGAGGGGCTGTCGGTCGTCGGCTTGAACTATCCCCTGGAGCTTCGCATAGATCGCTCCTTCCACCTGGGGCGGTGGGTGGCCTCCCAGGAGGGGGTTCGATTGATCCTGATGGACTTGCACTGGTACGAGCACTCCTATGGGGTGATGGAGATCGCTCAGATCTGCCGTCAGCTCCACCCGGAGGCATGGATCCTGGTGGGTGGGTTCACCGCATCCCTGTATTCCCGGGAGATCCTCGAGAACTTCCCTCAGATCGACTTTGTGATCCGGGGGGATGCCGAGGTGCCGCTGCGCATGGTCGCCACGCGTTTGGGGCGCCGTTCCTCCGCGTTGCCGGATCTCTCGGACGTTCCCAACCTCTCCTACCGGGAGAGTGGCTGGATCGTGGAGAACGCCCTGACGTATCGCGCCGACGAGGCGATGCTCGACCGGCTGAACTTCGTGGACCTCGACTTCCTGGAGCATGCCGATCGATATGGCGAGCTTCAGTTCGTGGCGACCATGTTGACCGCCTCATCGCCCAGGCCGATGCGGGGACACTGGCTGAGCATCGGCCGAGGGTGTCACTTCGACTGTTCCTATTGCGGCGGGGGGGCGCGAGTGCACAGGGCCATCGCTGGCCGGGAGCAGATCGTCCTCCGATCCGTGGAGGGCGTCGTGGAGGACATCCAGCGGCTGCAGCGGCTGGGGATCGATCAGGTATCCTTCTCCCTGGATCCCGCCATCCTCGGTGAGTCGTACTGGACGCGCCTGTTCTCCGAGATCCGCAACCGGGGCATCCAGATCGGGATCTACAACGAGTTCTTCCAGCTTCCCAGCAAGGAGTTCATTGACGAGCTCGTGCGGACTGTGGACATCACCCGCTCGGAGCTGGCGTTTAGCCCCTTGTCCGGATCGGAGCCGGTACGCCGTCTCAACGGCAAGTTCTACACCAACCGAAAGCTGCTTCGGACGCTCTCGCTCCTGAAAAGACACGAGGTGCCCATCTATGTCTACTTCTCCCTCAATCTGCCGGGCGAGGACGAAAGAGCCTTCAGGAGGACCCTGGACCTGGCCAGACGTATCGGGCATCTCTATCCCCCCCACCTGTTGAAGATGATCAACATGTGTCACACCGTCGATCCCTGCTCTCCCATGAGTCACGATTCCCGACAGTATGGCATCGAGGTGAGCTTCCAGAGCTTCATGGACTATTACACCTACTGTCGCTCTGCCTCCACTGAACAGTCCAGCCTGGACCAGGAGCAATTTCGAGGCTTCTGGCTCCGTGATGATCAGAAGAGATCGCTGGAGGACATGGCCAATCGGTGGGAGGCGTTCCGGGCGAATGCGAAGTTCCTCTGCTATCCCGTACCCCGTGCCTGGTAGCCAAGGAGCGCGTCATGGACGGTCGAGAGCGTGTGCGTCGGGCCCTGCTGTTTCAGACGCCGGACCGGCCCCCCCGGGAGCTGTGGACGTTGCCCGGTATCGAGATGTTTCGTCAGGAAGAGCTGACGGCCATGCTGGAGCGCTTCCCTCCCGACTTCGCCTCTCCCGATGTTACCTACGGGCGGGGGGAACGCGAGCGCGGCGAGCCAGCCGTGGTCGGGACCTATGTGGATGCCTGGGGGTGTCCCTTCACCGTGGCCGAGCCCGGCGTCATCGGCGAAGTGAAGGACCCACCGCTGGCCGATTGGTCGCAGCTGGATCGTCTCCGACCTCCTTACGAGATCCTGGAGAACGCCGACTTCAGCCGAGTGAATGCGTCCTGTGCCGCCACCGATCGGTTCGTCAAAGCGGGCACGACGATCAGGCCCTTCGAGCGGATGCAATTCCTGCGTGGCACCGAGAATCTGATGATGGACCTGGGGTGGGGGGTGCGGGAGGTCTACCGGCTGCGGGATATGGTGCACGAGTTCTTCCTTCGTGAGCTGGAGATGTGGACCCGGACGGATGTGGACGGCATCTCCTTCATGGATGATTGGGGAGCGCAAAAGGGGTTGCTGATCTCACCCGGGATGTGGCGGGAGTTCTTCAAGCCCCTCTATGCGGAGTACTGTCGTCTGATCCACGGCGCGGGGAAGTTCGTCTTCTTCCACTCCGATGGCGACATCACGGACATTTACCCGGATCTGATCGAGATCGGGATTGACGCGTTGAACTCGCAATTGTTCTGCATGGATATCGAGGAGCTGGGGCGTCCGTACCGGGGGAAGATCACGTTCTGGGGGGAGATCGATCGCCAGGCCATCCTCCCGTTCGGCACCGTCGAGGACGTACGTCAGGCGGTACGGCGTGTGCGTCGGGCCCTGGACGATGGGCGCGGGGGCGTGATCGCCCAGTGCGAGTGGGGTATCAACGTGCCGGCGGAGAATATCGCGGCCGTGTTCGAGACGTGGATGGAGCCGCTTTGAGCGGCGGGTTCACTCGCCGGGCGGCTCGCCTATCGTGCCTTGCAGGAAGTCGATCATGCGCCAGAAAGCGGCGGTCACCTGTGGCGTCGGGTTCCAGGTGTTCAGATAGTGCGACGTGTCCTCGTACAGGATCAGATCGTGGGGAACGTTCGCGTCGGCCAACGCCTGCGCGAAGCGAACCGACTGATTGTAGGGAATCACCCGGTCGGCCGTGGTGTGCACCACCAGCGTGGGGGGCATGTGTCGGGCGAAGAATGCCGGTGAGTATTGCATGAACCGCTCGGGATGGCGATCGGGGCGCCCGATTGCGGCGATGGCGGCATCATATGGCGGCGGGATCTCCAGCGTCTCGTCGTACAGGGCCTGTACCCCCAGAAAGGCGTCGCTGATCCCGCCTACGGTGATGACCGCCTTGATCTCCGGCATGTCCGGTAGCACCTGGTAGAAATACAGGGTGCTGAAGCTGCCGGCCAGCACGGCCATCCGGTCCGGATCGGCGGCCGGGGTCAGACGGCCGGCGCGCAGGAGCGTTACCGCTTGCAGGAGATCCAACGCGTGGGCCTGGATATCCAGCCCGCGGGCGGCGACGGGGGCGACGAAGAGGACGGTGAATCCCTGGCTGGCGAAGGCCACCGCGGCCGGCTCCCAGTGTGGCTCGTAGCTGGGGAAGGCGATCGCCAGCGTGGGGCCGGGCGTGCGTCTCCCGACGGGCTGGTAGATGCGGTCCACGGCGATCTCGGTCCCTGCTCGCTCGAACCGGAAGTCGATTCGCTCCGCCTCGGCATCGGGCGATGGAAACGTCCCTGTGACGATCGTGCGGCCGGTGATCGTCACGGGGATATCGGCCGATAGCTGGATAGGGGGACGCGGCGGCAGCGCAAAGTCGACGGCTTCAACGGTGGCTCCGGGGCGCACACGGATGGAAGGGGCGGTGCGCATCCGATATCCCCACGCGGCGGCCAGAGGGACGTAGCGGCCGGCGGGGACCCCTGTGATTCGATAGCGCCCATCGTCGTCGGTGGCATCGTGATACGTCTCGCCTGTCGCCTCGGCCACCAGCACGATCGCCCCCTCGATCGGCTGGCCCATCGTGTCCACCACTCGCCCCGTTAGCCTCCCTCTTCCCTCCGACGGAACCGTGGGCTTTCCCCAGTGTTGAACGCGCCAGTGGCGGAGGCGAAAGTCCGCCACGTTGTACGCGCGCTGGCCGGTCGGTGTTTGCAGCGCGAGGAGGCCGGCGAGCGTTAGCACGGCTAACACGATTCCCACCCAGATGGCCCACCGCCTGATCATACGTCCCTCCGGGGCTTTCTCCTACTCCAGGATTATAGCAGAAGACGGTGTTGCTTCCGCCATTTTAGATATATGTCCTGTCATGCCTGGAATAGACACCCCTTTCCGCGCTATGGTATACTGCATCATGCTCTCCGACGTCATCGCCGCTGAGGTTTCCGGATGCTGAGTCGCATCGATCATGCTCGCAAATGGCTGTTGATCCTTTCCATTGCCGGGGCGATCTTCCTGTTCCTCACAGGAATCGTGTCCCTGGTAGCGTACGCCTATCTGGCTCATCGGACGGCTACCATACACGGCTGGAGAGACCCGACGAAGGTCATCGATGCGAAGCGGGTGCGCCCAGATCTGGCGCTTTTGCCCCTGGCCGGGATCCCCTCCGACGCGGCGGCCCGGCAGGCCCTGGAGGCAGGAGAGCCGGACACCGCTTTCGCCATCGTCATCTACGCGACCGATCTGGACAACGCCACCCGTGGCGGCCTGTTGGAGTTGGTGGGGGAGCGCCTCGTCGAGGTGGACAGGCGGGAAGATGCCTCCCTCTGCTTCCAGATCGCCCATGACCTGGCCGCCCTCGGCCCGGACATGGCGGATATCGTCCGATTTGACCTGTCACTGTCGGCCGCACGTGGCCGTTTCGCCGTCGGCGATGAGATAGGGCTGTCCCTGAGCCTGGAACAGGCGGAGACGCTAATTCGCTACAGTGCGCTCCTCCAGCCCGTACAACGGCGACAGGCCCTGGAGCGGCTGGCGCGCCTGGTAGCCGAGATCGACGGCCCCAAGGAGGCGAACCGGCTGCGCATGCGCGTGAGCGAGGATGTGGATTTACGTCCCCAGCAGGCGCCACGGCGATCCATGGCCGCTTCTCTGGCAGCTCCGCTGCCGCTGAACCCCGATCTGGAGCGGCTTCGGCTGGAGCGGCAGCGGCGCGCCCTCGCCTTGATCAACCAATGGATCGCGCTGGAGGGGGGAGATGTGGGGCCGGAGCGCGCAGATCTCGCCGAGTTCTTGCGGCGGGAGGATCAGGCTCGCGTGGCATGGTACACGGAGCTCTCCCAGGTGGGGAAGCTCACCGCTGGGCAGCGGATCACCCTGCTCGCCGAGCAAGTCTCTTGGCTTCTGGTCAAGCTCCAGGTGGCACGTGGCCACTTTGGGATCCAACTGGTATCCGAGTGGGAGGGCAGCGAAGCGGAGATCGAGGAGGCGCTGGCCATCGCCCAGAACAGCCTTTTCATCCTGCTCCGCCACCAAGCCGCCAGGCTCGTTAACCCGCTGGAAGCTGACGAGGTGGAGCTGGAATTGGTGAGGTTGGAGCTGACCAACTGGCGGCTGGGACGTTACCCGGGGCTCGACCCGGATGATCGGGATGCTGCGCTGGAGGAGGTGGTCCTGCGCATCCGGGAGCAACTCCCGGATATGGGAGCGGACCCCGGGACCGGCGTGTGGCCCGAGCCACGCATCACCGACGGCCGAAGGGATTACGTGCTGGTCGGCGGTCCCTTCCCATAACCGACCGCCGAGCCGCATAAGGGGATAAGACGTGGGGACCCTGTACGTCGTGGGCACACCCATCGGCAACTTAGAGGATATGACCTTTCGGGCGGTACGCGTCCTGCGAGAGGTGAACCTGATCGCCGCCGAGGACACACGCACGGCTCGCGTGCTCCTCACCCGCTTCGATATCCACACGCCGGTCACCAGCTATTTCGAGCACAACAAGCTGGCCAAACTGGATCGGATTCTGCGCGCTCTGGATGAGGGAGATGTGGCCCTGATCTCGGAGGCCGGGATGCCCGGTCTGTCCGATCCGGGGTACGAGCTGATCCAGGCGGCATTGGCGGCAGGCCATGAAGTCGTTCCCGTGCCTGGACCTGTGGCCGCTGTGACCGCGCTGGTGATCTCCGGGCTCCCCACGGATCGCTTTCTGTTTCTGGGGTTCTTTCCCCGGCGCGGGACAGAGCGTCGCCGGCTGCTGCAATCCGTGGCAACGGAGCCGGGCACCCTGGTGGCCTATGAGGCACCCCACCGGCTGCGCCAATCTCTGGCGGATATCGCCGAGGTGCTCGGCGATCGCCCCATCGCCGTCGCTGAGGAGCTGACGAAACGCTTCGAGGCTGTGTTTCGAGGCCGGGTGACGGAGGCGCTGGCGCATTTCGAGGCGGAGGAGCCACGGGGTGAGTTCACGCTGGTCATCGGGGGCGCCCCTCAGGAGACGGCCGAGCAGGCATGGCCGGACGAACGCGTCCGGGCGGCGCTGGCCACCCTGCTGAACGAGGGCGTATCCCCATCCACAGCCGCTCGCGCCCTGAGCAAGCTCACCGGGCGCTCGCGCCGGGAGATCTATCGCATGGCTGTGGATATGACCGCCGAAGGATGAAAAGGGGTCGGGGGACGCAGCGCTGCGTCCCCCGAGGTCCTGAAACCCCTGATGGGAGGTAGATGTAAGCGTCAGCACCGATGCCTGCTGGCCACAGCCAGCGTGAGGGCGAAAGCGATCCCCATCAGAGGATAGGCCCAGGCCCTATCGTCGCTCCGAGCGCTGAGCGACTGCAGAGTAATCGCCGTGGCGACACCCGCGTTGTTGTCGAATCCCATCGTGGTCGGGTATCCCACCTCGGGGGTGCCCGTCCCGGCCTGATACCAATCGTTTCCGGTCCCGTTAGGGCTCCGCTGGATGCTTTCCCCCGCCCCGATGTTGGCCGCCGATCCGAAGGCATACACGGTCGCGGGCGGGTTTGGGTTGCTGTTGGAGCCCGATCCACGGGTGCCCCAATGAATCTCCTCGCAGGCCTGTCCCTCGATCAAGAGCACGATGTTGTCTCCCGAATCGTTGAGATGAAGGCCCGCATCGGTGCCGGCGCCGAAGAACTCCTGCACGTTCGTCGCCTGAGGTGGCAATGACTCACTGGTGCTGGCCGACGCGTTATCGTGCACGATGATGTACGAGCTTGCGGAGGCGCTGTTCACCGTGAACGTGAGGCGGAACCGACCGGAGGTGCTCGTCTCCAGATCATCCACGGTGACCGTGGTGGGCTCGTTGATGGCGCGGACCACGAAGAGCTCCACCCATTCGTCCTCGTCGATGTAATTGGGATCGTTCGTCGAGGTCTGTTTGAACTTCACCTCATTGATCACGATGTCTCCACAGGCGCCGGCTGCCTCCGCCACCGGTCTCCCGGCAGCGATCGGCATGATGAGCACGGCCGCGAGCACGAAGCAGGCAACAAGCCCTTGGAACGCCGCATCGCGATCGACAGGCATGCCTCCCCTCCCCCTGATGCGAGTGAGGCCCCCGGGAGCGCGAAGGCGGTCGGGAGCCCGCCAGCGACAACCGTGTGGTTATGATATCATCCCCTCGTCACCATTCTCTTACGAGATTTGAACACGGGTAGGGGATCCGTTGGAGATACCGTATTCGCATCAACTTAACAACATGAGTGAGGCCCCCGCCTGTCGCTTTTTGTTAGCGTCTTGTCAAGTGGTGTAAATTACGGTGGTGCTTCCGGTGGGCACGGTCGATAGATCCTTCCCCGAGTTCCACCTCCTGGCTAACGGATCGGCGCCAGCCGCAAAGAGGCTGGCAACGGCGAGGTCTCTGGTTCAGGTGCCTTCAGTTTCCGCATCGATTCCAGGCTGAAATAGCGCCGTCCCACTTGCCACTCGTCGTGGATCTCGATCAACACCGAGCCGATCAGGCGCAATGCCGCTGCG
>JAJRVX010000560.1:0-4202 GCA_024277095.1 Chloroflexota bacterium
CTCAAAGAAACTTCCCGGTTTCCGCTCCTCACCTTTGGATACACTACCCTCCCCGCATGGACTTGAACGAGGGCCCACTTTCATGATAGACTGCACCATGCCGTCGCACCCCACCCCAGAGCGATAAGGGAAGAAAGGAGTGTCCATATGTTCCTGTGCCGTTTCGCCACGCCTACCGGCCCCCACATCGGCCTGATCGTGGACGAGGGGTTATACGACCTAACCGCGATCGATCCCGGAAGATTCGGAACGCTCAGCCGTCTGCTGGCCTGGTCGATCGGGCTGACCTCCCCGGCGGCCGCGTTGGCGGGCGTCATCGCCGATCGCAACCCCCAGGCCCTCCCCGCATCCTGGGAAAAGCCCATCGACGAACAGGAGGTGTGGGCAGCCGGCGTCACCTACCTCCGCAGCCGCGCCGCCCGGGAGCGGGAATCGCAGGGGATCGACCTGTACAATCGCGTCTATGAGGCCGACCGACCGGAGATCTTCTTCAAGGCCACCCCGGACCGGACCGTAGGCCCCGAAGAGCCCGTGCGCGTGCGGGCGGACTCCGACTGGACCGTGCCGGAGCCGGAGCTGGCCCTGGTGCTCAACCCCGCCCTGGAGATCGTCGGGTTTACCGTGGGCAATGACATGAGCGCCCGCGATATCGAGGGCGAGAACGCCCTCTACCTGCCGCAGGCGAAGATCTATCGCCAGTGCTGCGCCCTGGGGCCCGTCATCCGGCTGGCGGGCACCGGCATCGACCCGACGGCCGTGGGCATCCGCATGAGGATCGAGCGCGCCGGGGTCGCGGTCTTCGAGGGGGAGACCCGCACCGACCGCATGGCCCGCCTGTTCACCGCCCTGGTCGGCTACCTGGGGCGGGAGAACCAGTTCCCGCGCGGGGCCATCCTCCTCACGGGCACGGGCATCGTCCCGCCGGACGAGTTCACGCTGATCGACGGGGACGTGGTCACCATCGAGATCGATGGCATCGGCGCGCTGCGCAACCCCGTCGTGAAGGGATAGGGAGCAAGGGATGGCATCGGAGCATGACAGCGGACATCAGGTCATCGGCGGCGATCTGGTGGCCGGGTTCGACGCCGGAGGGCGGCTGCGGACGCTGCGCCGGGTCAGCACCGGCCACGAATTCCTGCGAGAATCCCCCTCCGGCCGATCGCTCTGGCGCCTGGAGCTCCGAGACCGGGCCGGACGATCACGAGAGGTGACCGCCCAAGACGCCCGCGATTGCCGGATCGAGCGTACGGGGGCGGGGTTACGCCTGGTTTGGGCGGATATCCGGGGAGCGTCGGGAATCATCGTGTCCGCGACGGTGATCCCTCAGGACGATCTGCTCCAATGGCGGCTGGCCGTGGAGGGGATGACGCCGGACGCGGCGCTGTGGCGAGCGGATTTCCCCCTCCTCTCCGGGATGCGCCCCATCGCGCCAGGGAACCGGGAGCGGCTGCTGCTGCCCCGGGCGGGCGGCTATCTCATCCGCGATCCCAGCGCGGCCATCTTCGCCAACGACGCCATCGGCCGAGGGATCTCCCTGGCCTATCCGGGCGGGATGACCATGCAGTGCATGGCGTACTACCGCCCGCGTGGGGATGGGTTGCTGGCCATCATCCAGGATCCCCACGGCTACTACAAGCGGCTCACCGTGCGGGGGGAACCGGAGGCAACCAGTTGGACGCTGGCTTTCGAGCATTTTCCGGAGGGCATGCCCCAGACGACCGGGCGCTTCGCCCCGCCGTATCCCGTGGCCCTGGCCGCCTTCACGGGCGACTGGATGGACGCGGCCGAGCGGTATCGGACCTGGGCGGTCACCCAGCCGTGGTGCTGCCGCGGTCCCCTCTACGCTCGAGACGATCTCCCCCGCTGGCTGTTGGAGGCGGGTCTGTGGGTATGGAATCGAGGCCGCTCCAACCGGGTGCTCCCCGGCGTCCTGCAGCTACGCGAGCGGATCGAGGCGCCGATCGCGCTGGACTGGTATTGGTGGCATCGGACGCCATACGACACGCACTTCCCGGACTACCTGCCCCCTCGAGAGGGCGAGACCTCCTTCCGCTCGGCCATCGACCGCCTGCATGCGGAGGGGGTGCACGCGATCGTCTACGTCAACGGCCGCCTCTGGGGGACCGGCGCGCCGAGCTGGGAGGAGAGACAGGCCCGTCAGGCCGCCTGTAAGCAGGAGAACGGCGACATCTATCGCGAGGTATACAACGTCTTCAATCGGGCGGAGATGGCGCCCATGTGCCCCACCACCGCGCTCTGGCAGACGACGCTGAGCGGCCTGGCCGACGATCTGGTGAACCGCTATGGGCTGGACGGCGTTTACATCGATCAGATCGGCATCTCCTCCCCGCAGCTATGTTTCGACCCACAACACCCTCACCCGCCGGGCGGGGGGAACCACTGGTGTCAGGGCTATCGCCAGCTCATCAAGCGTGTCCGTCGCGCGGTGCAGGCCCACCCCGACGCCATGTTCCCCACCGAGGGCTCCTGCGAGGCCTACCTGGATCTCTTCGACGCCTTCCTGGTGCTGGACAATTCGTTCGAACGGATGGGGTTCTACGATCGCATCGGGCTGAACTGGGAGCCCGTGCCCCTCTTCGCCGCGGTGTATCATGACCACGCGCTGCACTTTGGATCGTACGCCTCCCTGGCGCCGCCCCCTTATGATGAGCTGTGGCCCCATCCCCAGGGCCCCGTCCGGTCTCATCGGTTCGACGAGCGGGACTTCGTGGACGCGTTCTATGCCGAACTGGGACGAGCGTTCGTGGCAGGCGCTCAGCCTATGGTGGCCAACGTTCACCCCGAGCAGCTCGAGGACCCGCGCCTGCAACCCCACTGGCGCTTCCTGCGCGATCTGGTGCACACACGGCTCCTGGCCGCTCCCTTCCTGCTCTACGGCCGATGGCTGCGGCCGCCCGATCTGGACGTGCCCGAGATCACCGTGGAGTTCCTGGTGCGGGGGATCTATACGCCACCGGACGAGGAACATGTGGTCCGCAGGCGCATGCCCGCCGTGCTCGCCTCCCAATGGGTCGCCCCCGACGGGCGACGCGGGCTGGCGCTGGCGAACATCAGCGATCGCCCACACTACATCACGTGGAGGGTCGAGGACGCGGGCGCGGGCCGGCGGGTATACCGCATCAACGGGCGAGGACGCATACCCGTGGGACGTCTGAACGAGAGATCCGCCGTCTACGAGGGGACGATCCCGGCGCGGGCCGTGGAGCTGATCGAGGTCGGCCCGTAGCCGGAGGCCATATCCCCTTATCGGCCCGCGATGCCGGTCAGATGGATGCCGCTGACGAAGTACCGCTGGGCGAAGAAGAAGAGGATCAACAGCGGGATGATCATGGCCGTCGAGGCGGCCATCATCAAGTTCCAGCTGGTCGAATACAGGTCCTTGAACCCTTGCAGGCCAATGGCCATGGTCCACTTGCTGGTGTCCTGCAGGTAGACCAGGGGCAGGAAGAAGTCGTTCCAGTGATGGATGAAGGAGAACACGCCCACGGTGGCGAGCGCCGGTTTGGAGAGCGGCAGCAGGATGTTCCAGTAGATGCGGAAGTTGCTCGCCCCGTCGATCCGGGCGGCCTCATCCAGGTCATAGGGAAGCGTCATGAAGAACTGCCGGATGAGGAAGATGTTGAACGCGCCGCCCCCGAACCAGGAGGGCACGATCAACGGCAACAGCGTATTCACCCACCCCAGCCGCCGGAAAAGGATGAACGTGGGGATCAACGTGATGATGCCGGGCAACATCAGGGTGGACAGAACCAGGCCGAACAGGAACCCTCGCCCGGGGAAACGGAGGCGGGCGAAGGCGAAAGCGGACATGGAAGCCGTGATCAACGTTCCCAGCGTGGCGAAGACGACGATCTGCATCGTGTTCCAGAAATAGCGGTGGAAGGGAACCGCCCGAAAGGCCTCCGGATAGTTCTCCCAGACGATCGGATCGGGGATCCACTTGGGCGGCATGACGAACGTCTGAGCTCCCGTCTTCAAGGACGTGGATACCAGCCAGGCCAGTGGCAACGCCAGGACGACGGCGAAGAAGCTCAGCACGGCATACCAGAACGCATCGCGCACCCAACCCCGGATGCGCTTGGGCGTGATCCACCGGCGGGTGGGGCCTCCGGCACGCACGAGGGACTTGGCCTGCATTTCACCTCCTGTGAGCACTCCTCATCTCATCCATTGATCCGCGA
>JAJRVX010000561.1:0-3050 GCA_024277095.1 Chloroflexota bacterium
CCGTCAAGCACTCTGGTTCCCGACGGCGACTTTTTGCATGTCGCCTCCCGAGTCGGATATGGTGAAAATCCCGCGATCCCTTCTGGATCGCCTGGTAGATACCGTCTGTTACGCTACCTGAATGTACAAAGTCGAGCTCAGATCAGGAGGATAGGGAAATGGAAGGGGATGGCTGGTTTCTCGGCATCGTGCGGGAGAAGCGGTTCGAGCTCTTAACGCCATACCACGCTCCAGCGGGTTCCGTCAGGCTGACCGCGATCGCTATGCAGGAATCCCTGCCGCCGGAGAGCGGCGAGCTCGACTTGTCCGAGTACGAGGGGAAGGCCATCATGGTTCGTGGCCATAATGGGGGCGGATGGATCTACTCGGCCGAAGTTGTGGATCAGGCCGGCCCGATCCTCACGGCTGTGGCCTGGAAGGTGTTCGGCCAGGAGGATAATGCCTCCGGGGCGGAAAGGGAGACCTTGTAGATCGACCCCTGAGCGGATAGAAGAGCATCGCTAGATCCCAGTGCGGCTATAGTCCGAGCAGCCGTTGGGCGTTCTCGTGCGTGATCTTCTGGCGCACGGTCTCCGGCAGTGTAGGGTCGGCGATCACGTCCAGAATGGGCGTGGGCTGTCCGGGCGTCAGATAGTCCGTGCCGAACAGCAGCTTGTCCTGATGGCGGATCAGGAAATCCCGCCCGAAGTCGGGATCCCGGGTGAGCGCGTTGTAGCCCGACTGGGCCGACAGGTCCCCGTACAGGTTGGGATACTGGGCCAGTAGGCGGTCCGTAGCGCCGCCGGGGGCGACGGGGCCGGTGGGGTATTGACCTCGCAGCTTCGTCATATCCACCTGGCCTGAGATCTCCGCCCAGAAATGCTGCGCGTGTCCGATGAAGATCGTCTCCGGGAACTGTTGGAGCATCCGTTCCAGCCCCGACAGCCCGAACGCGTCTCGGTTGATATAGTCGTCCATGTGTAGCGTGATGGGTAGCCCCAGCTCGCCGCAGGCGGCGTAGATCGCTTGCATCAGGGGATCGTCCACGGGCAATCCGGTCAGCATCTCGCCGACGCCGCGACAACCACGCTCTGCGTACTCTCGGAGGATGGGCAGCGGGTCGAACTGGCCCGGGTACCGGTGCCGCGGGTCCACCGCGCAGAAGGGGATCAGCCGGTCGGGATGCCTGGCGCAGGCAGCGAGCACCTGTTCCGTCGTGACATAATAATCGATCTCCTCTGGGGACTCTACGGACATCACCACCGCCTGCTCAATGTGGCGGGCATCCATCCAGGATACCAGCTCATCGGGGGTGAGCGGCGTTCGGTCGTGCAGCAGGCGGCCGATATGGGTGTGGACATCGATGAGGTACATCTCGCTCTCCTTGGGGAGAGGGGCTTCTCACCCCCACATCAGGTGCATCAGTTTCCTCGCGTACTCCAGCCTCAGGTCTTGCACCGCTATCGAGGCACAGCGCTCCCCCGGCACCTCCATATTCCACAGGCCGGTGTACCCGACCTCCCGGTAGGCGTCGACCACGGCGGGCCAGTCGATGGTGCCCCCGTAGGGGAATCGGTGCTGATCGCCGCTGGTGTCGTTGTCGGCGATATGGGTGGCCCACAGCCGGGGACCCAGCGTACGCACGGCGTCCGCCACGTCGATCCCGACCACGTGCGCGTGTCCGGTGTCCAGGCAGAACCCGACGTTCGGCTGGCCAACCCCCTCGATCAGCGCCCACAGCTCCTCCAGACGCGCCCCGAAACGGGGGCCGTCTTCTCGGTTCAGCATGTTCTCCACACAGAGACGGGTGCCCGAGCCATGGATATGTTCAGCCAATGTGGAGAAGACGGCCACATTGTCGTCCAAAACGCGCTGATAGCCCGCTTCGTCTTCCATGCATCGGGCGCGCCCGCCCGGGTGGATGACGGCGTTGGGCACGTTCAGCTCCATGGCGAGATCCAGCCAGCGTCGTGCGATGTCGAGGTTTCGCGCGGCCTCCGCCCGATCCTCCGGCGCCACGTCCAGATCCAGCCAGATGTGCGCCTGCCATAGCGTAATGCCCTCAGCGGCGACGATCGCCTTCACGGCATCCACCTGGGCGCCGGGCGAGTCGGCGGCCAGAATGCGCTCCAGGTGTTCCGAGCTCACCTCGACGTCCCGCCATCCCAGGCGTGCCAGGTGTTCCAGCGCGGCCGCCAGGTCCATCCCAGGGTAAAATCCCGTCCAAATGCCCCATTTCACGTTCGTGCCTCCGGGAGAGGAAATCTTCAGAGCGTGCTTGAGAGTCCTGTTGCCCTTGCCATGGGGAGCCCTGGGGGAGTGAAGCCCCTCCGGAAGAGCCTCTCTTACGCTTCTCCTCTGTGGATATGAACTCGTGTGCGGATCAACCGATCTCACTGCCCGGAGTCGACCTCCAGCGGCGCGAACGCCTGCACGCGACACGCCTGGCTGTCCGAGACGTAGATGCGGCCGTCCGATCCTACGGCCAGTCCCACCGGCTTCAGGAACTGGCCGGGCTCTATCCCGTATTCCCCGAACTGGGCCACGGGGCGGCCGCCCGGCTCGTACACTACCACCCGCCACAGCTCCGGGTCCGTGACATAGATCAGCCCATCCGGGCCGACGGCCACGTGGGGGCCGTCGATAGTGCTGGCGGGCATGATGGCCGTCCAGCTCGTGCTGCTCCCATCGGGCGACAGGCGCCATAGCAGGCCCGTCTCTGCCTCGACCAGGTAGATGGTCCCGTCCGGCCCCGCCGCCGCGTCCACCGGCTGTCCCGCCCCGATCTCGGCGCCGCGTCCGCCCCATTGTTGCAGCAGGGCGCCGTCACGTGAGAGGCGCAGCAGGCGCAGGCCACCTGTGTCGGCCACGTACAGATCGCCCGTGGCGTCGATGCCCAGGCCGCGCGGCCGGTACATGGCCAGGTCGCCGCCGAAGGAGGCCAGGAACTCGCCTTCCGGGGTGAAGCGCTGCAGGCGCTGGGCTGTGGCGTCCAGGACAACCACGCTGCCGTCCGCCTCGATCACCACGTCGAACGGCTCCAGGAACTGGCCGCTCCCGTCCCCCATCCC
>JAJRVX010000562.1:0-8360 GCA_024277095.1 Chloroflexota bacterium
AAGCACTCTGGTTCCCGACGGCGACTTTTTGCATGTCGCCTCCCGAGTCGGATATGGTGAAAATCCCGCGATCCCTTCTGGATCGCCTGGTAGATACCGTCTGTTACGCTACCTGAATGTACAAAGTCGAGGTTAGAGTGTGTCTGAAAAATGCCGTTGCTTCTGCTGTGGGGAGCCCCTCCGGAAAAAGCCCTGCTTCTGCCTTCGACCTGCCTGGCCTCGGCCCGGGTCCTTCGGGAAGGGCCGAGAGAGGCAGGTACAGGCCGGAAAAGTGGGACTTCCGTGGAGGGGAGGGCCCCTCCACACCTCCCCCTGTGGAGCTGGTAGCCGGGGGAGCCCCTCAGACACCTTATCGATAGACTTTCAGACACGCTCTTATGGCGAGGCCGGGTACAGAGCCGACGGCGGCACGACCTGCCGCGGCCGCCCGGGCGGCGCCCACCACAGCTCCAGCGCCTTGCCGCCCCCTTCCTGATAGTAGTCGATGCGGATGGTGTGTCGTCCGGCCGTCAGCGGCACCGTCGCCTCCACGATGTTCACGCCCGCTGGGTTTACCCCCTCGCCGATGAGGACGCCGTCGATCCACACCCGCAGCCCGTCGTCCGCGTTGACGCTGAAAAAATACGGCCCATCCACGGGGGCCTCGATCTCCCCCTCGAAGCGGGCGCTGAAGGGGCCGAACCACGGCTCCGGATCGGGCCAGGCGAACAGCACCACCGGCGTAACCTGCTGGAAAACCGGCTCTCCCTCCCAACGGCTGCCCCGGAAGTAGGTGCCCAACAGGCCATGATCCCACGGATCGACGGTAAAGAGGACCTGAAGCGGCACGGGGCCGGTGGGGGCGTCCGGCGGGGTCCAGAGCAGCCGGGCGACGCCCTGTCTTCCCGGGTCATCCTGGATCACGTGCAGGCGGTGGAGCCCCTTGCCCAACACCTGTGGTCCCTCCCACGGCCGCCCGTCGATCTCGATGCGCAGGCCGCCCTCCTCCTGAAAATCATACAGGCCGGTTCGTCGGATGGCCAGGCTGCCCGTCCACTCGGCCCTCTGTGGGATCTCGCCGCCGACGGGGTTGTCCGCCCCCCACGAGATCTCCAGTCCGGTGCGCTTTCGGATCTCCCGGCCGTCTGCCATCAGAAAGCGCCCGTTCAGTCCCTGTAGCGCCGCGATCTCCTCCCCCGGCACCGTCACGCTCAGGTACAGCGGCTGTCCCTGGGGCCCGCGGCGCATGGCGGCCGTGGCGCCCGGGTAGAATCGGGTGAACAGCTCCATCAGGTCGACATAATGGGCGTCCAGCAGGAGCAAGGCATCGGCGCCGCCCTGGTCGGAGAGCGGGAGATCTTCGGCCGGCTGGATCAGCTGGTACGGCGGGTTGGCGACGCCTCCGCCCCCCGCTCGCAGCGGGCGATAGGTAATGTACCTCAGCGGGGAGAAGTAGTACAGCCGGGGCGAGAGGTATAGCCGCTGTCCGGGCGGCTTGGCCGCCACCTCTCGGGCCACTGCCGTCTCGGCGGGGGAGAACGCCCCCCACACCTGCTCGTTCGTGGCCTGTGGGCCGAAGTACACGCTCGCGTTCAGCCAGCCCGCCAGGCAGATCGCCCCCGCCGCCGCGATCGCCGGGATCGCTCGGGCGAGTTGGGGGAGCGCTCGGGTCCAGCTCCAGGCGATCCCTACCAGCGTGTCGCCCGCCAGGATCGCCACAGCCGGGACCACGCCCAGCGTCCGGTATCCCTGGGGCGCCTCGCCTGCGGTGGAGAGGATGCCGCCCAGCAGGGTGATGGGGATCCAGAGCACGAGCAGCGCCCGGCGGTGGTCGTCGAATCGGCGGATCGCGTAGCCCAGCCCCAGCACGAACAACACGCCGGTCGCCGGATCCAGCATGGGCTTGCCGGGAAAGTTGTGCCGCGGGTTGTAATCCCCGCGCAGGTGGAACATCTTCAGATGCGCCGCGATGCTGCGCTGCAGCACGCGCCAGGCCACCCGTGTCTTCTCGCGCTCTTGTGACCAGCGCCAGGGTTGTGCCAGCAGCGCGAGGTCCCCGCCCGCCCGCTCGATGTCCCGGGCGATGCTCACCTGGCGGGAGCGGTTGAGGAAGGTGAACGGGTTCCGGGCGTACGTCTCTGCTAGGGGCGCGAAGGTCATCCCGTAGACCAGCGTGAACAGGATCAGCCCCCTCCAGGTACGGCGCAGGAAGCCGCGTTCGAACACGATCCGGTAGGCGAGGTAGCTCACGATGACCAGCACCGCCAGCCGGGAGGCCAGATACGTGTACATGCCGAGGCCCAGGAAAAGCCCGCCCAGCGCGAAGTCCCGTGCCCGACGCTCTCGCGTCGCCCGGATCAGGAAATAGGTCGCCAGCAGCTGGAAGAGCGGCGGCCCCAGCTCGTTCCACCCCCAGCGGCTCATGGTCAGGTGCCAGCGGGCGAAGGCCAGGAACGCCGTGCTGGCCAGCGCCACCGCCGGGCCGAACATCAAGCGGGCCAGGGGGTACAACGCGGCGACCGTCAGGATGGCCGGGATCAGCGAGGCCGCCTTCAGGGTCAGGAACGTGGTCCCGAACAGGCGGAAGAGCGCCACCAGATAGTAGGCGTAAAGGGAAGGTGTCTCGAACCATCCCACGCCGAAGGGGGAGTCGCGACGGCCGTCCAGGATGTTCAGCGCGTCCAGGGCGGCGTTGGTCTCGTCCACAAAGATGCCCGGCGGGATCTCGTTCAGCCGATAGGTGCGCAGGAAGACGGCCAGCGCCAGGAGGGCGGCCAGCAGCGCCCACTCGATCCACGTCGGTATGGCCAGCGGAAGGATGGGATCGGAGGGCGCCTGGCGGTCCGGCCATGGGCCCAGTCGGCCGAGCAACCAGCTTCCGGCCAGGAGCGTCGCCAGCCCGATCACCCATCCGAACGCCGCCGTGGGATCGTAGATTCGCTGCCAGAGGCGGTGCAGCACCCAGATCTCGATGCCCACGCCGATGAGCAGCAGGCCCAGCCCGGCCCCGATGGCCGGGTAGCCGGGATATCGACGGGGGGGAGCGGGCACGCGTGGGAGCCGGTCTCGCTCGATCCCGCTCAGCCCCGCCGCGGCCAGGACCGCGGCCAGCGCGTAGAGCAGCCAACCCCGGGGTTCCCCGGCGGGGCGGGAGAGCGTGATCTGCGCCCCTGCTGCGACGATCAGCGCGATCAGGCAGAGGATCGCCGGAACGAATGGCCGATGCAGGAATGGTCGAAGGATAGGGCCCCTCCTGAGATCAATGTGTGACGAGAAGTGAGGGTGTATAGACGTGCCATGGCGGGCCGAATTGCTGGACCCGGCGGTTCCCCGCGTCGGTGATGAAGACGGTCTCTCCTACGGGGCCGGCGTCATATGGGCCGTTGAACTCGCCCTCGCCGGTGCCCCCTCGTCCCCACAGGGCGAGGGGCTTGCCTCTGGGGGAGAGCCTCTGCACGCGATTTCCAAACTCCTCCACGACGTACAGATCGCCCGTCGTGGGATCGATGCTGACGCTGACGGGGGTGTCGAAATAGCCGGGCGCCGTCCCGAAGTCCCCCAGGATCGCCCGGGGAACGCCGTCCGGTCCCAGCGTCACCACGCGATGGTTCAGGCTGTCCGCCACGTACAGATTTCCCTGCGCGTCCACGGCCAGTCCGTCCGGGCCGTTGAAGGGGAATCCGGACACGCCGCCCAGCCCGTCCCAGGCGGCGACGGGCGTGCCATCTCCGGTGAACCGTTGCACGCGGTTGTTCGAATAGTCGGACACGAACACGGCGGTGCCGCTGCTGAACGCGAACACGGCGATCCCGCGAGGATCATGGAACTTCCCCAGCTCCTCGCCGGGCCCCCCGAAGGCGCCCAGGAAGCCGCCCGCCGGGGTGAACCGCTGCACGCGATCGGCGCCGCTGTCCGTCACATAAATGGTGCCATCGGGGGCCACCGCCACATCGGTGGGGTGATTCAGTTGCCCGTCGCCTGCTCCGGTGGTCCCGATCTGGCCCAGAAATCGCCCGTCTTGCGAGAAACGCTCGATGCGGTGGTTCACGCTGTCCACGATCAGGAGGGTCCCGGCTGGCTCCACGGCGATCCCCATGGCCAGCCCGAACTGGCCGTCTCCCGTCTGCAGGGGGCCATCGCCATCAGGGTCCACGCATCCCGGCTGACCTGGCGCGTAAAGGTAACAGGTGGTGCCCCAGGTGGTGAGGAAGCGGTAGGGGACCGGCCCGGTGGCCAGGGAGGTCGCGGTAAGGGTGAGGAGGAGGAGAAAGATCCAACCCACTCCCAGGAGCGCACGCGATGGTTTGAACATATCCGTCCCTCCTATGGGCCCTGGGATATTCTACATGAAGTGCCAGATTTCCTCAAGAGCGCACTTTTCTTGATGCAGGGCCTTTTCAAAGTCCAACGTCCATATTGGCATATATGGCGCCTGCAGGGACGAGGCAAGGTGTCGTGTCTGTGTACGCGTCTTCTCGGTTTCCCCCAGCACACGACGTGGCCAGACGTACCCCACCACCCACCGTTGAGCCCCCTTCTCCCGGGCTTGGGAGAAGGGAGGTTGGTGAGGGCCGTTTTCCCTCGGTCGCTGGTCAGGGGAATGTCTTGCGTCGGGCGACACGCGGGGTGTTCCTACCACCCCGATTTCCATCACTGACCCTGGGCTCAGATCCCTGTGGAAAGGGCCGAGGAAGGCGGGTGCAGACCGGGAGGGGGGTGTCCGCTGTGGAGGAGGGCTCCCTTCCACGTAGTGTTTCCACTTTGAAAGGAATCCACTGCCACCGTGGCGAATGTGTTGGACATCCCTGTGGACTTGCGTTATACTCTCAGCAGGATTTCCCTACAGCAATGTTAGAAAACAAGGAAGGGGATCACGATGAGTGCAAACGAACGAGCAGGTGGCGAATCCTTGAAGGGACAGGTGGTCAATCCGGCCGATCTGTTGGACTATCAGGAAGGCGCGATCGTGAGCCGGACCATCATGGACGCTCAGACGGGGAACGTGACCCTGTTTGCCTTTGATCGCGGCGAGGGGCTCAGCGAGCATACCACGCCGTTTGATGCCCTGGCGTACATCCTGGACGGCGAGGCGGACATCATGATCTCCGGTGAGACCATGCGCGTCAAGGCCGGGGAGATGGTTATCATGCCCGCGAATGAGCCTCACGCGCTGCAGGCCGTGGAGCGCTTCAAGATGATGTTAGTCATGATCCGCGTGTGACCGACACGCGAATAGACACTGGAGGTCCATGGAGCCGGGAATCCGGCTCCCGGACATGCCTGACGTCCCCTGGCTCTGGCCGGGCCGGGGGGCGCGACCGGGCGTCCGAAAGACTGTCCAGAGTTGGAGGTTAAACGATGATTCCCAAGGACTTCCCCGGTCGAGGGAAGGTTGCCATCCTGCGCACCCGACCCGAGACGGTGCTGGAGGATTATGCCCGGCTGATGGAGCTGGCCGGCTTTGAGGAGGCGTTGCCCAAGGACAAGGATACGATCCTGAAGATCAACATCTCCTGGCAGACGTGGTATCCCGCCTGCTCGACCACGCCCTGGCAGTTGGAGGGCGTGATCCGTGCTTTGCAGGACGCGGGGTACCAGAACCTGATCGGCGCGCACAACCGCACCGTGGTGGTAGACGCGTACGTGGGCGAGCGCAACAACAAGCACAAGGACATCGTCGATGCGTATGGCGTGCGCAACGTGCACCTGTATGAGCCGGAGATCAAATGGGTGCGCTACGAGCCCAAGGCACCCATGCTGGTCCTGGATCGGATCTACCCGGAGGGGATCCTGATCCCGGAGATGTTCATCGGCCGGAACATCATCCAGTTGCCCACGGTCAAGACCCACGTCTTCACCACCATCACCGGCGCCATGAAGAACGCGTTCGGCGGGCTGCTGACGGAGAAGCGCCACTGGACCCATGCCCAGATCCATGAGACATTGGTGGACCTGCTGACGATCCAGTAGGAGATCCACACCGGGCTGTTCGCCGTGATGGACGGCACCTTCGCCGGAGACGGCCCAGGGCCTCGGGCCATGCGCTGGCATGAGAAGGATGTGATCCTCGCCTCGGCCGACCAGGTGGCCATCGACGCCATCTCCGCCAAGATTCAGGGCTTTAACCCGATGGATATTCCCTTCATCCGCATCGCTCATGAGATGGGCTTGGGCGTGGGGGATCCGCGGGAGATCGAGGTGGTGGGCGATCCGGAGGTCGCCGAGGAGAGCTGGGGGTTCGTGCAGGAGGACACCTTTGCCAGCCGTGGGCAGAAGATGATCTACCACGGCCCGCTCAAGCCGTTCGAGGGGCTGCTGTTGCGCAGCCCATTGGTGCCGTGGAGCTACTTCGCGTCCAACTTCTATCATAATGTGTACTGGTATCCCTTTGTGGGGCGGAAGCGGGTCCAGGCGGCCCTGGACACCAAGTGGGGGCGTCTCTTTCAGAGCTACGGTGACGGCACGGTGGTGATGCCAGGCGTCGAGCCACGCACTACCCTGGTTGCCACCGCCGGGCTTTTCGGGCTGCTCCTCCTGGCGGGGAAGCTGCTGCGTCGCGGCTCCAAGGATAACTCGTAGATTATGGAAAGGTGTATCGATGGCGCGACGATGGCGGGTTGACCTCCATTGCCATACCTGGTTCTCCCGGGATGGCCTCTCCTCGCCGGAGATGGTGATCGCCGCCGCCCGGCGGCGGGGGTTGGATCGCCTGGCGATCACGGACCATAACACGATCGCCGGCGCCCTGGAGGCGCAGCGGCTGGCCCCGGATCTCATCATCGTTGGCGAGGAGATCAAGACGGATCGCGGGGAGCTGCTGGCCTACTTCGTGCGGGAGGAGATCCCGCGCGATACCCCGATGGAGGAGGCGCTGCGCTGGCTGCGGGAGCAGGGAGCGGTGATCAGCGTGTCCCACCCGCTGGATCGCTATCGGCGCGGCTCCGCCGTCGGTCGCGAGGTGTTGCTGGAGATCCTTCCTCACGTGGACGCCGTGGAGGTGTTCAACAGTCGCTGTCTGTGGCCCGCCGATAACTGGATGGCGGAGAGGGTGGCTCGCGAGCATGGCCTGCCCGGTACGGCGGGCAGCGATGCCCATGCCGCCGTCGAGGTGGGCCGGGCGGGACTGGAGCTCCCCCCCTTTCGCGACGCGGAGGGGTTCCGGCGCAGCCTGGTGGAGGCCCGCGTCGTGGGACGGCTGAGCGGGCCGGGCGTGCACGCGTACAGCGTCTATGCCCGCTGGCGCAATGAGCTGCGCGAGCGTCTGGTACTGTCATGATCGTCGGGGTGGCGCTCTCGATCGTGGCCGCGGCGGTGCCCACCGCTCTGTACACGTGGCTCGTCTGGTGGTGTGATCGGTACGAGCGGGAGCCGTTGCGCCTGCTGGCGGCCGCGTTCCTGTGGGGGGCTGTCCCCGCCATCCTGCTCTCCCTGATCGTTGAGCTGGTCCTGCATGTGCCGTTGAGCGCGCTGCGCTCCGACATCGCGCGAGACGTCATATCCTCCGGCATCGTCGCCCCGCTGGTCGAGGAGCCCGTGAAGGCCCTGGCCTTACTGGGCCTGTTCCTGTGGGCGCGCCAGGAGTTCGACGGCGTGCTGGACGGCATCGTGTATGGCGCTCTGGTGGGGTTCGGCTTCGCCATGACGGAGAACGTGTTCTACTTCGTCTCCGTCCTCCAGGAGAAAGGCTGGGGCGTGTGGGTGCTGGTGGTGTTCCTGCGATCGGTGATCTTCGGCTTCAATCACGCCTTCTTCACCAGCATCGTGGGGATCGGCCTGGGCGTGGCCCGTATGACCCGGCATCGATGGGCCCGCTGGGCGATCCCGGCGCTCGCCTTGATGGGAGCCATCGGCTTCCACTTCGTGCACAATGTGGGGGCGGCATTGGCGGAGCTGAACTGTCTCAGCGTGGGGATCAGCCTGCTCGCCGATTGGGGCGGGGTTTGGATCGTCGTGGCCATCATCGTGCTGGCGCGGCGGCAGGAGAGACGGTGGATCTGGGAGTATCTGGCTGATGAGGGGATCCCGGAGTCCGATCGGCGGGCCGCCGTCTCCGCCCGGGGATGGGGGCGCATCCCCGCCTCGGCGCGCGGGCGGGATCCCGATCGGGCGCCCACCTCGCGAGAGTATTATCAGCTTCTGGCGGAGTTGGCCCTTCGAAAACATCGGCTGGCGCGTTTGGGAGATGAGCCCGGCTTGCAGCAGGAGATCGTCCAGCTGCGATCACGGATATGGGAGATGCGGAACGCGCGGGCCGACGCCATGTAGGCGGCGCGGCGCGTGTGCGGGAATACCTCACCCTTGTGGTCACCGACCATCTGGCGCTGTGCTCTCGTTGGGCTTGACAATTGAACTTTGGGGGAATCGCCCTGGATCTGTTCCAT
>JAJRVX010000563.1:0-10728 GCA_024277095.1 Chloroflexota bacterium
CGCACGGCACGCTCGAGCTTGCGGAACAGCCACCACAGGCTCTCATCGCTGGGCTCCGCGTCACCGATGGTCAGGGCCGCCGGGATCTGGCCCTCGATGAAGACGGGGAGGAACACGCCCAGGCAGGGGGAGTAGAAACTGCACCAGTAGACGGGCAACCGGGACCCGTCGGCGCAGAGATCTGCCACCAGGCTGGCGGCCGTGTTCACGCCGACCTCCTCGGTGTAGTGCCAGCAGATGGAGATGCCGGTGGATGGCTCCTCTCGGAAGGGCTCCTCCGGATCCTCACCGTCGGAGTGATCGCGCAGCAGGGCCATCATGATGCGGACGTCGATCTCTCCTCGGTATTTCTTCAGCACCGCGCAGGAGCGGGCCCTGCGCTGGGAGCCACCCCCAAACTGCCTGCTGGAGAAATCGCAGTAAGCCTCGGCGAAGTGGAGCCGTCCCTGCTCCAGTTGCCACCAGCCTTGCTCGATGGCATGGCGCTCGGCCGAAGGGGACAGCCGCTCCCAGTCCGTCCCGATGGAGTGGATGTTGCTGATGCCGAGCGTGGATTCGATCCGCTTCACCGCCCACTCGTGGCCCGCGGTCTCGATCACGTACGCCTCGCGCGGGTCGGCCACCAGGAAGCCATTGTCGTAGGTGCCCACGTCGGCGCCCCCCTGGAAGCGGCCCTGTCCGTACGTGGTGATCAGGTCGGTTATGACTTCCACCGCCTCGGCGGCGGTCCGGCCGCGCTCCAGACCAAGGCGCACCAGGTCCATGCCCAGCAGTTTCGGCTCCTCGAATACGGGGATCTTTGAGGCCAATGCCTCGTTGCCGATGACGACCTGGTGCTCGTTGCAGCCGTGTTCGTAGCCCCAGCACCAGTAGGGCCTGGAGCCGACGTGCCGGTACGTAACGGCCGCCTGGGGGATCTCCAGGAATTGGCATCGAACGACCGCTCCACCCGGATGGGCCTCCTGATCTCGCTGGACGAGGGGTTGGCTCTCCTCCCGGGGACGGTCGCTGTTCTTGGCGAAGAGGGTCTGTCCTCCCTTTGTCGCGTTCGGCAGCGCGACCATCGTATCGCAACTGAACGGCATCATGATCCTCCTTGGATGTCGGGGACGCATCAAGTCCCCTGTTGACTGCTGAGCACCACTCGTGCGTTGGGATGGGCGTACAGGCTGTAGGCCAGCCAGGTGGGATCGCCGGCGCGGCGGGCGGCCAGCCGGGCCCGGCGTGTGGCCTCCGCCGCCGTCTCGCCGTCGAGCAGGCCCTGGTAGAAGGCCCGGATGAAGTCCAGCGCCCGGTCATCGGTGGCCTCCCAGAGGGGCGCCAGGAGGAGTCCGGCGCCGCTGCCGATGAGCCGGTTGGCCCAGCCACTCAGACGCGTCAAGGCCCAGCCCTGTCGTCCGCCGTGGCAGGCGTTGAAGACGAACCCGGGCCTGCGTTCACGGATCCGTTCTTCGATGTCCGATCCCACGATGGCCTCCGGCGTGAGCGCCCGCCCGTCCTGGAGCCAGACGGCCGAGTCCGCATCGGGGGCGGTGGGATAGAAACGGTCCTGGGCGACCACGTGGACCCAATCGTACTCGCCTGCCTCCAGCAGCTCGATCACCTGCGGCCAGGCGGGCGGGTCCGGGCTCAAGTCGGAGAGCGCATACCGTGACGTCAGCTCGGCCAGGAGGCGTCGCTCCTCCCGGGCGACCGCCAGATCGGGGGCGGTGGGGGCCAGACAGGCCAGGGCGCCGAAGCGGAGGAGGACGGGCGGGGCCTCGTGTCCATCTCCTTGGGGCCCCCGGCGCAGCCAGCGTGCCAGGCGCATGGTGATGCACCAGGGCCCATCGTCCTGCCAGCCGTGCCCATAAGGCCAGACCAGCTCCCAAGGGATATCGGGTTCGTCGGAGACGATGAGCAGGGTCTCGTCGTGCCAGCTTCCCCGCTCGATCGCGTAAGCGCGTTTCAATTCCTCCGGGATGAGATCGCGCCACAGGTTCTGGCCCAGGGTCCGGAGGACTTGCTCCGCGTCCTCCGGCGGCAGCACCTGCCGGCGTTCCGGTCCGGCCGAACGGACAGGGTCGACCGCGTGTGCCGAGAGAAGCCTCTCATATAGCTGTTCGATATAGGTCTTCGGATCGTTCCCCAGCAGGGTGGGGTAGAACCTTCGCCCGGCATCGCTTCCCCGCCTGAGCTCGAAGCGCAACGCCGGCTGTCCCTGGAACCATTCGTAGGCGATGTAGAGCATGCGATCGGGGGGCGGTGCATCGGGCTCGGCGCGCAGCACCCTCCCGGACCGGGATGTCGCCTCCGCGCTGACCTCGTGGGCCGTGACCTCTACGGGCACGCTGATCGTTCCGATGGGGTTTCCAGCCTGGAAGAAGTCGAAGTAGATGCGGGTGCATCCGGCGTCGCGCGGGCGCAGGTCGAAGACCAGATCCGGCGTGCTGTCGGCGTTGGGCAGGATGAGCGTCTCCTGTTCCGCCGAGTTAAGGATATCGAAGGCGGGCGCTTCCACGCGCACGTGCACCGGCATCCCCGTATAAGCGGCCAGCTCCACGATGTCGGCGCCGTATCCCGGCGGGCGCATCGTCAGCCGGACGACGACGGAGACGCGCGGCGTCTGAACCCATACCCGGCGCGGGCAGGCGATCTCAGCATAGCGGGTGATGGTGGGATGGAGCAGACGCGTGAGGGCAGGCGTTGTGCGCTCTAGGGTTCCATATGTGGGGGACAGCTGTTGGCTCTGAAAGGCGACCATCTCCCCGATGAGGCGCTGGTGTGCCTCGGGGTACTGGCTGAAGTGGTCCAGGATCAGCGCCCGGGTGATGGACTCTTGAGCCGGATCGGCCTCCAACCGCTCCAGATATCCCTCCAGCTGGCTCCTGAATTGGGGCCAGTCATCCCCGATGAGATCGGGAAGCTGGGGCCAAAGCGACCGGATGGCCTGAAGCAAGGCGATGGTTGGGTCCATCGTCACACTCCTGTGAGGTGAAAGGCGTCCCACTGGTAGGGGATCTTCACGGCCGGTGCTCGGGAGATGTGCTATCGGCCTGCATTATAACAGGGCGGTGGACGGGCGCAAACAAGCGCGATGCCTGGCAAGGGGCCCCTTCGTGCGGAGAGGCTGGTTGCGTGCAAACAGGATGAAGGTCGGAACGGCGATTCCCGTGCCATGGCAGGTGATGTATGGGAGCATCACCTGCATGGGGAGACCCAGCGGAGATAGGCATCATGGGCTGCTCCGCGAGGTTTCCAGCGCTTCGGGAGCATGATCAGGCCCCGGAATCAGCGGGATTCCGGGGCCCCAGGGTCGTTGGGGGGATCAGGCTTGCGCGTTGCCGCTCGATATCAGCCGGCGGGCGGGTGGACGCGGCTGGCCGTCCCGGATGTGAGGGATGCGATCCCCATCAGCAGCAGCTTGAACGGATAGAAGATCCCGTCCATGATCTTGTTCACCCAACCCAGCACCCATTTCGCCGCCCGCAGCAGCGGGTCGATAACGTGCATGATCGGCCAGTGCGCGTAGAGCAGCGCCAGCGCGATGGTGCCGGCGGAGATGGCGAACTTGGTGAGGTCACCGAAGTGCGCCCCAGCGAAGTCCTCCAGCAACAGCTCGACGCTGATGTTCAGGATCAGGATGAACGCTGTCGGCGCCAGGATCGGCTCCCGGGTGACCAGGTTGGCGAAGATGCCGGCGGCAAAGCGCATGGTGAGGATGCCGATGGCCACGCCCAGGATGACGATGGCCAGGTGGCGGGATAGGGCTACGGCCGCCACCACGTTGTCCAGGCTGAAGGCCAGATCGGCCAGCTCGATGGACAGCACGACGCGCCAGAAGCGGCCGTCCTTCGGCTGGGGGTCGCCGGACTCGGGCTCGTGGCCGGGCTGGCTCAGATGCTCCGCCGCCAGCTTGAGCAGGTATAGGGCGCCGACCAGCTTCAGCCAGGGGTTTTGCACCACCCACGCCGCCAGCACCAGCATGAGGGTTCGTCCGGCGTATGCCCCGAACAGCCCCACCCTCAGGGCCGCCTGTCGTTGGGGGCCCAACAGCCGATCCAGGTGGTGTCCAAATGGCGCCAGCCATCTGGGCCATGGGACGGGGCGATCGGCCGGTAGCGAGGCCGCCATCGCCCCCAGGACAGCGGCGTTGTCCAGAGAGAGGATGCCCTCCAAGAAGATCAGCTGTACGATGACCAGCAGTGCTGCCATGCTCTCTTCCTCGTATCGGTCTGCGTATCCGGCGGCTTACGACCTCGATGGGACCTCTGCCCGGCCGGTGAAGCCGTCGGGCTATCCGCGTGATATCCTTCCCCACGTCCTCGTGGGATGTTTCGCATATCGCGTCCGCTTCCCGTCCGGGCGGGAAGCCCTATGCGTCTGGTCCCGGAGATGTGTCATCGTGCCATGCCTCCAGGGTCGCTCGCAATCGCTCCCATGCCCTCCGGACCTCCTCCGCCCGCTCTGCGGAGGGCGGCTCCAGGTCGTAGCGGGCCTGGAGGTATCCCTGCGTGATCACGCTCAGCGGCTCTCCGGAGTCCGGCACCGCCGCGCTGAGCGCCTGCGCGTATTCGACGGGCGTCTGACCCCGCAGGCGGGGGAGTCCGCGCTCCTTGGCGGCCATCAACAACGCCTGGTAGAGCGCCCGGATCACGCGGCGAGTCTGGGGCTCGCCGTCCAGGGGCAGGAAGGGGCTCAGCGCCTTCCGGGGCGCCCACCGAAGGCGGTCTACCCACCCTCTCCACAGGGAGGAGAGTTGCTCCCCCAATAGGTCTCGCGACAGGATCAGTTCACGCGTCTCCTCGACCTCCTCCGCTCCGTTTCCCCAGAAGCGGCGTAGGGCCAGCGCGAAGGCCAGGGCGATCGCCACGATGAGTCCGATCACGCCGAACCAGCGCGCCGTCTCTCCGACGGCAGGTGGAAGGGTGGGGCCGGGGTTTCGTGAGATCTCCTCCAGCTGTTTTTGGAAGTCGGGCATCTGTATCGGCTCGGTGCGAGGGGCCGAACTGACCAGCGATTGGAGCCAGTGGATGAGCGGGGTCAGGACCAGGAAGACCACATAGGCGACGGCGAAGACGGTGTAGTAGAGCGCCATCCCCAGGATCCGCAGCAGGGCGGAGGACCAGCCGAACGCCCGGGCGATGGCCTCCGGTGTGACGAGGGCGCTCAGCAGCAGCCCGACTCCCAGCAGCACGGCGATGACGGAGAGGACGCTGACCAGCCAATATCGGCTGAGGCGGGGTTGCTTCTCGGCGTCCCCTCGGCCGGTCTGGCGCGCGACCTCCAGGCTGGAGAGGGCCAGCGCGGCCATGCCTACGGCGAAGAAGGTCAGCGTCCACTGCTCCGTGCCGGCGGGCAACCCGCTGGGATCGGACGAGCCGATCAGCAGGAGGAGCGCCAGGATCAGGAAGCCGGAGGCGAACGTGCCCCACACGCGCTCGTGGGTGAGGGGAAGCCGGCCGTCCAGCACGCCGCGCAGCCACAGGTACGCGGCCGCCAGCAGCGTGATGAGGGGCGGGGGCACCTCCACCTGCCAGCGAATTAGCGTCTGGCCCAGCGCGATCAGCCAGCGTACGTCCCAGAACGCGTACCCTGCGCGGGCGAACAGCCACCACAGCAGGCCGAAGAGGATCCCGATCCCCGTGCCGGCGATCCATGCGCGAGCCCGAGCGATGCTCCAGGATCGCCCCAGCACCCAGCGCGTCATCGCCATGCCGCCCAGCAGAAGCCCGATGATCTGCCAAGGCGATAGCAGGTTCCCCTGATACGATGGTGTCAGCCAGCGCTGGATGAGCTGTAGCCACGGCCACATCCAGCAGAGCCGCAGGATCGCCGCCAGAAGCGGCAACGTGATATCGTTCAGCCAATGCCAGCGACGCCAGTTCATGCCAGGCCTTGCCCACGTTGAGATCGCGAAGTGGCGCTCGGCGACGGGATACGCTCTCTTTCGCTCCCCGGGTGGCGTCGGGTCATGGGGCGGTTTCCTCCTGCTCCTGCCAGATCTCCTCCACCGGCACGGGCACGCGCTCGATCAACTCGCCGATGATCTCCTGAGCCGATCGGCCGCGCAGTCGGGCGTCCGGGCTGAGGATCAATCGGTGGGCCAACACGGGGATCGTCAGCCGTTTGATGTCATCGGGGATCACGTAGTCGCGCCCCTGAATGGCGGCCAGCGCCTGGCTTGTGCGATGGAGTGCCAGGCTGCCGCGCGGGCTCACCCCCAGCGTGATGGCGGGATCGGTCCGGGAGGCGCGCACCAGGTCGAGCAGATAGTCCTCCAGAGCGGGATGCACGTAGACCTGTCGGCATAACCTGCCGGCCTCCTGGATCTGTTCGGCCGATACCACCGGCTCGATGCGATCCAGCGGATTGTCCGTCTGGAAGCGGTGCAGGATCTGCCGTTCCTCCTCCCGCTCCGGATAGCCCAGCGCCACGCGCAGCAGGAATCGATCTACCTGGGCCTCGGGCAGCGGGAAGGTGCCCTCCAGCTCCACGGGGTTTTGGGTGGCCAGCACCAGGAACGGGCGGGGTAGCGGACGGGTGACGCCGTCCACCGTCACCTGCCGCTCCTCCATGGCCTCCAGCAGCGCCGACTGGGTGCGCGGCCCGGCCCGGTTGATCTCGTCGGCCAGCACGATCTGGGCCATGATGGGGCCTGGCCGGTATTCGAACTCACCGGTCTTCTGGTTGAAGACGCTTACGCCGGTGATGTCGGAGGGAAGCAGGTCGGGGGTGAACTGGATGCGCTGAAAGGTGCACCCCAGCGAGCGGGCCAGGGTCTTGGCCAGGGTGGTCTTCCCGATGCCGGGCACGTCCTCCAGCAGCACATGGCCTTCGCAGAAGAGCGCCACCAGGAGCAAATCGATCACGTCTTCCTTGCCGACGATCACCCGGTTGACGTTTTCCCGCACAGCCCGGGCGACCTCTCCTACCACCGTGATATCCGTCAAGGCACACATCCCTTCACTTCCCTTAAGCCCATGAGAGATGGCGGGGCCACAACAAAAAAGCCCCTACCACTCGCCGTTCTCGTGGGTAGAGGCTATCCACCGCCGAGCAATCGTTGGCACGAGCCTCATCGCGCGAATTCCACAACTCCATTGTATGCAACCGGGCCGCGGTGTCAAATATATCGCTGCAGCGCATGGAGGGGCCATCAGCCTTAGGGATGCAGCACTTCTCGATCAGCTTGGCGATCCGGATGGAGAAGTGGTGGATTCCCTCGTCCCAACGGTGAGCGTTCGCTGGGGACTTCCCAATTGTCGACTGGTTGGGTACAATCTTTTCAGGCGGGAAGGTTCGGATCGCCGCAGGCGATCAACAGGCGTGCTCAGGGAGCGGGGCGATGAAGTGGATTCGGTCCTCCGATGGTTATGCTGCCATCCGGATAGAGCGTGAGTGGGAATACTTGAGAGATGAGAGCTTCTGGAAGCTCTGGGTTCTTCTCTCCCTCTGCGGAGTCTTTCCCATCGCTCTGGACCGCTGGCTTTTACAACCTCACCAGGTGACTCCGATCGCGTTGCTCTTGTTCGCTGCTTTGATCGCTGGCTATGGCTTCTCTCGCATCAACGTCCGCCTGGGCATCGTGGGGCTGGTTACAGGCGTCGCGATAGCCACCTGGCTGGCGACGCTCTGGTGGCCGGGGCCGGGAGCCGCCACCTTATTTCTCCTGCCGGTCAGTTTGGCAACCTTTGTCCTGGGGTGGCAAGCGGGTGTGCTGGTGGGCGTTCCCATGATCGCCACCCTCCTGCTGCGACCGCTAGGGGTCCCGCCGCATGTGGTCATAACGGAGGGAGTGGCCGTGATCTTTCTGATCGGGGTCACGTGGGCGCTGGGATGGATCAGCGAGGCTCCCCGGCAGATGATCCTCGAGCGGCTGTTCGTGTACTATCAGCGGGCGCACACCCTGTTGGAGGAGGCTCGCGAGCACAGACTGGCCCTGAACCAGGCCAACGAGGACCTGGCCGAAGCGTATGCCCAACTGAGCCGCCTGTACGAGCTGCTGCGGGCCAGCCGGATGGAGGCCGAGGAGGCCCGGCGGGCCAAAGAGGAGTTCGTCGCCAACGTCAGCCATGAGCTGCGCACCCCGCTCAATATGATCATCGGCTTTAGCGAGATGATCGCCCATTCCCCTTCGACCTATGGTTCCCGGTTGCCCAAGGCCCTGTTATCGGACATCGGGGTGATCTACCGGAACGCGCAGCACTTGGCCCAATTGATCAACGATGTGCTGGATTTGAGCCAGATCGAGGCGGGACGCTTCAGCCTGAGCCGGGAGTGGGCGGACCTCTCCTGCATCATCGATGAGGCCGCCCAGGCGGTGGCGCCGCTCTATCGCGCAAAGGGGCTCTATCTCGATGTGGACCTGCCGTCGAGCCTGCCGGCGGTGTATTGCGATCGACTGCGCGCTCGCCAGGTGATCCTGAACCTCCTCAGCAATGCGGGGCGTTTCACCGAGACGGGCGGCGTCACCATCAGCGCGACGATGGATCAGGACTACGTCGTGATCCGTGTGCGGGATACGGGACCAGGGATCCGCCCGGAGGATCAGGACCGCATCTTCGAACCCTTCCAACAACTGGATGGCTCGACCAAGAGACCGCATGATGGCAGCGGTCTGGGGCTGAGCATCAGCAGACGGCTGGTGGAGCTGCACGGCGGGAAGATGTGGCTGGAGAGCGAGCCCGGGGTGGGGACCACGTTCTTCTTCTCCCTGCCTTTGAAGCCGGATGAGCCCTCCAACGGCCGTGTGATGTCAGGGGCGAAGCGGTGGGTGAACCCATATGCCGCTCATGAGTCTCGCCCCCGGCGTTCGCAGGTGGAGTTGCCCAAGCCGAAACCCCGATTCCTGATCGTGGAGCGGGACCCGGTGCTCTCCCGACAGGCCCCCGTCCTCTTCGAGGGAGTGGATGTCGTCGCCGTGCGGGATCTGGAGGAGGCGGAGCGAGCGCTGGTGAAGGATCCACCGGAAGTGCTTCTGATCAACGATGCCCAGGTGATGGAGACTCGGGGGTTGATCCGGCGCTTGATGGATCTGCCGGATCGCACGGTGGTCGTGAGTTGCTATATACCGGGGAAGATGGAAGCGTGCGAGCGTCTGAGCGTGGTCGACTATCTGGTCAAGCCGGTCACCCGGGCGGCTCTCCTGGCTGCGGCTGAGCGGGTGGCGCCCGCGCGTGGCAGCATCCTGATCGTCGAGGACGACCAGACCATGGCGCGCCTGATCGCCCGTCAGCTCGCCTCTGCTGGTCGGGGATATCGGACGTTGCGCGCCGGTGATGGGGCGAATGCGCTGGCGCTGATGCGAGAGCGCCAGCCGGATGCCGTGTTCCTGGATCTGGGATTGCCCGATCGGGATGGCTATCAGGTCCTGGAGGAGAAGAACGCCGACCCCCGGATTCGGCATATCCCGGTGGTGATCGTGTCCGCTCGTGATCCGTGGGGAGAACCCGTTGTGGCGAGTCGTCTGCGAGTTGAGCTGACCGGTGGATTGTCCGCCCGGGATATCCTCATGTGCGCGATGGGGCTCAGCCGCTCCCTCGCTCCGGCGTGGCCGTCACGCGCTCCAGAGCCTCCAGAAATGCCTGCTGGCTGACGGGCTTCTGAATGAAGGTCGTGGCTCCCAGCAGGTTAGCCAGCTCCTCTTGCGGCAGTATGGTACAGACGATGATGGGAATGTTCTGGGTGTCCGGGTGGTGGCGCAGCTGGGCCAGGATGTCCCATCCGTCTATCCCGGGCATCATCACGTCCAGGACGATGGCGTGCACTCCGAATTTCCGGGCGAGAGCCACCACCTGCGCACAATCCGCCGTGGCGATCACGCGAAAGCGGGAGTTGGCTGCGTAGCGTTCCAGGAGCTGGCGGGCGTCCGGGTTGTCGTCGACCACTAACACAGGGATGCTGCCCACCTTGGGGACAACGATCTGGACACGCAACGGCGGGATGTCAGATGCGGTCACGTGGCCGCCGAAGGGGGCGATCAGCGTGGAGACGACATCCAGGGAGGCCAGATCGTAACTGGGCTGAGGGGTGCCCTCGGAGGGGATGCTCGCCTGTTGGAGCGTGATAGTCGCCCCAGTCTCCGATGATGTGACCTGGATGTTCAAGGGGAGCCCGGTGGTCGGGGGGATGATGGCGGTCAGGGCTGTGAGCAGAGCCTGTCGCAACGCCATGGGAGGCACGGCCACTTTGGGCAGGGGGGGGATCGGGGTCTGCCGCAGGTCCACCCCGTATCGTTTTGCCAGGATGGCGGCGTCCCGGAGGGCTTCGGCCAGTTCGGCGGAGAGAACGCTCGCCTCCGATCGAAAGCCGTCGCGCAGCCAGGCGATCTCCTCGTTCAAGCCCGCCCCCCGGGCGGCGGAGGGCGACGGTGCGATTTCCTCTCGTGTAGCCTCGGACGATCGTTCGGCCAGGTTGTACCGATTCCACAGGTGGTCTGCCAGGTACTCGATCGCGTTCGCCTGTTCGCGGCGAAGCTGACGTACACTGATCCCAAGCTGGTAGGCCACCTCTTTTTGGCTGATCTGCTCCACGTAGCGATAGTACAGGATCTCATACATGCGAGATGGGCGGACCCCGGGGGCGTGTTTCAGGGACTCGATCTCCTTGAACAGGAGTCTTTGCAGGCTCACGGGATTGGCCGCGTTGCGATCGCCCGCGAGAAGCGTGAGAAGTGGGCTACGGCGCAGGCTTTGCAGGTCGTCAAGTTGCATAAGCGCTGTGCGCAGCGCGGCGGTAAACTGCTCC
>JAJRVX010000036.1:0-20230 GCA_024277095.1 Chloroflexota bacterium
GAGGTCACGATCGATGTGCAGGAGATCGCCTACCGGGAGATGCACGATAAGGTGCTGACCACGCTGGTGGCCGGCACGGGCGCTCCGGACATCGCCGACATCGAGATATCCCGCTTTGGCCAGTACGTGAAGGGCGAGCGCGTCGGCTTCCTGCCCTTGAACGATTGGCTGGCGCCGTACAAGGAGAACCTCTACGAGCGATCGGCGCTCAGCCCGTGGAGCTGGCAAGGCAAGAACTACGGACTGGGTAACGAGCTCAACGCCTGCCTCCTCTTCTATCGCTGGGATCTCCTGGAAGAGGCCGGCATCGAGTATCCCATCAACACCTGGGAGGAGCTGATCCAGAAGGGCAAGGATTACGTGGCTGCCACCGGGAAGAAGTGGGTCTCGCTGTCGCCGACGGGCTGGGATTACTGGTGGATGATCGCCCAGGCCTTCAACGGCTTCTTCGATGAGGAGGGGAACCCCTCCTTCGACAACGAGGGCGGCGTCAGGACCATGAAGATGCTGGCCGATTGGAAGTGGGTGCATGACCTCGTGGTGATGCGCGCGGAGGGCCAGGCCTGGTATGGCCAGATGACCGCGGGCGAGTTCGCCATCCACCTGGGGGCCCCCTGGATGCAGGGCTTCATGAAGGACAACGCGGCCGATCTGGAGGGCAAGTGGGAGATGCAGCTCTTCCCGCTGTGGGAGGACGGCTCCGGCGCCAAGAGCGGCACCTACGGCGGCACGGGCACCTGCATCACGGAGCAGACCAAGTATGCGGATGTGTGCTGGGACTTCATCCGCTACTGCAACCTGACCAACGACGGGGTGCTGCTCGGGTTCGAGATGCAGAACCTGTTCCCCACCTGGAAGCCGGCCTGGGATGACCCGCGCATGCAGTTCGAAGACCCGTACTTCCACAACCAGAAGCCTGCCGAGTTCATCACGGCGGGGGCGCCGCACATGCCGCCGCTGCATAACTCGCCGTGGTGGCCCGAGGTGACGGATGCCTTCAGCCGCCTGGTGATCACGCCGGTTCTCTCCGAGGAGACGAAGATGCCGGTGGAGGAGGCCATGGCAGCCTGTCGAGAGGAAGTGAATCGCATCATCGCAGGTTGATCCATTTCGGGGCCTGGCGATGCGCCGCATCGCCAGGCCCGTGTGCGTAAGGCGGGTGGGGAAGCCCGTCCGGGTGTCGACTGGCGGAATCGTTTCCTTGGAGGTGGTCAGTGGCAGTCAAAGCACAACGGCAGCGACGGGGGATCTCAAGCTGGTGGTTTTATCAGCAGCGTAAAGCTGCCCCTTACGTCTTTATCGCCCCTTTCTTCCTGCTTTTCCTGGCGTTCTCTCTCTATCCGGTCATCTACGCGTTCCTGCTGAGCTTTCAGAAGCAGACCGGCCTGAGCACGCCCCAATGGGTCGGCCTGAAGAACTACAGGAACCTCCTGGACGACCCTCGTTTCCTTAAGTCGATCTGGAATACCACATATTTCGCGTTGGGGAGCGTCCTCGTCCAGCTCCCCATCGCGTTCGCCCTGGCGTTGGCCTTCGATTCCAGGTTCGCCCGGCGGTTTACCCAGTTGTACCGGGTCGCCTTCTTCTTCCCCGTGTTGACCTCAGCCGTGGTCGTCTCCCTGATCTGGGTGTTGGTCCTCAACAAGGATTACGGCATGCTCAACACCGCGCTGGAGATGATCGGGCTGCCTCGTATCCCCTGGCTGCAATCCACGCGTTGGGCCATGCCAGCGATCATCCTGTTGGGCGTCTGGACCTGGAGTGGGTTCAACGCGTTTTACTTCCTGGCCGGGCTGCAAGGCATCCCGCATGAGCTCAAAGAGGCGGCCATGATCGATGGGGCCAATCGCTGGCAGGTGCTCACCCGGGTGACGATCCCCCTCCTGCGGCCGGTGATCATGTTCGTGGTGATCCAGTCCATTATCGGATCCTACAACCTGTTCGCCCAGCCGTTCCTGCTCACCGGTGGAGGCCCCTCCGATGCCACGCTTACGGTGACCATGTATCTGTACTACACGGGCTTCCAGTACTTCAAGCTGGGATATGCGTCGGCGATCGGCTATAGCCTGGTCGTCATCGTCTTCATCCTGTCGGCGATCAACCTGTATTTCTTCGGCGCATTCCGGGAGGATTGAGATATGGCAGTCACGCAGGTGAAGGGGCGTATCGAGAGGCGGCGGTTCACCCTGGGGATGCACGCCACGAATCTGGTGTTGACGATCGTCATCAATGCTTTGTTGCTCATCGGGGTGGTCCTCACGGCTGCGCCCTACGTATATATGATCGCGTCCACGTTCAAGCCCAACTCCGAGATCTGGAGCTGGCCTTTGACCTTTTATCCCAAGACCCTGAAAGATCCGAACCTGTATCCGGGCAAGGTCACCATGGTCTTGGGGTTCATCCCGTTGTATTTGGAGAACTATCGCTACCTGTTTCAGGAGCTGCCGTTCTGGCGATGGATGTTCAACAGCTTCTTCATGGCGATCACCCGCTCTCTGCTCAGCATCTTCCTCTCGTCGCTGGCGGGTTTCGCGTTCGCCAAGTACGACTTCAAGTTGAAGAAGGCGGGATTCCTCTTCGTGTTGTTGAGCATCATGCTCCCGTTCCAGGTCCTGCTGGTCCCATTGTTCATCGAAATGGCCAAGCTGAAGTGGCTGAACACTTACTGGGCGATCATCGTGCCGTTCGCGGCCAGCCCATTCTTCATCTTCCTCATGCGCCAGTACATGTTGAGCGTCCCGGACGAGCTGTTGGACGCGGGGCGCATCGATGGGTGCACGGAGTTCGGGCTTTTCTGGCGGATCGTGATGCCGATTCAGAAGCCGGCGTTCGGCATCCTGGGCATCCTGGCGTTTAATGGCGCCTGGAATGACTACCTGTGGCCTTTGATCGTGCTGCAGGATAAGCTGCTCTACACGGTGAACCTGGGCGTGGCGGTTCTCTATGGCCCCTATCTCACACCGTTCGGCACGATCCTGGCGGGCTCCTTCCTGAACACGTTGCCCGTGGTGTTCGTGTTCCTCCTGATGCAGCGGTATTTTGTGGCGGGCCTGACGGCCGGGGCGCTCAAGGGGGTGTGAGAGAAGGGAGCGCGGGCCTGCGTAGATAGCGGTGTTGCATGAGGCGCGAGCGCTTGTGGCGCCCTTCGATGGTGCCCTGTTTCTCCGCGGATGTGATCTCCCCTCGGCGACGTTCTAGCTGAAAGAACGGGTAGTGTATCTTTTTCGGTGGAAATACAGCAGGGAGCTTTGAGGGGCGCAGCCCCTCAAAAGAAACCTCCCGGTTTCCGCCCCCCACCTGCCTCGCCCGGCCTTACCCACCCGAATCAGCCCGGGTAAGGACAGGTGCAAAGCGGAAAAAGAGGAAGTTTCGGCGGAGGGAGGCCCCTCCGCACCTCCCCTGTGGGCTTGCGATGGGCCTGGCGGAATTTCCACCATTTTGGATACACTACCAAAGAACGCTCTCTGTTGACGGCTCTTCCGCTCCTGTGGTATAATTGAAATTGATCAGACGTCAGACCTCTTACCAATTGGCTTCAAAATGGCACACTCTAGGGTTTCCTTACATCCTGACGATCAGGAATCTAAGCTCGAACTCACCACGCGAGTCGCCGCGACGCGTCGGAGGATCGAGCGGGCCATCCGCGAGCGTTATCGGCCTGGAGATCGATTGCCGTCGGAGCAGCAACTCGCCGCGCTGTTGGGAGTTAGCCGAGCTACGGTGCGGGAGGCTCTGGAAGAGCTACGAGCAAGCGGCCTTCTCATCCGCCGATGGGGCGTGGGCACCTTTGTCAGTGCGAATGCGGGCCTGGTTAGGGCCAACCTTAGCGAGCTCAGACCGATTCCGGAGCTCATCCGGGATGCCGGACACACGAGCCGCATGACGGACTTCGAGTATCGGGAAGTGATACGCGGCAGGTTAGCAGACCAGGCTCGCCAGGCCCTCGGCTTTGAGGAGGAGATCCCTTTCTGGGAGATCTCTCGGGTTTATCTTGCCGACGATGTCCCCGCCATCTATCTGATCGATTACCTTCCCCAAGAGATCAATGGCACCCCCTTGGACCCCTCCCGGTTTGGCGAAGATATGTGGTCGTTCTTGCAGGACGCCTGGGGCGAGACTTTAGATGCGGCCTGGGCAACAATTGAGGCGCGTCGAGCGACAAAGCGGGTCGCCGAGAAACTTAAGCTATCCCAGGGGGCACCGGTGATTTTCACAAGACAGACGGCGTATGGCGAATCTGGCCGTCCCCTCATTTACTCGGAGAGCTATACACGATCGGACGTGATTTCGCAACACATCCTGAGACGCAGCAGGCGAAAGTGACGAAGAGCACCCTGGCTTGGGAGAAGAGGTAAGACGCCCGGGATCCGTTTCCTGGGCCAGCCCCCAGGTTTGTGAAAGCCCTCGCTCGCCCTGTGGGGGGCAGGCTGGTGCCTCCCACACCAGCATATCGTACGTGAGGAGGTACGATGATGAGAGCCTTCCTTCCGTTCAGAGCCGTTGGCGTGTTCTTGGTCCTGGTGATGCTAACCGTGACAGCATGCCAGCCCATCCAACCCCAGGTCCAACCTCAGGCTCAGCCCCAAGCTCCATCCCAAGCCCCGACTCAGGAGCGATATCAGGTGCGGTTTGGGGTGGACAGCTTCATCCTGGGGGCGCAGATCGACGTCGCAGTGGCAAAGGGGTTCTTCGAAAAGCACGGTGTGGACGCAGAGCTACAGACCTTCTCCTTTGGGGTAGACACCGTGGATGCCGTGCTTGCGGACCGGACGCATTTCGGCGTAGTGATCGACTTCGCTGGGCTGACGCGCGCCCCGGCGGATCAGTTCCGCATTGTTGCCGTCATTATGGAGCCCGAGCCGGGCTTCCACAAACTGGCTGTGCGGGGTGACATTAAGGGCCCTGAGGATTTGCGTGGCAAGCGCTTGGGCGTCGCCCGAAGCACGGTTCAGGAGTATATTACCAGCCGCTATTTGGAGATCAATGGCGTCCCGCCCGAGAGCGCTGAAATGGTCGAATTCACTAGCCTCTTCGAGATCGTGGCCGCATTGCGCTCGGGGCAGATCGATGCCGCTTGGATCTGGGCAGATGGGCCCAAGCAGCTCGCTGACGTGGAGGAGATCACGATCCTCACGGATGACTCAGCAGCCAAGCATCAGACGCTCGGTTACATCGTCGTGGACAAGGACTTCCTGCAGGACAATCCAGAGGCGGTAGAGGCCTCCCTTGCCGCTCTCGTCGAGGCCACCGATTGGCTCGTCGAGAACATGGAAGAGGGTGCTGAGATCGTCGCTAAGAGGACGGGAGCGGCGGCAGAAGACATATTGCCGGTGATGAAGATCGAGAATTACCAAATCACCCTGCAGAAGCGCCAGGTGGAAATGCTCAAGAGCCTGGCCGAGTTTATGGTGGAGCGCAACGTCGTTGACAAACCTATCGATGTGGACAAGCTCGTCGATCCCAATCCCTTGCGCAAAGTCGCTCCGGATCGCGTGGATCTCTAGGCTAACGTCCTTGAGGCATCCGGGGCTGGGGATCGGCCTGGCTGGGCCGAGTCACGCAGGACGCTTCCGATAGGATGTTTCGTTGACGCCGAGGGTAGGCCCGCGCTGGCTATCGAGCGGGCCTACCTCGATGTGCCAGCCGCAGGCCGGGACGGCGGCGTTTCCCGTGGAGGGCCGGATTGCCCGGAGCATGCTTCACAGATGAGCCCACTAGCTTTTAGGAGGTTTAGGTGGCCGAACGGCGCGTGAAGAGAGTCATACTCGTTGGAATCGACGGCGCTATGCTATCCCTGGCCTTACGGTTCATAGGTCAGGGCCTGATGCCCCATTTGAAGCGGCACATGGAGCGGGGCGTAGTTGCTGAGGCCCTGCCTTCGGTCCCTGTGGATACCCCCACAAATTGGACGACCATCGCCAGCGGGGCGGAGCCGGCCACTCACGGCATCTTCAGCTTCACCTCCCATCTCCCCGGCGAGCCGATGATGGCCGGCGAGCATGACCCTCTTCGCAACAAGCAAGCCACCAGCTCTCAGGCGGAGCTTATCTGGATAGCTGCTGCACGCCAGGGCCTCTCTTCCGCTGTTCTTAACTATCCCACAGGATGGCCATCGCTGCATGGACAGCAGATCGTGCTGGGCGGTGTAACGCCGGGCGGGGAACCATGGCGTGTGTCAAAGCCCCGGGTTTTTGCCACGGGAGAGCCTGTTCACACCAAGCTTGCCCTTCCCACCGCTCAGATATCCCACGTGAGCCTCAGCCCGAAGCCCAAACCGGATGGTTTGCTCTGGGATGAGATCACCATCGGCGATGACTCGGCGGGCTTTCAAGAGCGGCTGCATGTGGTGATTCGGCGAGACGCGGAAGGGGGCTATGGCTCATTGGACATTCTCCGGGATAGGGAAACGCTCTGCACGCTCCGACCTGGAGAGTGGAGTCCTTGGTTGAAAGCAGGGCCCCTTGGAAACCAGGTGGTGTACCGCCTGAAACTCGTCCACCTCTCCTCCGATGCCCGGCATCTGGAGATCTATTGCACAGACGTTGTGCGCGCCGACGGGTGGAGCTATCCAGAAGAGCTGGCCTCTGAACTTTTGGCCAAGGTCGGTCCCTACGTGGAGGGCTTTGAATGCCCCTATGTCCCGGTAGATCAGGAGCTACGTCCCTATGGGCCGGCCAACGTAAGCTACGAGATTATCCTCGAACAAGCGCGATATCAGGTCCAATGGTTGACCGGGGCGGCGGAGCATGTGGCATCCACGCGAGGGTTCGATCTTCTCTTCCTTCACTTCCACTTGATCGATTTGATAAATCACACGTTGCTCGGATACCTGGATGAGGATGTCCCGTACAGCACCTCCAGGCTCAGGAGGGATGCTTGGGAGTTCTACGCCCAAGCGTATCGCGTCGTGGATGAGCTGGTGGGCAACATGATTTCCGCTTTCGACGACGGTGAAACCACCATCGCGGTCGTCTCCGATCACGGCGCCCTACCATGCTGGCGGTATGTCTCCATCGTGGAGGCTCTTCGCGCGGCGCAGCTGGTGCGATATGACTGGGACGCGGAAGCAGGCACTTATCGAATCAACATAAATCGGTCACTCGCCGTCCCTTACCTTGACCCCCAGCACATTTGGGTCAATCTGGAAGGACGGGAGCCGGAGGGGATCGTCCCCCGAGGGGATTATGAAACTGTTCGACAGAGGATCATCGACGCGCTGTACGCGATCCGCGATCCCGAGACCGGCGATCCCGTGATCCAGCTGGCCTGTCGGCGGGAGGATCTGTGTCTGAGCGGAGCTTCGGCTGAGCGAGTAGGGGATGTCGTGTTCTTCCTGCGACCGGGCTACAGCACATGGGACGGGATGATAGACTCCCTTCGGAGCGCGCGATTGCGGCCAGAACGGGCGGGAGCCGGCATCGTGATGCCACTCGAGCTGGTCGTCGGGCATCACACACCGTATCTTCCTACGGCGCGGTACAAGACATATGAGAATAGCTCTATGAGTTTCTGGGGAGGAGCGGGGATACGCTCGGGATACCGCCGCCGTTATCCCCATCGCCTGACAGATATTGCTCCAACCTTTGCCCATCTGCTGGGGATCAGCGGCCCTGTCCATGCAGAGGGTAGCGTGCTCTGGGATTTCCTGGGGGATTGAGTGGGACGATGACGGAGAGAACAGGACGCGTCGATTCAAGCCCTAGCGCTGAAGGTGTGGAATTGGTGGGCGTCGGCAAGGTCTATGAGGACGGCCATCCTCAGGCCACTTGGGTGATCAAGGATGTGACGCTCACCGTTCGGCCGCAGGAGTTCTTTGTGCTCGTCGGCCCAAGTGGCTGTGGCAAGAGCACAATCCTCAAGATTATCGCGGGGATCCTGTCTCCTACCGCTGGCGAGGTCCGCACTACTCTATCTGGGCCCGTTAAAGGCCCCAGCCGTGAGCGGGGTATGATCTTCCAATCCCTGGAAACCCCTTTGTTCGATTGGCTTAATGTGCAGCAGAATGTGGAGTTTGGCCTTCGCTTCCTGCCGTTCAGCCGCGAGGAGCGCAGGGAACGGGTAGCTCGTCATATTCGGATGGTGGGACTTCAGGGACACGAACATAAGTATCCTTCTCAGCTTTCGGGGGGGATGAAACAGCGGGTGCAGATCGCGCGCGCTTTGGCGGTCGATCCTCGTATCCTTCTGATGGACGAGCCCTTTGCCGCTCTAGATGCTCAAGCCCGACGGTTTCTACAACAGGAGCTGGTAGATATCTGGCGGGAGACTGGGAAGACCTTCATCTACGTCACGCATGACATCCGGGAGGCGGTGCTCCTCGGCCAACGGGTGGCGGTCATGACCGCTCCACCTGAATCGACGATCCGAGACATCTTTGAGATCGAACTACCTTACCCGCGGGATGAACTCGATCCCGCTCTCATCGAGGTTGCGCGGGAGATTCAAAAAGCCATCGAGGAGGAAGTATTGGTGCTATGGCACCGCCAGTAAGACGACATACCCTAATCGCATCTGGAGGCGTGGGTGCCTTCATTATCCTTTGGCAACTCACGGCCATGTATCTCGTGGACCCTTTTTTCTTGCCCACGCCAACTTCCGTCCTGATCGGAGCTGTTAACCTGCTGAGCCAGGGAACGCTCGTCAGCTACGTTGCGGTGAGCCTTTTGCGCATCTTCGTCGGATGGGCTCTAGGCAGCTTGCTTGCGATCCCCATAGGACTGTTCATCGGAATATCACCGCTGTTTAGAGCCCTCGTTGATCCCTTTATCCACTTCTTTCGTTTCATTCCGGCCATTGCCTTTCTTACCCTGTTCATGGTATGGTTTGGTGTAGGGGAGACGTCCAAGATACTGCTCATTATGTATGCTACCGGCTTCATCGTGACCATCAATACGGCTACGGGTGTGACATCTATCCCGCAAGAAAAGCTGGACGCCGGCCGGGTGCTCGGCGCAAACCCCAGACAGCTCTTCTTCCACGTGACCGTTCCGGCGTCCATACCTTTCATTTTCGTGGGAATGCGGCTCGCGCTTGCCTCGTCCTTTCTCGTCATCGTGGCAGCGGAAATGCTCGCGGCCAACTCTGGCCTTGGATATCTCATCTGGACCTCCCGCCTGTTCTTCCGTATTGATTGGATGTTCACCGGCATCGTAGCGATCGGCATCCTTGGCTTCCTAAGCGATCGTCTTTGGCGCTGGATCGGCCGACATTTCCTCTATCGGTATTTACGAGAGATCACACGGTATTAGGTGAGCCCCTGTGGCGAAGTCCTGGCCTCCTGTACTCCAACGGTGAACAGTTACGGGCCAGGGCCTTTTCAAAGTCCAACGTCCATATTGGCATACATGGCGCCTGCAGGGACGAGGCAAGGTGTCGTGTCTGTGTACGCATCTTCTCGGTTTCCCCCGAGCACACAACGTGGCCAGACGTACCCCACCACCCACCGTTTAGCCCCCTTCTCCCGGGCTCGGGAGAAGGGGGTTTGGGGGATGAGGGCCGTTTTCCCTCGGTCGATGATCAGGGGAATGTCTTGCGTCGGGCGACACGCGGGGTGTTCCTACCACCCCGATTTCCATCACTGACTTTGAAAAAGCCCTAAGTTACGGGCGAGCATCTGTTGACATCTTCTTCCATATTTGATATAGTGGTAGGTGTGATGTCCCGTAACGTTGCTTGGGCAAGGGGTTCGTGAAAGCAGCCGATCATCCCTCTTTGTAGCCAGTCCTCTAAGCCCTCGCAATCGTGTGTCTGGTTTCGCCCTGCGTCCGCAGTCGGGAATCCTTCCGCATGTGATGGGTGGTGAGTGGGAGGAGGCCCCATCCTTTGGTGTAGGGCCCATTTTCCCCGCTTGGTTCGTTTTCAATCGGACATTCGACGCATACATTCGGCGATGATCTCCACGCGGGAGTCGTTGGCTTCTCCCGGATAATGGCCGTATGTCTGACCGAGCAGTGGGCGGCGGCCGCTGAGGGTGCTCCCGTGACGCGCGTGGTAACTTCCTCCGTGTTTGTCCCACTTCTGGCGAGTGGGATTCGGTTTGGGTATCCGCCGGAGCCGACGAAGGTTGGCTCCCAGAGTCGTTGAGGAGGGAGAAAATGAGCAAGAGGAACGTATTCCAGTCCCGTGTTTCCCGCCGAGAGATGCTGAGATGGATGGGGATCGGGGTCGCCAGCACGGCGGTTCTAAGCGCCTGCGCCCCTCCGGCCGCTCAGCCTCCCGCCGAGGCGCCTGCGGAGGAGGAGAAGCCGGCCCCCGCCGAAGAGCGCGTGAAGATGACCGTGCTCCATCGCCGGGAATATTTCAAGGAGATGGAGACCCTCTTCGAGGAAGCGGTCATGAACTGGGCGGAGGAGAACAACGTCGATATGGAGGTCTCCACCGTCGGCGCCGAGGCGTTCCAGGACTTCGTCGCCAAGATGGTTGCCGCTGTGGAGGCGGGCAATCCCCCCGACCTCGTCTACCACATTCGGCTGGTGCAGCAGCTCTACTTCATGAACGCCCTGGAGCCGGTGAGCGACGCGGTGGCGGAGGCCGAGAAGATGTACGGTGAGGCCCCGTACCTGCAGCGCCTTCTGAACTTCATCGACGGCGATTGGTGGGGCATCCCCTACATGGTCCACGGTGGCGGCCAGTTCGCCCGCAAGGACGTCTTCGAGGAGAACGGCATCGATCCCGACAGCATGGAGACGTACGACCAGCGCCGGGAGGGATGCCTGGCGGTGTCCAAGCCCGAGGAGGAGATGTACGGCTGGGGCCTCACGGTCAACCGCAGCGGCGATGGCAGCGGCTTCGTCTCCGGGGTGATCCATAACTGGGGCGGTCATATCACCGACAAGGAGATGACGAAGCTGACCTTCAACTCGCCGGAGACCGTGGCCGCCGTGGAGTGGTTGACGGAGATCTACACGGCTGACAAGTGGGCCCCCATGCTGCCGCCTGGCATCATGAGCTGGACGGACTCCAGCAACAACGAAGCCTACCTGGCCGGGAACATCGCCTATACCCACAACGCGGCCAGCGTGTACGCCAAGGCCAAGGCCGACAAGAACCCGGTCTTCGAGAAGACCGTGGTGCTCAAGGAGGCCATCGGCCCGCTGGGCAAGCGGCTGTCCGGCTCCAGCGGTGGCCAGTTCAACATCCCCAAGGGGGCCAAGCACATCGACCTGGCCAAGAAGCTGGCGCTCTACATGATCCGGCCGGACATCTTCCTGCCCATCTCCCTCGTCTCCGCCGGGCTCTTCCTCCCCTCCTACAAGGGATACTATGAGATGGAGGAGGTCAAGAAGGCCTTCGCGGAGGATCCCAACCTGGCGCGCATGGGCGAGTCGGCGTTGGGCGACTACCCGGGCCTCTCCTGGCCGGCCGACCCCAGCCCCTTCTTCGACGCCATCGCGGCGCAGACGATCCTGACCGACATGATGGCGCAGACGATCACGCAGGGGGTGAGCCCTGCCGACGCGGTCAAGCAGGCAGAGGATCGGATGGCCCAGATCGCCGAGGAGATGCAGGTCTTCAAGTAAATACATCGGGTCGTCATGGGAGGCCTGGTCGTATGGCCGGGCCTCCCAATCTCGTGGATGGGCAATCGGCCCTGGGGCTCATCTGTGGAGAGCACGCTCGCGGCGGGAGCGGTGTGTTTCCGTCGCCCGGCCACGTGCGCTCTTTCTGGAGATGGGCAGTTCTTGATGGGGGAGGTTCATGACAGGGAGAGTAGAGACACTACCACCGTCCGGACTTTCTCACCGGCTGGACGTCCGGTTGCGGCGCGTGTTGGGCCGCGATTGGCGTATCGCGTTGCCGTTTCTCGCGCCCATCGTGATCCTGTTGCTGACCTTCATCGCCTGGCCGTTCCTCCGTGCCGTCTACATCAGTATGACCGCTCGCTCGGTGGGACGGGAGGTTCGCTTCGTCGGCTTTGAGAACTACGTTCGGCTCTGGAAGGATCCGTTCTTCCGGCAGGCAGTGCACAATACCTTTGTCTTCACCGGGGGGGCCATCTTTTTGAAGTTCGTGGCGGGCCTGTGTGCGGCCCTGCTGCTCAACGCCCAGCAGCGCTTCCGGAACGTCTTAACCGGGATGGTCCTGCTGCCGTGGGTGATCCCCTCCGTCGTACAGGCCTTATCCTGGAAATCCATTTACGATCCGCTTTTCGGCGGCTTGAACCCGATCTTCCAGATGTTGGGGCTCATCGACAAGCCCCTCTCGTGGCTGGCCGATCCGAGGCTGGCCATGCCGTGTGTGATCCTGGTGAACGTCTGGGCTGGCATCCCCTTCTTTACGGTCAACTTCCTGGCCGGACTTCAGGCCATCGACAGGGAGTTGTATGAGGCGGCGGAGGTGGATGGAGCGAACGCCTGGGATCGGTTCGTGAACATCACGCTCCCCGGCTTGCGGTATGTGATCGCTGTGACGACGCTGCTTTCCACGATCTGGACGTTCAACAACTTCGAGACCATCTATCTGCTGACCAGCGGTGGGCCCGGCGGCGCCACCCGGGTGTATTCGATCATGGCGTACGAGCTGGCCATTCGGGGCCTGCGGTTTGGCCCCGGCACGGCCGTGGCGTTCAGCTTGACGCCCGTGTTGGCCTTTTTGATCTTGCTGCTGTCCCGCTATATGCGGCGCGATGTGGCCGCGGAGGAGTTGGGGGTCACCTGGCAGGATCGCGTGATCGACTCGATCGGGTGGCTGATCGGGACAATCGGACGGATCGTGGCCCTGCCGATCGCCCTGGCTGTGCGGGGCATCAGCGCGCTGGCGCGGGCCTGGGGCGCTGGCACGCAGCCGCGCAGCCTCAAGCAGACGCGACGGTGGGGGGCGGTGGGCAGAGGCATCGCGATGGTGCTGCTGCTCACCTTCATCCTCTTCCCCTTCTATTGGATCGTCATCACGGCGTTCAAGACGGAGTTGCAGATCGGGCAGCGTACGAGCATTTTCTGGCCGCGTCCCTGGTCTACCGAGCAATTCCAGCGGCTGTTCTATGAGGAACCGTTCCTGGTGTGGTTTAAGAACTCTGTGATCGTCACGCTGAGCACGACGGTGCTGTCCGTCACCTTCTCCGGCTTGGGGGCCTATGCGCTGGCCCGGCTGCGCTTCCGCGGCGCGGAGGCGATGACGACGATCCTGTTGATCACCTATCTGCTGCCGGGCGCGCTGATGTTCATCCCCCTGTATAAGATCCTGACCGAATTGCACCTGATCAATACGCTGCAGGCGTTGATCGCCACGTATCCCACCTTCATGATGCCGTTCGCTACCTGGTTGTTGATGGGGTACTACCGCTCCATCCCGGAGGATTTGGAGCACGCGGCCATGGTGGATGGCGCCACGCGGCTACAGGCCTTTATCCGGGTGACGCTTCCCCTGACGGCGCCGGCGCTCCTGGCCGTGACGCTGTTCTCCTTCACCTCGGCGTGGAAGGAGTTCCTCTTCGCCTTCGTCTTCATCACCAGCGAGCGGCTGATGACGTTGCCCGTGGGCATGGCCCAGGCCATCTATGGCGACATCTATCCGTGGGGCATGTTGATGGCGGCCTCGTTGCTCATCTCGCTGCCGGTGGTCATCTTCTACATCTACGGCCAGCGCTTCATGATCGCCGGTTTGACGGCCGGCAGTGTCAAGGGATAGCCCGTCCATCTGCCCGTGGCGAAAGGGGGCCGATCCCGCGGGATCGGCCCCCTTTTCGTCCGACAGATGCCCGGCGCATTGCACCGAGCCGTGGATGTCGCCCTTGCGCTCGCGGCAGGCCTATGAATCCGACCGGATCACGCGGCGCTGCCCGTATTGCCGTCGGTAGTACTCCTGGAATTCTCCACTCTTGATCTTTCGCCACCACCACTCGTTTTCCACATACCAGCGTACCGTCTTTCGGATGGCCTCCTCGTGGGTGTGCCGCGGTCGCCATCCGAGGCTCTTCAATTTGTCCACGTTTAGGGAGTATCGGCGGTCGTGGCCCGGGCGGTCCTCCACGTGCTGGATCAGGCTGCGCGGCTTCCCCAGCTCGTCGAGCAGGATCTCGACCATCTTGAGGTTTTCCATCTCCTGCCCCGTGCCCACGTTGTAGATCTCGCCGATCTTCCCCCGTTGCAGCACGATGTCGATGGCCTCGCAATGGTCCAGCACGTATTGATAGTCTCGCATCTGCCGGCCGTCGCCGTAGACGGGAAGCGGCAGGTCGTCGATGGCGTTGGTCGCGAACAGGGGGACGACCTTCTCCGGGTACTGGTATGGGCCGATGTTGTTGGCGCCGCGGGTAATGGTGATGGGCAATCCGTAGGTGGTGTGATAGGCCAGCACCATCAGATCGGCGCTGGCCTTGCTGGCGGCGTAGGGGCTCCGGGGCGCGACCGGATCCGTCTCCAGGGAGGAGTGTCCGGGGGGCACATCTCCGTACACCTCGTCGGTGCTGATCTGGTGGTATCGCTCCAGCCGGAATCGTCGCGCGGCCTCCAGGAGTACGTAGGTGCCATATACATCCGTCTGGATGAACGCGTCGGGATCCATGATCGATCGGTCGACGTGGGTCTCCGCCGCGAAGTTGACGATCGTGTCGATGTCATGCTCCTGGATCACGCGCTCCACGACCTCCTTGTCGCAGATGTCGCCGCGCACGAAGTGGTACCGGGGATCGTCCTGAACGTCCAGCAGGTTGTCCAGGTTGCCCGCGTAGGTCAGCTTGTCCAGCACGACCACCCGGATATCCTCGTATCGGTCCAGCAGGTAGCGCACGAAATTGGAGCCGATGAATCCGGCTCCGCCGGTGATCAGGTAGTTACGCATGGCTCCCTCCTCCATTCCCCTTGGCGCCACGGCGCGGGCGGGTATGCCAGCCGGGATCGGCGCCGCTGCGCCTCAGCAGTGGACGCCCGGCCGCCCTCCGTCGCTGCAGGCGACGTCGCAGGATCTCCCTCCGGCGTGGGCGGCGCCTCAGCGGCAGCGGGAACGTGAAGTCTAGGGTCAGGGTCGGCGAGGCGGCGTGGTTGCCGGATATGGTGCGGCGGCGCTCCTCGATGGCGCCCCACGCGATCAGGAAACAGACGTGTCCCGTCTCCGTCAGGATATCGGCGGCTTCCCTCAGGACCTGCTCTGCCCGTTCCAGCCGCTCGTACAACGCCGGCCAGATCCGATCCCGCAGCTCGTACATGCGGGTGATCGCCCCGGGCGAGCTGCTCACATGTGCCGAACGCAGGGCCGGCAGGAATTGTTCCATGCAGAACCGCTCGGCCGCCCGGAAGGAGGGAGAGAGCAGGTCCGCGTACAGGCGGACATGCACCAGGCTTCCGCTCTCCTCCACCTGGCACATCAGCGCCGCGTGCGGGGAGCGCAAATCGAAGTAGGGGCCGGGCTCGAATGGATGCCAGTGCCCGTACACGCTCTCCAGGCGCACCACTCGTTCGGCGAGGATGGATACCGCGTTGGCCAGGATCCTCGCCTCCCTGGCGACATCGCAGGAATCCGGCACCCGATAGGCGGGAACGAGATCGGCCGCCTCAAACGCTGCGGCGGCCGAGTGTGTGGGCTCGAGCTGGTCCAACTGACGAAGCGCCTGTCTCAGCGCGGGAAAGGAACGTATCATAGACGCCTACAGCAATCCTACCTTGCTGTTATCCCCCAGTGTCATTTTATACGCCCGCGGCTTCATGCGCGAGCGGGTGATCTCCACGTTCCGACCGATCAGGCTGTCCTCAATGCGGGTCGGGACGTCGATGATGCGGCTATTCTCTAAGACGATACAGTGCTCAATCTCGCAACGCTCGATTACGCAGTGGTGGTAGATGGAAGTGTAGGGGCCGATGTACGCGTTCACCACGCGGGTCTCCTCGCCGATGATGGCCGGGCCGCGAATCACGCTGTTGATGATCTGGGCGCCCCGCTCGATGACCACCCGGCCGTTCACCTCGGAATCCGGCGAGATGGTGCCCTCGTTGCGCGGCTCCAGCTCCTCCAGGACCCGGTTGTTGGCCTCCAGCATGTCGATGGGCTTTCCCGTGTCGATCCACCACCCCCGATGGATGTAGGGATACACGCGATATCCCGCGTCCACCAGCCACTGGATGGCGTCCGTGATCTCCAGCTCGCCTCGCCAGGAGGGATGGATGTTCTCCACCGCCTCGAACACGTGGTGGTCGAACATGTAGATGCCCACCAGCGCCAGGTTCGATTTGGGTTCCTTGGGCTTCTCCACCAGGCGTATGATGCGTCCCTCGCTGTCCAGCTCCGCCACGCCGTAGTGTTGCGGCTCCTCCACCTCCGTGAGCACGATCTGGCAATTCCAATCGCTCTCCGCGAATTGGCGGATCAGGGAGCTGATGCCCCCCTGGATCACGTTGTCTCCCAGGAACATGACGAATCGCTCGTCGCCCAGGAAGTCCCGGCTGATCTTGACCGCGTGGGCCAGCCCCAGCGGCGCCTCCTGCTGGATGTAGGTGATCTTCACGCCCCAGCGCGATCCATCCCCGACAGCCTCCCGGATCTGCGGCCCTGTGTCCCCGATCACGACGCCGATGTCCACGATGCCCGCGTCGCGAATGGCCTCGATGACCCGGAACAGCACCGGCTTGTTGGCCACCGGCACCAGCTGCTTGGCGTTGGTGTACGTGATGGGGTAGAGTCGGGAGCCCTTTCCGCCGCTGAGGATCAATCCTTTCATCGGTTCACCCTTTCCGCGTGATTCCGGAGGCTTGTGGATAAGCGCTCGAGTGCGCTCGGGCGATCTGGCGTGCTCAGGTGTAATACGTGTGCAGCGTCTTGTCCAGCATCACGTTGTTCAGGACGGCGCCGATCAGCCGGGCGTTCACCCGGTCCAGGACCTCCTTGGCGCGCTGGGCGAACTGTCGCTTTGTCGAGCCGGCGTTGATGACCAACAGCACGCCATCCAGCTTGCTGGCCAGCACGGCGGCGTCCGTCACGGCGATCACCGGCGGGGCGTCGAACAGCACCAGATCCGCCTCTCCCGCCAGCCGTTCGATGACCTGATTCATGCGTTGGGAGGCCAACAGCTCCGCCGGATTGGGCGGGAGCGGCCCGCTGGGCAGCACCCACAGCCCCGGCACCTCCGTCTCCTGCAGGGGCGGCTGTGCCAGGGCGCTCTCGTCCCGCACCATGGTCGTCAACCCCACCCCGTTGGAGAGGGAGAAGATCTCGTGCTGGCGGGGGCGGCGCAGGTCGCAATCGGCGATGATCACCCGCCGGCCGGTCTGGGCGGTCGTGACGGCCAGGTTGGCCAGCGTCGTCGATTTCCCCTCATCCGGGCCGGGGGAGGTGATCAGGAGGGTGCGCAGCGGATGGTCCAGGCTGGAGAACTCCAGATTTGTACGCAGGCTGCGGTATGCCTCCGCAACGGGCGAACGCGGTTCCGTGATCGTGATCAGATTCAAAGCCATATCGCTCACCTTATGTGGTGTGCTGAGCCAGCTCGGACGGCCGGCGCCGGGAGCGTCCTCGGGGCTGGTCCTTGTCCGGCTGCCCGGGGATGGCACCCAATACCGGGATCCCCAACGCCCGTTCCACGCTCTCCGGCGAGCGCAGGATGTCCGATTCCAGCCACTCCAGGAAGAAGACGACGAGGCCGCCCACCAGGAGGCCCAATAGCCCTCCGGCGATGGCGTTAAAGAGCGGCTTGGGGCGGATCTGAGGGGCGTCCCGCACGTCGTCCACGATCCTCACCTCGATGCGGTCGCGCTTGTCCTGCTCCTGGTTCCAGCGCTGGCGGTCCTCGACGAAGATCTCCGCCATCGTCTGGGCCATGAGCTTGGCCTCCTCTGGGGAGCGGCTCTCCGCATCGATCTGTAAGCTGAAGTTCGACGAATCCGACGAGATGGTGATCCTCTCCAGGAATTGGTACGAGTTCATGTCTAGTTGCGCGCGCTCGATGACCCGGTTGGCCATCTTATGCGTGCGCAGGTTCAGCACGTAGTTGCGCAGGATGTCTTTGACGGTGTTGCTGAGCCCCCAATCATAGCGCGCAGGCTCTACGCTGAGTTTGACGCTGGCCCGATATACGGGCGCCTGTAGCTTGCTGAACCCGAAGGCCCCCGCGGCCGCCAGCACGGCGACCACGATGATGATCCATCCTCGCTTGCGCAAGATCTTCAGATAGTCTCGAATCTCCATGGCTTCCCCTTACGATGACCGTGGGATTTCACCCACCACGGTGATCCCCAACGCCTCCAGATCTGCCGGGCCGCGCACGCTGTCGTCCAGGTAGTCGAGAAGGAAGGCCAGCGCGATGCCGGCCACCAGCCCTAGAAACAGACGCAAGGGCAGGTCCAATCGTTCCCTGGGGGAGGGACCTACCGGGACGATGGCGCCGCGGTCGATCAGGTGTGCCTCCACGTCGTCCGCCATAGTCTGCGGCAGGAAGGCGCCCGCCTCCTCCCCTAACACGGCCGCTGCGGCGTCGGCGATGGCTGCCAGCTGGTCCGGGTCCCCCCAGGTGATGGAGAGCGTAAGCACCCGGTGGAGCTTCCCCGCCTGGGTGCTGCCCTGGATGGCGCCTGGCGGCACCGTGATCCCCCTGTCGGCCAACCGTCGGCTGACCGCCCGGGCGAACTCGCTGCGCCGTACCACCTCGCTCAGATCGTCCACCAGGTACTCGGACGCCAGCCAGGTGTAGTAGCGATCATACGTGTAGTAATCGCCGGTGCGCGGCTCCGGCCGCACGCCCACGCTGAAGCTGAGGGAGGTGACGTACGTCACGGGGCGCGGCTGCCACGGCCGATGGGCCGCCAGCCACCATAGCGCTGTGAGCGCGATCAGGATCACGGGCAGCCACCAGCGTCGTCGAATGATCGCCCAATAGGAACGCAGCTCCACCTTACGCCGGCCTCCATGGAGGTCAAAGGATTTGATGTTGCTCCAACGCTGTCTGGATGTACGCCCGGAGCTGTCCTTGGAACTCCGCCCGACTGAACTGCTCCGCCCGGGCCCGACAGCGGGCGGGATCGAAGTCAGCCGGATCGAACCGCTGGACCGCCTGTGCCAACGCCTCCGCCGTCTGCTCACGGAAGAACAGCCCGGTCTCCCCTTCGATCACCGTGTCGAGCGCTCCGCCCCCAGCGTAGGCGATCACCGGCCGGCCACAGGCCATCGCCTCCAGCGGCGCGATGCCGAAATCCTCCAGCCCCGGGAAGATGAAGGCCCGGCATCCCTGTAGCAGTGAGACCAGCTCCTCATCGCTCACGCGTCCCAGGAAGCGCACGTTCGGGCCCGCGCGTCGCTCCAGAGCCGGGCGATCCCGCCCGTCCCCGGCGATCCACAGGGGCAACCCCAACTGCGTGAAGGCCTCCACGGCGATGTCGATCCGCTTATAGGGGACCAGGCGGGAGACGATGAAAAAGTAATCGCCGGCGGGTTGACCGGACGGGCGAAATCGCTCCGTGTCCACCGGCGGATAGATGATCTCACTCTCTCGTCTGTAGAACTTGCGAACGCGCTGCTGGATCGTCCGGGAGATGGAGACGAAACGATCGACCCGGTTGGCAGCCACCTGATCCCAGAGTCGTAACCAGGGGATTAACAGCCGCAGGATCGCATTCGCCCACTGGCCTAGCTCCTCGCGTTGCCGATAAGCCTCGTACATCCAGACGAAGCGGGTGGGCGTCAGGCAATAGCACACATGCAGCGCTTCCGGTGCCGTGATCACCCCGTGGCAGAAGCCGCTTTTGTTGCTGATGACCAGATCGTACTCCGAGAGATCGAGCGACTCGAATGCCAGGGGGTACAGTACCAGGTACCATTGGTGATGCCGGGTGACCCCGGGGAGCCGCTGCATGAACGATGTGCGAATGTCCCACGACCGGTAGGTGGCGGGCATGGAGCCCGGATCGTAGATGCTGGTGTAGACGGGCGCCTCCGGGAATAGTTCCTTCAGCGCCTCCAACACTTGTTCCGCCCCACCGAACTGATTGAGCCAGTCGTGGACAATGGCGATCTTCAAGCTGTCCCCCTCCCGCGCGGCTATTGTACCAGAAGGGGGTACAATCTACAAACACTCGAGAACCGTGGTGGTGTATCCAAAATGGTGGAAATTCCGCGAGGCCCATCGCAAGCCCACAGGGGAGGTGCGGAGGGACCTCCCTCCGCCAAAACTTCCTCTTTTTCCGCTTTGCACCGGCCCTTTCCCGGCCTGATTCGGGTGGGCAAGGCTGGGCGAGGCAGGCGAGGGGCGGAAACCGGGAAGTCTCTTTTGAGGGGCTGCGCCCCTCAAAGCTCCCTGCTGTACTTCCACCCA
>JAJRVX010000564.1:0-12492 GCA_024277095.1 Chloroflexota bacterium
CATAGATTGAGCGCGTTTCGGATGGGGGCACCCGCCTTGACGCCGGGTTCGGCCGGGACCCGATCGCCCACCCGCCAATATCCGCTGTTGCTGGGGTTGGCGATGTTGTCGGCCAGCTCGTGGAGGCCGCCGCCTCCGCCGTCCCAATCGATCCATCCGAAGGCGCCTGGCGCCTCGTGGTTATCATCCCACAGCTCGTAGACCTGGAGATACTGGAAGTTGTCCTCATGTACGGCGATGGGCAGGAGATTCGATGCCCCGCCCAGGCCGTACAGCTCGGCCTCGCTTTCCGCTGAGGCGCTCAGCTGATTGATCCCGACGACGGCGGCCAGGAAGGTGTTGAACGTGGTCTGCGTGTTGACGTGAACCCCTCTCGCCTGATCCGGCGACGCAACCGGTTGGCCGTTCGCGTCGATGAAATAGTAGGAGACACTGCTCGCTCCATTGGATTGAGCGTAATAATTGATCTCCTGATCGATCTCGGCGGCGGAGAGCCCTATGCCCAACGCTCGAGCACCCGCCAGTGCGGCCAGATCGGCCGCGTTTTGCATGCGTCGGTGTTGGGCGTAGGCGTAGCCGCCGTCAATGGCCAGCGATGCCATTCCAAGCAGCGCGACCATGGCCAGCGCGATGACCACCAGGGATTGACCCTCTTCTCCTCGCATGTGCCGCCATAATCTTCGGTACATGGTTTCTCACCTCGCCCTCTCGGCAGGCCTTTCTTCAGAGGCGCCCGTTGGGCTCATGTGCGGGCGAAAGCAAGCGTCACCCGCCGTTGATCACTCATTCAATACAGCCGCATGGCTGCCGAGGTCTGTAAGTTCAGCGTCCCGTTATTCCCTATGATCTGCGCGAGTATGGGCGTGATCACGGTGAAGTCATATGTCACGGTGACGACGACCGTGTTCGAGTCCGGCTGAGACACCGTCGTCGTGAGTTGGGCGGGGTCCAGGCCGATGGCGTTGCTGGTGACGGTGTTCTGAATCCCGACCGTGTCGCTGGGGTTGGTGATCGCGTATCGTGCGCCGCTTTGCGCGGCCGCCGAGAGCACGGTATACGCGTAGATGCCACGGCCGAAGTCGAACACGATCAGGATAAAGACCATCAGCACGAACAGGCTCGTGGCAAACTCGACGAGGCTTTGCCCCGTGCCTGCGTCCTGATGCCTCTTTTGGGGTTGCGATGATCCGGTCATCGTCAGTAAACCACAGCTTCCGAGCTTGCCTGGATCGTGAGCTGTGATGTGCCCAGTACATTGAATACGAGCGGCATTTGGTAAGTGACCGTGACCTGGACCGGGCTCCCGGGCGTGGAGCCCGAGACGCTGACGCTCGCGTTGGCCGTGGACAGCCCACCCCGTTGAATCTCCGCCAGGGCGATGTCCGTGATCCCGGCGGTGTCGGTGGGATTGGACGACGCGTACCGCACTGCCTCGCGAGACGCGTTGATGAGCACCATGTATGCCTGTAACCCGCGTCCGGCGTCCAGCACAAGGGCGGTGATGGCCACAAGCAATGGTAATAGCAATGCCAGTTCAACCAGGTTTTGACCCCTCTGCCGACGCCCCATAAAAGCTGCCCTCGTGGCAAGGGGGCCCCGGGTGTGCTCCCAGGACCCCCCTGCACTTGTTTTATCTCTGATTGTCCCAAACTCAGGTCGCTTAAAGGCAACCCCGCCGCCTGGGTACGATGCCCCGGCCCGTTTTCCTACTTCGTGCGTTATGCAAGAACCCTCTGGCCAGAACGGCCGTTATAGGGAAGCTGCAATGGTGCTGAACACGCCCGTGATGCTGTTGCCGAGCACTGTCAAAGCGCCGATGGCGACGACCGCGATCAAGGCGATGATGAGTCCGTACTCAGCCAGGTCCTGGCCGCTCTCATCATCCAGTGCACCCAGCCACAGCTTCAGCCAGTGGATCACATCGGTACAATTACGCATTTTCACCCTCCTCATCCATATGATGGTTATGACTCCATGAAGTCAGTCGTGTGTGGGTTCAAGCTCACTGCTTAGGCCTCCGGGGCGGTTGCCTAGGTGATCTTGATACGCCCCTCTTGTTGCACCCTGAGTATATGCCAGATAGGGGGGAACATTCAATGGTACTGGAGTCCAGTTCCTCGCTCCCGCCGGGAACTGGGGGGCTATATCGTCCTTTTCTCGCGTCATCGCCCATATATGGGGCTTCTGGGATCGGGGGGGCTGTTGGTTGCGCCCGGTTGGCGGAGGGCTTCTATAAGAACATGGAACGTCGCGGAGACGTCAGCGGCGGCGTTCGGCGTCAGGTGTGTGGGGAGGAGGGCTCAGGATGGGGCGCGGCTCGCGTGGAGAGGAGATACACGCATAGCCACGCCGGTGCGAGCCATACATACCAGATGTCCGAGATGCTGAGCAGGTTGAAGCTCAGAGCCAGGATCTCCACTACCCCGAAGGCGGCCAGCCAGATCGTTCGACTCTGCGGCGTTCGCCACGCGCGAGCGAAGGAGAGGATGATCGCGGGGAGCAGGATCGGCTGATCCAGGGACCATCCGAAGGAGGCCGTGCTCACGGACAGGAGCAGGATGAGCGGCCCCCTGGCCTCCCAGGTCCATCCGCTCCCCCATCGCCGCATGAGGAACAGGCCCAGCAAGGTCCCCAGGGCCGGCGGCAGAAACTGCAGCCAGGACCGGTCGATCCCGAAGAGAAGCCGCAGAATGGCCCCGATGGTGGGCGTCGCCCAGTACAGCGGCGGCTCCTGGGTGAAGGTGGCCAGGTACTGCGCCGGTAGGGCGGGGGATCGGGCCATCAGCAGCCCGGTCGTCAGCATGAGGGTTGCCGCCAGGCCGGTCAGGATCCTCCATCGCCGGTTCTGCCATACCCACAGGAGGAGGAGGATCCAGAATAGATAGAGCAGGTGGGGCTTGGCAGCCGGGAGCGCCAGACAGGCCCCGGCCAGAGCGTCGCGCCGTTGGCGCTGGAACCATAGAAAGCCCACCCAGCCCGCCAGCAGGAACGGAGCGATCTGCCCCATGCGGATCGCGAACAGGGAGGGCACGAAGATCATGCTGAGCACCAGCCCGGGCCACACGCGCCGGTCATGAGGCTGGTAGATCCGCCATAACAGGCCGCCGCTGAGCAGCAGGAGCCCCGTCTGTGAGATGAACCAGACGATGCGCCCCAGGGTGTAGGGGAGCAGGCTGAACGGGATCACCAGCGCCAGCGTCCAGGGGGGATTCCACATCATGAGCGGCTGGGGATCCGCCCATCCGACCGATCGCTGTACCCGGAGGAGGCTCGGCGGGTCGTAGGGGTTGCCGCCGGACAGGAACAGCCGGCCGGCCGCCCAGTACTCGACGAAATCGTCGATGTGGAAGGTGAACCCCTGTCCCGCCCAACGCCAGAGCTCCCAGGCCAATGCCGCCAGCGTCAGGGCAAGCCCGAGGCGCACCAGGGAGCGTCTTGGCACGGTCAAGGCTCTGGGCATATGCCCTCTCCTACTCGCTCGAAGATGGCGCTGATCTCATCCCGGTAGAGCTCCTTCCAGCAGGGGGATTCGGAGGCCGCCTCGATAAGATACGGTTGGTTCCCGGCGCTCAGCAATAGGTGTGTAATCCCATGTCGGTCCAGCAGCCGTTGCCAGTCGTACCGGGCGATGCTGATGGCCAGGTAGTCCTGCCACTCCTCCAGTGGATACAGCTCTACCCGGGTGTCGATGAAGACCGGCAGGCGAGGACATCCCCAGATGATGTAGCTGCCGTAGCCCATCTCGTTGAAGATGCGGGCGTCCGCGGGGAGGTGCTCGCACGCGTAGGCGGTGGCGGCGATGGGGGTGTCCCGCATGATCACACCGCGGCGTTCCCTCCATTGTGGAAACGCGCTGCGGAACCATGGCAGGCAGATGATGTCCAACGCGATCAGGGTGAGCAGGAGGATCGTGTCGGCTCGACGGCGGGGGCGCGGGACCTTCCGTTGGCCCGGCGTCATGGCCAGCGCCCGTGCCGCCACCAACGCGGCCACGAACCCGAACCAGGGCGGATTTCGGATCGCCCACAGCGCCAGGAGCCCGAGCCCCAGCAGGGCCAGCGTCTCAAAGGCGCTGGGGCGATATCGGCGGCGCAGCAGGATGGCCGTCAGGAGGATGACGAGGGTCACGAACAGGGCGCCCGAGAGCGTTCGGATGGTAAGCGGCTGAAACTCCAGGTTCAGCGTGCGTGTGCCGCGATGTTGCACGAAGCTGAGGACGTACCGGGCGATGCCCAGCGGGCCGACCGGGTTGAGCGCCAGGACGGCGAGCGTCGTCGCCCCGGGGAGGGCGACCTCGCGAAGCGGCAGGGGCTGCCTCTGACGCCAGGCGTCCCAGAGCTCGCCGAGGACGAAGCTGCCCACCAGCGCCAGACCGAAGATGAAGCCGCCGTGTGCGTTCACCCAGAGGAGGAAGGTCGGAGGAAGCAGCCAGAGGGCGGCCTTGCGACCGTGCTGGTAACCGATGAGCAAAAACAGCGTCCAACCAAATAGAAGGAAGGAGATCCCCTGTGGGCGGACGGCCCAGTTCTCCATGCCCAACACGGCGGCCAGGATCGTCAGGACGGCGGACAGCCGGACGTTCCCCCGGGTGATCCGGAGCAGGCCTCGCTGTAGGAGCAGGTACCCGCCGACGATGAGCAGGGCGTGGACGAAGAGCGACAGGGGCGCTCCACCGGCCTGATAGATCAGGTACAGGCCGATCTGCATGAGCCACGCCTGGTAGATCCAGGGCTCGCCCGGGTGTGTAAACGTGTAGAGGTCCACCCGGGGGATGTGTCGGGTAGACAGGATCACCTCTCCCGTGCGGATATGCCACCAGAAATCGTTGGGGGCGATCTGGCCGGATCCCCAGATCGCCGCGAGCAGGATGAGGCCGGGCAGCGCATACCACACATGGGTCAGGGTGATCGGGTTGCGTTCTGGAAGGCGGATCGCTCTCATCCCTTCTCCAGGGTCCTATGGAATTCGCTCCGGGGCTTCTCCCTATATAGCATGCGGAGAGGGCCGGAGCAATGGGTCATGCGGTTGCCCTCTTCCTCTCATGACGACGCGACGGGGCTCTGGTGATGGCCGTCCTGGTTGAAGGGCAGTTGACAGCGCTTATCGTTGTGTGTAGAATGAGGTCCGCTTTGAGAGGAGGTTTCCGTGGCGAGATTCTACTATGGCGGTCAGGCGGTCATCGAAGGGGTGATGATGCGCGGCCGGACGCATATGGCGGTGGCGGTGCGGGATCCCCAGGGGGAGATCGTGGTGCACCAGGAGCCGTTAACCGCCCGCATTTATACGAGCCGATGGGGGAAGTTGCCCTTCTTGCGAGGCCTGACCGCGTTGTGGGACGCCCTGGTCCTGGGCATGCGCACGCTGCTCTGGTCGGCCGATGTCGCGCTGGCGGAGGAGGAGGCTGAGTTCTCCGGGCCCGTGGCCTGGACTACGATGGCCGGGGCTCTGGCGCTGGGCGTTGGCATCTTCTTCCTGATCCCGTCGGCGCTCGCGCAGTGGCTGGAGCGGTTCTGGCCGGCCGCGTGGGCCAGCAGCACGGTGGAGGGAGGGATTCGGCTGCTCATGTTCCTGGCCTACGTGTGGCTGATCGGCCTGGCTCCGGATATCAAACGGGTGTTTGCCTATCATGGGGCGGAGCATAAGACGATCAACGCTTTTGAGGCTGGCGCGGACCTGACCCCCGATTCCGTATCCCGTTTCTCCACCGCGCACACACGTTGTGGCACGAGCTTCCTGTTGGTTGTCCTGGTGTTGGCCATCCTCTTCCACATCCCGTTGCAGTTCTCGGAGTGGTATTTCCGCCTGTTATCCCGGGTGCTGGTCATCCCGATCGTGGCGGGCGTGGCCTATGAGCTCATCCGCTTCTCCGCGGACCGCCACACGAACCCGATCGTAAAGCTCTTCATCGCGCCGGGGCTGCTGTTGCAGCGTCTGACGACGCGAGAACCCGATCGTGATATGCTGGAAGTGGCCATTGCGGCTCTGAAGCCCGTACTCGTCGCCGACGGCGTCCTAGCCTCAGCGACGCCTGACGTGTCGTCCGCGGCGGTGGGACAGGAGTTGACGGTGGCCGCCTGATCGCGGGCGTGTGATGGGCAATGGGATGCCTGCACCGGGAGACGGACCTCCCGTGACCTGTTTTTCCCCGCGCCTTGCCATGGGCGTCTTGATTGTGTAATGAGAACGTGGTCGCTTCCGGGATGCACGCGCCGGCCCGTTCATAATCGCAGGCGTGAGATCCCGGCTCCCCCAGAGCGCACCATTGTGGGAGGATAGAGTATGAGTATGGGGCGTGGCAAAGTTTCCATCATCGGTGCTGGGAACGTCGGCGCGACGACGGCGCTGTGGCTGGCCAGTTGGAACGTGAGGGAGATCGTCCTTTTGGATATCCCTGAGACCGGGGATATGCCCAAGGGGAAGGCTTTGGATCTGATGGAAGCCGGACCGGTCATCCGATACGATACCGTGGTCAGGGGGACTCACGATTACGCAGACACGGCCGATTCCGACGTGGTGGTGATTACGGCCGGCATGCCGCGTAAGCCCGGCATGAGCCGGGAGGATTTGGTGGGGACCAACGCCAGGATCGTTCGCTCGGTGGTGGAGCAGGTGATCGTCCATTCGCCGGAGGCGATCCTGTTGATGGTCACGAATCCTCTGGACTCCATGGTGTACCTGGCGAAGAAGGTGAGCGGCTTCCCCAGGGAGCGGGTGATCGGCCAGGCCGGCGTGTTGGATAGCGCCCGCATGCGCACGTTCATCGCCATGGAGTTGGGCGTCTCCGTGGACTCCGTATGGGCGTTCGTGATGGGAGGACATGGAGATGAGATGGTCCCGCTGCCGCGCTACTCGACTGTGGGGGGCATCCCCATCACGCAGCTACTGCCTCCGGATCGCGTGGAGGCCATCGTGGAGCGCACGCGCAAGGGCGGTGGGGAGATCGTGCAGCTTTTGAAGACGGGGAGCGCATTCTACGCTCCGGGGGCGTCGGTTGCCCTCATGGTGGATGCGATCCTGAGGGATAAGCATCTGGTGTTGCCCGCCTCCGTTTATCTGGAAGGCGAGTACGGACTAAGCGACATCTGCTTTGGCGTTCCCGTCATCTTGGGGCGCGGCGGCGTCGAGCGGATCCTGGAAGTTGACCTGAACGAGGGGGAGCGGCAGGCGCTGGAGCGCTCCGTGAATCTCATCCGGAAGACGATGAGCATGCTGCCGACTTAGGCCGCTAGGGTGCGGGCAACCGACTGTCTCAAGGAAGAGGACAGGAAACTGTCCTCTTTTTTCAATCTCGGGGTTTTACTTTTAGGAGGGTGGATATGCCAAAGGTTTCTCTGGAACAGCATGGTATCAAGAACGTGAATCAAGTGTACTGGAACCTGTCTACTCCGGCGCTGTATGAGGAGTCGATACGCCGCCGGGAGGGGTTGCTGGCGCACCTGGGCCCGCTGGTTGTGCGGACGGGGCATCACACGGGGCGATCCCCAAACGACAAATTCATCGTGCGGGAGCCATCCAGCGAGGATAAGATCTGGTGGGGGGACGTCAATCGCCCTTTCGATCTCGATCGCTTCAGGACGCTCTACCTGCGCATGTTGGCTTATCTGCAGGGCAAAGATCTGTTCGTGCAGGATTGCTTCGTGGGCGCCGACCCGCGTTATCGCAGGCCCATTCGCGTCATCACCGAGACCGCCTGGCACAACCTGTTCGCTCGCAACATGTTTATCCTTCCCACGCGGGAGGAGCTGGAGGATCACGAGCCTGAGTTCACCATCATCAACGCCCCTCGTTTTCACGCCATGCCCGAGGTGGATAGCACCAACTCGGAGGTGTTCATCCTGATCAACTTCGGCGAGAAGCTGGTTTTGATCGGGGGGACGAGTTACGCGGGCGAGATCAAGAAATCCGTCTTCACCATCATGAACTATCTGTTGCCCTTCCAGGGGGTCCTGCCCATGCATTGCTCCGCGAATGTGGGCCCCAATGGGGATGTGGCGTTGTTCTTCGGGCTCTCCGGCACGGGGAAGACGACCCTCTCCGCCGATGCCGAGCGCGCTCTGGTCGGGGATGACGAGCATGGCTGGAGCGACCATGGCGTGTTCAACTTTGAGCGAGGGTGTTACGCCAAGGTGATTCGCCTGTCGCCCGAGGCAGAGCCAGAGATCTATCAGACGACCCGGCGGTTCGGCACGATCCTGGAGAACGTGGCCATGGACGTGCGCACACGGCGCGTGGACCTGGACGACGATTCCCTGACGGAGAACACCCGGGCCTCCTATCCCATCAATTATCTGCCGAACATCGTGGAATCCGGGATGGCGGGGCATCCCAACAACGTCGTCTTCCTGACGGCGGATGCTTTCGGGGTGATGCCGCCCATCGCCCGGCTGACGCCCGAACAGGCGATGTACCACTTCCTGCTGGGGTACACGGCGAAGGTGGCCGGCACGGAGAAGGGGATCACGGAGCCGCAGGCCACGTTCAGCACCTGCTTCGGCGCCCCTTTCATGGCGCTGCACCCGAGGGTCTACGCCGATCTGCTGGGGAAGCGAATTCGCAAGCACAACGTGAAGGTCTGGCTCATCAACACCGGCTGGACGGGTGGGCCTTACGGCGTTGGCCGCCGCATCGAGATCCGCTACACGCGAGCCATGGTGCGGGCGGCGCTGGCCGGGGCCCTGGATGATGTGCCCATGGTGCAGGATCCCATCTTCGGTCTGCAGGTGCCCTCCACCTGCCCGGGCATCCCGGACGAGGTGCTGCGCGTGCGGGATACCTGGTCCGATCCGGAGGCGTACGATCGGCAGGCGAGAGAGCTCGCCCGCATGTTCCATGAGAACTTCGCCCAGTTCGCAAGTGAGGTCTCGGAGGAGATCCGGAACGCCGGTCCTCTGGTGAAATGAGGACCTCGTGGTTGCGGAGATGGTCCGGCGGGGCAGAGCCTGACTCTGCCCCGCCGCGTTTTGACCGGCGGTGGGGCATTCGGTTAGAATCGTAGGGATGCTTTTCTCCACTATGGAAGGAGGGATCCTATGAAGTTGATCTATCGGGATAAGGTGTGGGAGTTGAAGGGGGGCATGACCGTACGGGATGCCATCTTGAAGGTCGGCTTGAATCCGGAGAGCGTGTTGGCGACGCGTGATGGGAAGGTGATCAACGAGGAGGAGATCACCCGGGACGACGACGAGATCAAGCTGGTCGCCGTCATCTCGGGGGGAGATGGCTCTCCCCTGGGTGTTTCCCGTTGATCTGTCATCATCTTTCGTCTGGGGTACGCCTGTCGGGTAGGCGTAAGGAGAAGAGGGTATGAGAGGGATGCGGTGTCGGAAGTGTGGCGCCCGTGCCGTGATCAACATGCGGCACCACAAGCTGGCGTTGTGTGAGGACCATTATCTGGAGTGGTTCATCAACCAGACTCAGCGGGCCATCGAGAAGTATCGGATGTTTCGGCGAGAGCATCGGGTGTTGGTGGCCGTGTCAGGAGGCAAGGACAGCCTCAGTCTCTGGGATGTGTTGTTGCGCTTGGGGTATGAGGCGGATGGGTTGTACATCGGGCTGGGAATCGATGACGAGCCGGGCTACTCGGACGTATCCCTGGAGAAGGTGCGGGCCTTCCACGCCCGGTATCCGGATCGTCAGCTGCACATTGTGGACATGCGGGAGACGTATGGCGAGTCCATCCCGGATCTGGCCCGGCGCACGCGGCGAGGGCGCGGCAAGCCATGTGCGGTGTGCGGGCTGGCCAAGCGCCACATTATGAACCGGGTGGCGTTGGAGGGGGGGTACTTCGCGTTGGCGACTGGGCACAACCTGGATGATGAGGCGGCTGTGCTCTTCCAGAACGTGTTGCACTGGCAGACCGGCTATCTGGCGCGGCAGGCGCCCGTTCTGGAGGAAGGGGAGGGATTGGCTCGAAAGGTGAAGCCGTTGTGCCGGTTCTACGAGCGGGAGGTGGCGGCCTACGCGCTGATCCGTGGCATCGACTATATTTATGAGGAGTGTCCCTATTCGGTGGGGGCCAAGACGATCTATTACAAGGAACTGCTCAATCAACTAGAGCATAGATCTCCCGGCGCCAAGCACCAATTTTATCTCCAGTTCCTGGAGGCGCGACGGCGGGGACAGATCACCTTCGGCGGAAGGGGGGATATCGATCTGCATCCGTGCGAGCGGTGTGGGCAGCCGACGACGGCGCCGGGGCTGTGCGCCTTCTGCCGTTTGTGGGAGGATCGTCCCGTCCCTGCCCGGCCCGCTTCTGTGGGGGACTCGTGATCCGGGCGGGACCCAACGCGTACCGCTACGGATGGAGAGGTTGAGGGCTGATATGGATCGTCCCTACAAGTATTTCGATCTGGTGATGGCGCTGTTCGTGACCGTTCTGTTGGTGAGCAACATCGCCTCCTCGGCCAAGATCATCGATTGGGGCGTCTCGTTGTTCGGCCTGCCCCTGGCCTTCGACGCGGGAACCCTGTTGTTCCCCATCTCTTATATTTTCGGAGATGTGCTCACGGAGGTGTATGGGTATCGGCGCTCGCGGCGGGTGATCTGGACCGGCTTCGCGTGTGCCGCGCTGATGGGGGTGACCTTCTGGGTGGTCGCCCGGCTGCCCGGCGAGGCCTCCTGGGAGGTGTATGCGGGGCAGGAGGCCTACGATGCCATCCTGGGCGGGGTGAGCAATGGCGGCATCATCCTGGCCAGCCTGGTGGCGTATTTCGCCGGCGAGTTCTCCAACTCCTACACGTTGGCGAAGATGAAGATCTGGACCGGCGGGCGGTGGCTGTGGACGCGCACCATCGGCTCCACGCTGGTGGGCGAGGGGGTGGATACCGTGCTCTTCGTCGTGATCGCGTCCGCCTTTGGCGTCTTCCCCTGGTCTGTGGCGCTGAGCATCATCGTTTCCAACTATATCTTCAAGGTGGGGATCGAGGCATTGTTCACCCCGCTGACCTATCGCGTGGTGAACACGCTGAAGCGAGTGGAGCGTGAGGATTACTTCGACTATGATACGAACTTCAACCCGTTCCACCTCGAGGGGTTGCAGCCGTGAGTGATATACAGGATCTGTTGCCGGGGCCGGAGGAGCTGCCGGAGGATCATCGGTCCGGCTTCGTGGCGGTCATCGGGCGCCCCAATGTGGGCAAGTCCACGTTGATGAACGCCTACCTGGGGCAGAAGGTCGCCATCGTCTCGCCGAAGCCCCAGACGACGCGCAATCGCCTGTTGGGGATCCTCACCCGGCCGGATGCGCAGATCATCTTCGTCGATACGCCGGGGATTCACAGGCCCAAGCACAAGCTGGGCGAGTACATGCGGGAGCAGGCCCTCATCGCGATCCCGGATGCGGATGTGGTGCTGTGGCTGGTGGACGTCTCCGTGCCTCCCACGGAGGAGGACGAGGAGATCGCCGACCTGCTGGCGAGGCGCAGGCACCCGGCGCCGCTGGTCATGGGCATGAACAAGGTGGATCTGCTGGCGCCTGAGGATATGTCGGATCGGACGACGCTCTACCGGGAGCTGTTGGGCCGGGCGGCCCCGGAGCAGCTCGATCCGCCCTGGATGTTGATCTCGGCCGTGCGCGGCGATGGTCGTGATGAGCTGCTGGACCTGTTGATTTCGCTGTTGCCGCTGGGGCCGCGCTATTACCCGCCCGATCAGATCACCGATCAACAGGAGCGTTTCATCGTGGCCGAGTTGATTCGTGAGCAGGCGTTGCACCATCTCCGCCAGGAGGTCCCGCACGGGGTCGCCGTCGTGGTCGATGAGTTCAAAGAGCGCTCGGCCGAGATGACCTACATCAGCGCCACCATCTATGTGGAGCGAGATAGCCACAAGGGGATTGTCCTGGGGCGCGAGGGCAGCATGTTGAAGCGTATCGGCCAGGCGGCGCGGCAGGAGATCGAGCAACTTTTGGGGACCCGGGTCTACCTCGACTTGTGGGTCAAGGTGCGGCCTCGCTGGCGGCGCGATGAGAAGGCGCTGCGCTACTTGGGATATCCCCTGCCGCGTGCACGCAAGCGGAAGTAGCGTTCCCGGCGGCGTGTCCGGTTTCCTCCTGGGTGTCGCCGGGTGCGGATCCATCCCCCAGATCCTGCACCAATAAAGGATGCACTCTCCATCGGTAGTGTATCTTTTTCGGTGGAAATACAGCAGGGAGCTTTGAGGGGCGCAGCCCCTCAAAAGGAATCTCCCGGTTTCCGCCCCTCACCTGCCTTGCCCGGCCTTGCCCACCCGAGTCAGGCCGGGAAAGGACAGGTGCAAAGCGGAAAAAGAGGATGTTTTGGCGGAGGGAGGTCCCTCCGCACCTCCCCTGTGGGCTTGCGATGGGCCTGGCGGAATTTCCACCATTTTGGATACACTACCTCTCCACAGGGTCTTTTCAAAGTCAAGTTGGGGCAGGCAGCAAGCCTATGAGCTGAAGGGACTCCTTGAGGGAGGCGCGATAATGACGGAAGGCGTCCGGGATGGATTGCCAGCCTGCCAGGCGGAGCAAGGTTA
>JAJRVX010000565.1:0-5811 GCA_024277095.1 Chloroflexota bacterium
CCCCAGGGCCGTCTCGTAGTTCGCCTGGGCCACGAAGGAGTGGCCGGTAAGCTCGTGCTTCTCGCCACCCTGGTAGATGGCCTTCACGCCAGCGGCCCGATAGCGCTCCAGGTTCCTGGCGCCGATCCCTTTGGGCGTGCAATCCACCACCACATCCGCCTGGGCCAGCAGGTCATCCAGCGTGCCCACCACCGGGATGCCGGCCGCCCTCATCTCGTCCACCCTCTCCGGCAGCGAGGCGTAGACGGGCAGGCCGAGGACGACGGCGGCCTTCACCCGATAGTCGCTGACGACATCGCCCACGCCGACGAGTTCCATGTCGGGCTGCGCTCGAACGGCATCGGCCACCCGCTTGCCGATGACCCCGTAGCCGTTGACGGCCACGCGTATTTTCTTGCTCGTCATTGCTTTCGCTCCTTCTTTACAGATCCATCGTCACGCCCCAGGGGGCATCACTTCCCTGCAAAACACTCATCAGAGGCAGGGGCTCAGCGGCGCTGAGCCCCTGCCAGCGAAGCCTCGTGCGCTCTCGCTCAGCCGAGCTGTCCGGGAGTCAGATCAAGGGTACGAGCCTTCCCACTCATGGGCCCTCGCCGGCCGCGCCCGCCTCGCCGCTGGCCGTTCCCAGTCGGGCGTTGGTCAGATAACGGAAAAAGTCGGAATTGGCGGGGACGACGACGGTGTCCCCGGCTTTGAGGGTGGTCTTGTAAGCCTGCAATCGCCGCAGGAAGGCGTAGAACTCTGGGTCCTGCTCCAGAGCCTGGGCGTAGATGCTGATCGCTATGGCCTCCCCCTCACCGCGAAGGCGCTGGGCCTCCCGATAGCCCTCGGCCAGGATAACCGTCTCATTGCGATCAGCTCGGGCGCGAATAATCGCCGCCTGCTCCTCGCCCTCCGCCCGGAACAGGGAGGATTCTCGCTGACGCTCCGCCCGCATCCGATTGAAGACGCTCTGCTGCACCACCTCCGGCAGATCAGCCCGCTGAATGCGGACATCCACGAGCTCGATGCCGAACTCCCTGGCGTTCTCCGCCGAGGAGCGAGCTACACTTTCCATGATATTCTCCCGCTCCTGGGAGATGACGTCGACGAAGTCGACCGTGGCCAGCTCCCGCCGCAGCTCGGAGAAGACGATGTCGTCCAGGCGGGCTCGGGCCCGGGCTTCCGTGCTGACCGTCTTGTAGAAGAGGAGGGGATCGGTGATCTGCCATCGGGTCACATGGTCCACCACCAGCCGCTTCTTGTCCGTGGTCAGGTACTCCTGAGGCGGCGCGTCGCTGGAGAGGACGCGCCTCTCAAAATAGAGCACGTTCTGAATGAAGGGTAGCTTCGTAGCCAGGCCAGGATCCCGTATGGTGCGGATAGGATCACCGAACTGGAGGACGATGGCCTGCTTGGTCTCGTCCACGATGAAGACGGCCTGGCTGGCGAGGATCACCACAAGGATCAGAAGGATGCTCAGGCCACGAAGGATGCGCGTATTCACGATATTTACTCCTCTCCCAGGCCCGTATTCGGGCCGGTCAGGTCCCTCAAGGGCAGGAAGGGCAGGACCGGGCTACCGCTGGTGCCCGTATCCAACAGGATCAACTCCACCCTGGCCAGAACGGTCTCCAGGGCCTCGATATGCATTCGCTCCCGCGTGACCTCCGGGGCCAGGCGATATTCCTTGAGAATTGACAGGAAACGCTCGGCATCGCCGGTGGCCTGTAGCACCTGCTTCTCCTTGAAAGCAGCGGCCTCCTCGATCAGCTTCTGCTTCTCCCCCCGGGCCCGGGGGACCACATCATTCTGGTAAGCCTGTGACTCGTTGATCAGGCGCTCCCTGTCGGCCCGGGCGCGCACCACCTCCTGGAAGGCGTCACGCACCTCCGCGGGAGGATCGGCCACCTGGAGGCGGACGTCCGTCACCAGGATGCCCGTGCCATATTCTTTTAAGAGCCGAGCCAGGAAAGTACGCGTCTCCTCCTGGACCCGAGCCCGCTCCTCCGTGATGACCGCGTCGATGGTCATCTGCCCCACGGCACTGCGCAGGGCCACCTCGGTGGTGGTGCGAAGGACCCGCTCGGGCTCCTGGACGTTGAAGACGAAGGCGCGCACATCACCAACACGGTATTGGACCAGGAGCTCGACCTGGACGATGTTCTCGTCCTCGGTCAGCATCAGCGCTTCGCTCAGCTCCTCCCGTTTGTCTCCACCGGGCAGGGTGCGGAACCCCACCTCCATCCGGCGTATGCTCTCGACGTCCACCACCGTCACCGTCTGGATCGGCCAGGGCAGGCGGTAGTGAAGGCCGGAGCTGGTGGTCCCCGTATACCGGCCAAGGGTGCGAACGACGCCCTCCTCACCTGGCTGCACCTGGTAGATCCCTGTGGCCAGCCAGAGGATCAACGCGACGGCGAGGATCCCCGCATAGAAAATCCCGCTACGTCCCGAAAACCACCGGGAGAAGCCCGCCCGATAGCGTTCGAGCTGCTCGAACTCCGCCTCATCTGAGGAATTGCGGAAAGACATATCTCATCCTTTGCTAACGCTCATCGAAAATCCAGATACCAGACAGGTATGGAACCCCACCGTGCGTCTCACCTCCTGACCATAACCGCGTAACCGCCACTGCCTACTTCGCCAACACCTGCGCCAGCTCCAGCAGACGCAGATCCAGCGGCTTCTCATTGGCGACCACCTCGTCCAACGGGGTGGCGGAGACCTCGCCCTTGAGCAGGCCCACCAGCACCCCGTGCTCGCCCTGGGCCAGATGCTCTGTTGCGGCCGCGCCCAGTCGGGTGGCCAGCAGCCGATCGAAAGCACCGGGCGCTCCACCGCGTTGCACATGCCCCAGGGTGGTCACCCGCAGCTCGAAGCCCAGCCGCTCGCGATGCATCTGAAAGTAACGGGCCAACCCCTCGGCCCCGCTCAGGGACTGCTCCGAGCTCCCCGGCGAAACGGCGTTCGCCACGTTGTACCGGGCGCCCTCGGCGACCACCACCAGAGCATGGGTCTTGCCCCGCTCGTAGGCGGCACGTAGCTCGGCGGCCACAGCCTCGGGATCCGTCTCCACCTCCGGGATCACGATCGCCTCGGCCCCGCCGGCGATGCCGGCCATCAGGGCCAGATACCCGCAATCGCGCCCCATGACCTCCACCAGAAAGGCCCGCTGATGAGACGAGGCGGTCACCTTCAGCCGATCGATGGCCTCCAGGGCGACATCGAGAGCGGTATCCACCCCGATGGTGATCTCCGACCCGTAGAGATCGTTGTCAATGGTAGAGGCCACGCCAACCACCGGGAAGCCCATCTGAGACAACGCGTGGGCGCCCGCCTGCGACCCGTTGCCGCCGATCACCACCAGAGCCTCTACCTCACGCCGGTGAAGCTCCCGCAGCGCCTTCAGCCGCCCATCCTCGGTTTTGAACTCCGGGCAGCGAGCGCTGCCCAACACCGTGCCTCCCTGCTGGATGATGCCGCCCACGTCCCGGGCGCCCAGGGGCACGAAATTGCCGGCGATGAGGCCGGCATAGCCGCGCCGGACGCCGAAGATCTCCCATCCCTTCGCCAGGCCGCTGCGCACCACAGCCCGGATAGCGGCGTTCATACCGGGGGCGTCGCCCCCGCTGGTCAACACGGCAATCCGCTTCATAGCCCCTCCAGGTCCAATTGAGCGAGGGTCGTCTTCAGCACCTGAGCGGACTGGCGCAGCCCCTCGATCTCCTCCGGCGCCAGATCCAGTCGCAACACCCGCTCCACGCCACCCCGATCCACGACCGTGGGCAGGCTGAAGCAGACGTCCCGGATGCCGTAGTAATCCTCAATGAGGCTGGAGACCGAGAGCACCGTGCTCTGGTCTCGCAGGATGGCCTCCACGATCCGCATCAGCCCCGCCGCCACGGCGTAGTAGGTCGCTCCCTTGCGCTCGATGATGTGATAAGCGGCGTCCCGGGTCTGGCGGAAGATCTCGTCCATGGCCGCCCGGTCGTAGGTCAACCCGTGCACAGCGCAAAAAGCGGGCAATCGCATCCCGGCGATGTTGGCCAGCGACCACACCGGCACCTCGCTGTCGCCGTGCTCGCCGATAATATAGGCGTGCACGCTACGCGGATCTACCCCAAAGTGCTGACTCAGAAGGTAACGGAAGCGAGCCGTATCCAGGATCGTACCGGACCCCAAGACCCGCTGCGCCGGCAACCCGGAGAGCTTCCAGGTGACGTAGGTCAGCACGTCCACCGGATTGGTGGCGATGAGCAGAATGCCCTCCGGGTTGTGTTGCACAACCTGGGGCACGATCTGTCGGAAGATGGCGGCGTTCTTCCTCACCAGGTCCAGACGGGTCTCCCCCGGCTTCTGCGCTGCGCCGGCGGCGATAACGGTCACGATGGCCCCGGCGCAGTCGGCGTAATCGCCGGCCCAGATGCGGGTTGGATGGGCGAAGGGGACCGTGTGGTTCAGGTCCATGGCCTCGCCCTCGGCTCGATCACGATTTATGTCGACCAACACGATCTCCGTCGCCAGGCCGCCGAGCAATAAAGCGTAGGCAAAGGTGGCGCCCACATGACCGGCGCCCACGATAGCTACCCGGGTTGGCTGAGAGTGCATGCTCATCCTACATCCCCACCTTTCTCACACGCCGGCCCCGGCCCAGGCGATGAGGCCCGGCAGGAACGGAGATAGCAGATCGGGGTGATGGGGCAATACCCGCACCGTGTACCCGTGCAGGCCGCTCTTGCGACAGGGGACAGCGCCGACCTCGAAGAGATACACCCCATCGCCATCCGGCCCCGCGGGCCGCATCGGTACCGCCTCCGCCTCCACGATCCCGCCGTCAGCGTCCACCCGCCCCAGGTAAAGCTCCACCCGCACGTCGTCCGGCGAGAGAGCGCCCAGGTGCACTCGCGCCCGCGCGTGGATCTCGTCACCGACCTGCAACTCCGTGGCGGGCCCGGCATCGACCACCTCGATCCGAATCTGCGCCCAATTCTCCCGAATCCGAGCCTTCCAGCCCACCAACGCCCTGGCTCGGGCCATCTCCCCCTCCGTGAGCTGCCGATAACGATCGGCGGCGGGGAGATAAAAGCGCTCCGCATATTCCCGCACCATGCGATGGGTATTGAAGAAATGGCACAGGCTGCCAATGGACGCCTTCATGTGAGCGATCCAGCGGCGCGGCAACCCGTCGGCCCCACGATCGTAAAAGGTGGGCACCACATCCTGTTCCAGCAGGTCATAGAGCGCCTCGGCCTCCACCTGATCCTGGTAATCGGGATCATCGTACATCTCCCCCCGCCCGATGGCCCAGCCCACCTCCGGCTGAAAGGCCTCGTCCCACCAACCGTCCAGCGTGCTCAGATTGAGCACGCCGTTGGCGGCCGCCTTCATGCCGCTGGTGCCGCTGGCCTCTCGTGGCCGACGCGGCGTGTTGAGCCACACGTCGGCCCCCTGCACCAGATAGCGGGCCACGGCCATGCCATAGTCCTCCAGGAAGATGATCCGTCGTCGGAACTCCTCCTGCCGGGCCAGGCTCACCACCTGTCGGATCAGCTCCTTGCCCGCGTTATCCCGTGGATGCGCCTTGCCGGCGAAGATGATCTGCACCGGTCGGTCGGGGGCGTTGAGGATGCGCGCCAGCCGCTCTGGATCGCGCAACAGCAGCGTCGCCCGCTTGTACGTGGCGAAGCGCCGGGCGAAGCCGATGGTCAACACCTCGGAATCCAGAACCTCGTCGGCGGCTTCGATCTCCGCCCGGGAGGCGCCGCGCTGCTCCAATTGAGCGCGCAGCCGACGGCGGGCGAAGGCCACCAGCCGCTCCCGACGTCGCTC
>JAJRVX010000566.1:0-3064 GCA_024277095.1 Chloroflexota bacterium
AGATCGGCCAGCTTCAGCGCGCAGGTGATGGCCGTGATCGCCCCATCCGCGTCCGACACCAGTCCCAGAGCCGTCGGCCGGGCGCCGATGCCACCCAACCGGCCGATGATGCCCAACGTGGGGGCGTCTCCACCGGTCCGCTTTCCCCGCTCCCCGTACAGGACGGCCCGCACGAAGTCCGTGCGCCCCCTATCGCCCTCCACGGTGAACGTCTCCACCGTCAGCCCTCGGTTATGCAATAGGGCTGCCACATGATCGCCATCCACAAGCGCGCTGTCCAACAGCTCATACGCTTCTATAGCCTGCTTGAGCGTCACAGATCCCCCCTCAACTTAGCTCCGCGAGCTGCCCCCGATACCATTCCAGGAAATCCTCCGGCATCCCTACTGGAAATGGAGGCCGGTTCGTCCTGGGATTCCCGATCAGGTGCTTCTGATCCAACGAGACGACGAAGTAATCCACCCCAATTGTCAGGGTATAACGCCAAACTGTCGGTGACCACAAGTCGCAGGGGCGAGGTGCCCTGCCCTCCCCTTCTGCTGCCAGCCTGCCTGGTCCCAGCCTGAACCTGGTCTGGAGGCTGGGGATAGCGGGCCAAGGGCAGGGGGGAAAGGAGTTCTCCGGAGGGGCAAGCCCCTCCGGGCCTCCCCGGTGGCCGAAGCTGACGTTTTTGCCTTAACCCATCGACACTTTCGCGGTATCCCCCCTGTGGTAACGCCTTATGATCCGATCGGAGAGGCGAAGCGAGCACCGCCCTCAGCGCCCAGAACCCTCCTCGGGAAACACGAAGGAGACCAGCGGTCGGCCGACCGCCTCCTCCGCCGCCCGCAGCAGGTTGGGCCGCCTCATCCCCGATCCCAGTCGCAGGCGGGAGCGCGGGACGTGCAACACAAAGATCTCCTGCCCCTCCTTCACCTCCGCCGAGGACAGCGGGCGGGGCTCGTCAGCCGCCAGCGTGGCGATGAGATCAGGGAACGTCCCCAATCGCTCCCCCCGACGGTCCAGGGTCATGTACTCGTTCCAGAAGGTCAGCTGCAGATCCTCCTCCAGGTACACGGTCCCGACGTCGAACCCCCCTCGGGTGACCAGGTCCACCCGGGTGACCCGGGCGCGAGCGACGATCCGCCCGCCCAACGTCTCCGCCACCGCCTGCGCCGCGGCCTCCGGGTCGGGCGCCGCCAACAGGGCCTGGCCGACCTCTACCGCCCGGGCTAGCGCCCCCGGCGCGCCATGCTCCCGCGCATACGCCATGGTGACCGGATTGCGGGCCACCCCCACCAAGCCGCCCGCCTCCACCGCGGCCTGGCGCACCAATCGCGCCGCGCGACGTAGATCGCCCTCCACGTACAGCCGCACCCGACGACCGGCGTGAGGGTTACCACCCACCGCCGCCTGGCGAGAGACATAGTTCGGAAGCTCGTCCAGCCCCATCGCCCCCATCAGCCCGGTAGGATGTGCGCGGCCGTTGCACGGGCAATCCACCACGGGCAGGCCTGAAAGCGCCGATTGCAGCCAGCCATTGACGGTGGCCATGCCGCCGTTTTCATTCGTAATGAGCCCGCCCACCGGCTTGTCCATGTGCTCCTGCAAGAGGTTCAAGGCGTCCACGTAATCGATCGGCTTGATGAACTGCTCCGACGCGGCCGGGGCCCCCACCGCGGAGACGGTCACGACGAGCACATCGTTCGCCAGCGAATCCGCCGGCAGGACGCGCGGCTGTCCCATCTCCAGCGCCAGTTGCGCCAGCTGAAGCCCATTCTCGATGTCACCGCCGCCACCGCCGCCCAACACCGCGCCGCCGAAAGCGGCCATGCGGGCGACCTCCATGGTGAGCGGCTGCTCGTACAGTCTGTTTGCGGTCCCCATAATCACCATTCCCCAAACTCAGTACCCTGGCACGCCCAACGCGCGACAGGCGGCCACGACGTCCGGTCGGACGTACACCCCTTCCTCCTCCAGCGGCTCGCCGTCCAGGTAGATGGACGGGTTGAGCACGATGCCATCGGTGTGCCCCCCGGCATCCCAGCCCGGACCGCCGATCTGCTTCCCCTGGCTGCCGATGCCAAACTCGATGCAGCCGAACACCCGCTCATCCTCGACGATGCGCCCCGTGGGCCGGGTCACGCCGGGGTTGAACCCCAGCGAGTAGTGCGCGATGCGATAGATGTTCGGATTGTCAAAGGAGGCGAACCAGCGCTCCAGCACCTTCGCCTCGGGTCCTCCCTCCACCCGGGTCACACGACCCTGTTCCACCGTCAGGCGCACGGGCTGACGGAGCAGGCCGATCTCCTTGGGAGGCCAGAGGGCGCCATCGAACACCAGCGTGCCGTTGATGGTCTCCTCCAGCGGGCACCAGGAGATCTGTCCGCCCAGCATGATGGGCTCGCCAGGCGTATCCGCCAGCTTGCCGGAGTAGCGGATCTTGCGTCCGCCCATGCGCGCTACCAGATCTGTGCCCGCCGGGCTAGTGACCCGGATCTCGTCCGCCTGGGCGATGGCCGCTCCCAACACGTGGCTGAGCTCGATCATCTTGGGATAATCCACATTGGCGATGGTGCGGACCATCATGTCCACATCCATGCCGGTCAGGCAGATGTAGCGACATCCGTTCGCCAGCGCGGCCTTGTACGCCTCCGTATGCAGGATGTACGCCACGGCGTACTCGATCCACACATCGGCGCGGGCGATGGCTCCCGCCACCGGAGGCGGGGGCTCCATGACCGCGTCCGGGCGCCCCTCGTACCAGACGACGGCCGGGCTGGCGCCCGCCGCGAACGCGGCCCTGGCCGTGGCTTCGGCTACCCGCCAATCGCTGGAGGTGTCCACGGTGATCACCACGTTCTCGCCCGGCTTCACCAGCATCACATCCTCGATCAGCCGACGCGCGCCGCGAGCCAGCTCAAACGACAGATACGTCGGAGTGGGCTCCGTGCCAATCGCGAGCTCCATACGGTTACGCCTCCTCGATCAACAGCTGACCATTCTCCATCACCGGACGGCCGTCCAGCCAGAAGCTGGCCTTAGGGATCACGAAATCCTGGTGGAAGTCCGCGCTCACCTGCCC
>JAJRVX010000567.1:0-4015 GCA_024277095.1 Chloroflexota bacterium
GTGGCGGCGAATCGCTTCCCGCACGATACCGATGCGGAGCTGGCCCTGGTCAAGCGGGTGGCCGAGGAGGCCGGCGCGGACGCGGCGGCCGTCTCCGAGCATTGGGCTCGCGGCGGCGAGGGGGCGCTGGAGCTGGCCGAGGCGGTGGTGGCCGCCTGTGATAAACCGTCCAACTTCCAGTTCCTCTATCCGCTGGAGTGGTCCATCAAGCAGAAGATCGAGGCCATCGCGACGAAGGTGTACCTGGCGGACGGCGTGGATTATGAGACCAAGGCGGAGCGCCAGATCGCGGCCTATGAGAAGGCGGGTTATGGGAATCTGCCCATCTGCATGGCCAAGACCCATCTCTCGCTGAGCCACAACCCCGCCTGGAAGGGGGTGCCGCGCGGGTTCCGCCTGCCGGTACGTGAGGTGCGGGCCTCCGTGGGCGCCGGGTTCATCTACCCGCTGTGCGGGGAGATGCGAACCATGCCCGGGTTGCCCTCTCGACCCGCCTTCATGAATGTGGATATCGACGAGAACGGCCGCGTGGTCGGGCTCTTCTGATCCGTGAGCGGTGGGAAGGGGGACGGCGCACGCGTCGTCCCCCTGAAGGCTTTCAAGAGTTAGCGTTTAAGGAAGGGGATTGCGAGCGTGCGTATTCTGGCGATTGTTCAGGGGGAATATGGGCGTCGGATCGCGGAGAACGTGCGGCGGCATATGCCGCTGGATTGGCGTTTGGTGGTATGGAATGCGCCGGCCACGATCTCCCTCGACGAGGCGATGGATGAGCCCGAGGCGTTTGTGCCGCCGGGGTTACCGCCGGCCGATCTCATCCTGTCGCTGGGACAGGTGCCCGCGACGGCCGTGTTGCTGCCGGAGTTGGCCGAGGCGGTGGGCGCCCAGGCGGTCATCGCTCCCATCGATCGCGAGGAGTGGCTCCCCTCGGGGCTGGCGCGTCAAATAGCGGGTTGGCTGAAACAGGCGGGCGTGGCTGCTGTCTTCCCGAAACCGTTCTGCTCCCTCACCGAATCCAGCTATAACGTGCGCTCTTATGCGCGCTCGTATGATCATCCCGTTATCGCCGCCTTCGCGAAGCAGTTCGGCCGGCCCGATCTGCGTATCCACGTGGGGGAGGACGGCAAGACGATCGAATCGGTCGAGGTGATCCGGGATGCCGCGTGCGGGTGCGCCCGCTTCGTGGCGGAGAAGCTGGTCGGCGTGCACGTGGACGAGGCGGAGCATCAAGCGGGCATGTTTCATCATCATTATCCCTGCCTGGCGAGCATGGGCATCGACCCGGACTTCAATGACACGCTCATGCACGTCTCCGGTGATATCATGCGAGGCGTTGTACGTGATCAGGCCGCTCCGTACCGCACGCCGCCGGTCTACCTGCGACCGCACGGCCGGGTGGATGACGACGCGGATGCTGAGGCGTCCCCGGACTCGGAGTGAGAGGGCGACGCGATGCCCTCCGCATCGGGTGGCGCAGGGGCGCTTTTGAAGACGAAGGTCCTCAGGATGTTTCCTAAGAGCTACGGCGCAAGGAGGTAATGATATGGAAAAGGTCGTGTTGGATGTCCCCTCCCTCTGGGCGGACCATCATGTTCTCAAGGTGCGAGACGTGATGGCCGGCCTGGACGGGGTCGAGGAGTTCTACATCAGCTCGGCCTGGAAGCAAGTCTTGGTCACCTATGATCCGGCCAAGATCGATCGTGCGGCCATTGAGCAGGCCCTAGCCGATGCCGGCTACCCGGTGGGCGAAGGGGAGCCCCCCATCCTCGTACAACCCACCGAGAAGCGTCGCGATCCGAAGTGGGAAGTGTTGGGCTTCCGGATGACCGAGACCAATCAGGCGGATATTGAGATGTCGGGAGAGTTTCGTAGATACTAGAAGAGTTGACCCCCTGTGTGAGGAGGATAAGACATGGCGAAGAAGAAGATACGCAGGCCCGAGGAGGCCAGCCGAGACGAGGCTGCGATTGCCCTTCTGGAGCGGGCGCTCCAGCTGGAGGTGGAGACCGCCTTCGCCCGGGCCGACGAGATCGTCCCCTGTCCCATCGGCGCGGAGTCGCTGTGTTGCCGGAACTGCGCGATGGGCCCCTGCCGGCTGGTGGGCAAGACCGAATATGGCGTGTGCGGGGCGACGCGAGATACGATCGTGGCTCGCAACTTCGCCCGCGCTGTGGCGGTGGGCGTCGCTTCCCACTCAGACCATGGCCGTGACCTGGCCTACACCTTGTTGGAGGCGGCCAAAGGAGACGCCCCCGACTATAAGATCCGTGATCCGTACAAGCTGCTGGAGGTCGCCGGGTATCTGGGCGTCGAGACCGGCGGACGGGAGATCTCGGAGATCGCCCAGGATGTGGCCCTGGCGGCCCTGAAGGAGTTCGGGCGCATCGAGGGGGAGATCCTCTACCTGAAGCGTGCCCCGGAGAAGCGACAGAGGATCTGGCGTGAGCTGGGGCTTGCCCCTCGAAGCATCGACCGTGAGGTGGTGGACCTGCTGCACCGTACGCACATCGGCAACGACCAGGACGCTGAGCATCTGCTGGACCAGGCGATGCGCTGCGCGCTGGCCGATGGGTGGGGCGGCTCCATGCTGGCCACCGATCTCTCGGACATCCTCTTCGGCACGCCCGCCCCGATCCGATCCGAGGCGAACCTGGGGGTGCTGCAGAAGGACATGGTCAACATCATCATCCATGGCCATGAGCCCACCCTGTCGGAGATGATCGTCGCCGCGGCGCAGGACCCCGAGATGATCGAGTACGCCAAGAGCAAGGGGGCCAAGGGCATCAATCTGGCGGGCATCTGCTGCACCGCCAACGAGACGTTGGTACGGGAGGGCGTCCCCCTGGCGGGCAACTTCCTCCAGCAGGAGCTGGCCATCCTCACCGGAGCGGTGGAGGCGATGGTGGTGGATGTCCAGTGCATCATGCAGGGGCTGGTGCCTGTGGCGGAGCAGTTCCATACGGAGCTGATCACCACCTCGCCGAAGGTGAGGATCACCGGCGCCACCCATATCGAGTTCGACGAGCGCAACGCGCTGGAGATCGCCAAGGAGATCATCCGGCGGGCCATCGATCGCTTCCCCGAGCGCGGGGAGACCGTGATCCCCGACGTGCGCAGTTCGTTGGTGCCGGGCTTCTCCCACGAGTACATCGACTATGCCCTGGGAGGCTTCTATCGGGGCTCCTTCCGGCCGCTCAACGACGCGATCATCGCGGGCCGCATCCGGGGCGTGGTGGCCAACATCGGCTGTAACAACGCTCGGATCTGCCATGATTCGCTCCATCGTTACGTGGTGACGGAGTTCATTAAGAACGATGTGCTGGTGGTGGAGACCGGCTGCGGCGCCATCGCCAGCGCCAAGCAGGGGTATATGACCCCCGAGACCGCGCTGGAGCTGGCCGGGCCCGGCCTGCGGGAGGTCTGCGAGGCCATCGGCATCCCGCCGGTGTTGCACATGGGCTCCTGCGTGGACAACTCCCGGATCCTCACCGTCCTCTCTCAGATGGCCACTGAGACCGGGCTTGGAGAGGACATCGCCGATATCCCGGCGGTGGGCATGGCGCCGGAGTGGATGAGCGAGAAGGCTCTCGCCATCGCCACCTACTGTGTGGCCTCTGGGGCTTATGTGATCATGGGCGGTGAAGGGCCCGTGCGCGGAAGCGAGGAGGTGACCCGGCTCATCAGCGAGGGCTGGGAGAAGAAGGTCGGCGGCAGGCTGGAATTCGTCCCGGAGGCTGAGGAGATCGTCCGCCGAGCGCTGGCGCATATCGATAAAAAGCGAGCTGCCTTGGGCTTGCCCGAGTATGATCCGTCCAGGTGGGGGAAGAGCGGTGACTGGCGCATGCCGGAACTGCTGGAGCTCCCGTTGGAGGAGCGGATCGAGGCGGTTTACGGGCAAGTGGCTAAGTGAGGGAGGTGGGGGAAAATATGTCCCGATACATTGCGACACGAGCCATCCGTGGGGCCAATGCCCTCGTCGCGGAAGCGGAAGCGCTGCTCCAGAAAGCGATCGCCGAGA